>NZ_CP065958.1:7575416-7883796 GCF_041270065.1 Streptomyces fradiae | reverse complement strand
GGCGGCTGTGGATATCGGCCCGCACCAGCCGGCGAGGTGTTGGTGGGCTCCCTGGCGGGTGTCGCGAGCGCCGCGTGGTCGGAGATCGCGGCGCCAGGCCGTACGCCGGGGCTCATCGCCGTCTCCCCCAGCGGACGCTACGAAGGGTTTCCCGGTGCGCTCGCGGCTTCCAGGAGGGCGGTGACGGTCTCGTTGTACGGGGTCGGGATGCCGTGGCGGGCGCCGGCGCGGACCACTGCGCCGTTGCGGGCGTCGTACTCCGTCTGGCGGCCGGCCAGGCGGTCCCACAGCATGCTGCTGCCGGACTCGGGCGGCATCGACCGCAAACGGGTGAGGACCTGGTCGGCGAGGTCGGCGGGGAGGTGGGCGCCCGAGGCCAGCGCGACCTGGCGGGCCTCCTCCACCAGGGCGCGGCCGAGTTGGGCGATGCGTGGGTGGGCGAAGACCGGCATGCGGTGCATCGTGAGGGCGGTCACGGCGCCGTTCGCGGCATTCAGGCAGAGTTTCGCCCAGGCGGCGGTGACGAAGTCGTCGACCGGCGTGACCTCGATACCGCTGCCCTGGCACAGGGCCGCGAAGTCGGCGCCGTCGTCGGCGCCCGGGACGGTGAGCCGCAGGGGGCCGAACAGCCGCACCTGACCGCGGTGTCGCGACTCGGCCGAGATCTCGACCACGGCCGGAACGATGCGGGCGGGGCCGGCCAGGGGGGCGACGCGTTCGCGGTGTTCCACGCCGTTCTGGAGTACCGCAACGCGGGTGGTCGGGCCGCAGAGGCGGCTGAGCCAGGGGGACGCCGCGGGGGTCTGATGGGCCTTGGTCGCCAGTACGACCCATTCCACGGGCGACAGTTCGGCGGGGTCGGTGGCCTCGGAGACGGACGTCTCCAGGGCCGACCCGTCGGGCCGTTCGATGCGCAGCCTGCCCAGCGGTGAACGTACGCAGGCGGTCACGTCCAGCCGCCCGGTCGACATCAGACCCGCGGCCACGACGCCGCCCACCGCTCCCACGCCCACTACCGCAACTCTCGTCATGTCCACCCACCCTAGGGGCTTTACCTCCAGGCACGGGGGCGGTAACTTCCGCCCGACGCAAGAGATTTCAGAAACTTTCCGATCGTGTTTCCAACGGGCTGATCCCCATCCTCGACCAACCAGCCCACAGGGGACGCACCTCCGCCTGGAGATTCCGATGAGCCGCACACCCCTTCCGCCGCCGGCGCGTTCGGTGGCCGTCCTGGCCGTGGCCGCCAGCCTGTTCGGCCTGCTCGCCGCGCCGCCCGGCGAACCCGCACCCCGTACGGCCCCCGCCGCGGCCGTCGCGGAGAACACCGCGACGGTCTTCTACTGGACGCGGACGAAGAACTGGGCCGCCTACAACCTGCATTACGCCCCCGACGGCGGCTCCTGGACCACCGTGCCCGGTGTCGCCATGGAACCCGCCTGTACCGACTGGGTGAAGAAGACCGTCAGCCTCGGCTCGGCCGCCGGGCTGAAGGCCACCTTCAACAACGGCAGCGGCACCTGGGACAACAACGGCGGCCAGGACTACGCCCTGGGGACCGGGAACATCACCGTCAAGGACGGCGTCGTCGCCCACTCCGACCCCTGCGCGGACACCACCCCCGCCCCCGCCGCGAAGGCGACCGTCTACTACTCCACCGAGGCCCTCGGCTGGTCCACCGCCAACATCCACTACCAGCCCGCGGGCGGCGCCTGGACCGCCGTGCCCGGCGTCGGCATGCAAGCCGCCTGCGCCGGCTGGTGGAAGCGGGAGATCGACCTCGGGACGGCCGCCTCGCTCAAGGCCGCCTTCAACAACGGCAACGGCACCTGGGACAACAACGGCGGCTCCGACTACACCATCGGCACGGGCGTCTCCACCGTGCGCAACCGGGTGGTGACGGCGAACGCCGCCGACCCCTGCGCCGCCGCCCCGCCCGACACCCAGGCCCCGACCGCCCCGGCCCGGGTGACCGCCGCCGCCGACGGCGTCTCCGTACTGCTCGGCTGGGACCCCGCCACCGACGACCGGGGCGTCACCGCGTACCAGGTCACCCGGACCGGCGGCAGCGGCAGCACGGTCGTGACCGACGTCGGCTCCACCGTGTACACCGACACCGGGCTCGCCGAACGCACCACGTACACCTACACGGTGAAGGCCGTGGACGCCGCCGGGAACGTCTCCGCCGCCTCGGCCCCGGCGACCGCCACCACCGGCGACAAGCCCGCCACGCCCGCGCCCGGGAAGCCGCTGGGCACCGACCCGCGCAAGGACCCCATCTACTTCGTCCTCACCGCCCGCTTCAACGACGGCGACCCGTCGAACAACCGGGGCGGCAGCCAGCACGTGAAGTCGGGCAACGCGGCCAACGACGACCCCATGTTCCGCGGTGACTTCAAGGGCCTCATCCAGAAGCTGGACTACGTCAAGGGCCTCGGCTTCTCGGCGATATGGATCACGCCGGTGGTCCTCAACCGCTCGGACTACGACTACCACGGCTACCACGGCTGGGACTTCTACAAGGTCGACCCGCGCCTGGAGTCCGCCGGCGCCTCCTACCAGGACCTCATCGACGCGGCCCACGCCAAGGGCATGAAGATCTACCAGGACGTCGTCTACAATCACTCCTCCCGCTGGGGCGCCAAGGGTCTGTTCGTGCCGACCGTGTACGGCGTGCGGGACAGCCAGTGGAGCTGGTACTACGACGAGCAGCAGCCCGGCTTCGAGTACGACGGCCTGACCATCGACGCCAAGACCGGGAAGTCGTACTACAACGGCGACCTGTGGTCGACCGCCGAGCCGGCCGGCAACACCTGCGTGAACTGGGGCAAGCCGACCGGAGGAAAGAGCGCCGAGGGCTACACCCTCTACAACTGCCAGTGGCCGAGCCCCACTTCGGGCATGTTTCCCAGGGAGCTCTACCACCAGTGCTGGATCGGCAACTGGGAGGGCGAGGACTCCCGCTCCTGCTGGCTGCACGAGGACCTGGCCGACTTCAACACCGAGAACCCGGCCGTCCAGAACTACCTGATCGGCGCGTACGACAAGTACATCGACATGGGCGTCGACGGCTTCCGCGTCGACACAGCCGTGCACATCCCCCGCACCACCTGGAACCGCCGCTTCCTGCCCGCCATCCAGGAGCGGGTCGCCCAGCGCCACGGCGCCGAGGCGGCCGCGAACTTCTTCGTCTTCGGGGAGGTCGCCGCCTTCGTCAACGACAAGTGGAACCGCGGCTCGGTCAATCACTCGGCGCAGTTCTACACCTGGAAGGAGCGCAAGGAGTACGACGCCGACGACACCAAGGCGGCGCTCGAGATGTACGACTACGAGCAGCAGCAGGGCACCGGCAACCAGCCCACCTCCACCAACGCCTTCCTGAACGGCAACAGCTACCACTCGCCCGACCACAGCCGGTTCTCCGGCATGAACGTCATCGATATGCGCATGCACATGAACTTCGGTGACGCGCAGAACGCCTTCTCCAACGGCAAGGACTCCGACGACAGTTACAACGACGCCACCTACAACGTCGTCTACGTCGACAGCCACGACTACGGCCCCAACAAGTCGAGCGAGCGGTACGCGGGCGGCACCGACGCCTGGGCCGAGAACATGTCCCTGATGTGGACCTTCCGCGGCATCCCGACGCTGTACTACGGGTCCGAGATCGAGTTCCAGAAGGGCAAGAAGATCGACTGCGGGCCCACCTGCCCGCTCGCCGACACCGGCCGCGCCTACTTCGGCGACCATGTCGCCGGCTCCGTCACCGCCTCCGACTTCTCCCAGGTCTCCGCGGCGAGCGGTCAGGTCGCGACCACCCTCCAGCAGCCCCTGGTGCGGCACGTGCAGCGGCTCAACCAGATCCGCCGCGCCATCCCCGCGCTGCAGATGGGCCAGTACTCCACCGAGGGCGTCTCGGGCGGCATGGCGTTCAAGCGCCGCTACACCAGCGGCTCGACGGACAGCTTCGCGCTCGTCACGGTCTCGGGCGGCGCCACCTTCGCGGGCATCCCGAACGGCACGTACACCGACGCCGTCACCGGCGACGTCCGCACCGTCACGAACGGCAGTCTCACCGTCGCCGCACCCGGCAAGGGCAACCTGCGGGTGTACGTCCTGAACGGCCCCGGCAGGATCGGCACGGCCGGACCGTACCTCAAGTGACGTGAGGCCGTACGGGGCGGGCCTCGCCCGCTCCGTACGGCCGGACCGGATCCGGGCTGCCGGGAGTTCGGGTCGTTGATCGTGATCACGGGGCCGCCGCTGTCGCCGGTCCGCGCGACGGCGCCGCCGTTGTGCGGGACGCCGGCGCTGCCGAAGATGTGGGCGCCGCCCCCGCGTGGAACGCCGAGGTGTCGTCCCACCGGCCGCTCAGCGGCACCATCGCGGGCGACTGCCGGACCCGGACCGGCGTGGACCCGGCCTGCGTGAGCTGCTTCGCGACGGCGGGCCGGGCGAGGTACTCCCGCGCGGCCATCGCGTCGTCCACGCCGAGGTCGATCGCGCCGCCGTCGACCGTGCTGCTCGCCATCTCGACATTGAAGGGCAGCTCCTTGCGGCTGACGAGCGCCGTCATCTCCTTCCTGAGCCGCTGCCGGGACTTCGCCTCCGGCGTACGTGCAGCAGTTCCGTGTCGGCCTTCGGGTTCACCTCACGCACAGCGTCGACGAAGACGGCACGGCGCCCCGGGTCGGTGAGGTAGAGAGACGCGACGGACGGCCGGCACCGCGTGTGACCGCCGCGGGCGGCGCGCCGGTGCGCGCGGAGCTCAGACGCGCGGCTGCTCCCCGGCCTGCTGGCGAGCGGACCGCCGGCCGTGGCCCACCGGCGGCACGGAGCACCCGGTCTACGATGTACGGTCGCTGCACCCGCCGCGGCCGGCGCCCCTCCGCCGTGGCACCCATAGATCTGGACACCGCGTCATGACCTCCGCCGTCATCGTCGGCGGCGGGCCCAACGGGCTCGCCGCCGCGGCCCTCCTCGCGAAGGAGGGCCTGGACGTCACGCTTCTGGAGGCCGCGGACGAGGTCGGCGGCGGCACCCGCAGCCACGAGGCCATCGTCCCCGGGCTGCTGCACGACCACTGCTCGGCCATCCATCCGATGGCCGTCACCTCCCCCGCGCTGCGCGCGCTCGGACTCGAACGGCACGGCCTGCGCTGGCGGACGGCGGACGTCGACTGCACCCATCCGCTCGACGACGGCAGCGCCGGGGTCCTGCTGCGTTCCGTCGAGGAGACCGCCCGTCTGCTCGGCGGTACCGACGGCGACCGCTACCGGGCCCTGTTCGCCCCGTCGGTACGGGCCTGGGACGCGCTCGCCGAGGACACGATGGGGCCCCTGCTGCGGGTCCCGGCGCACCCGTTGCTGCTGGCCCGCTTCGGTCTGCCGACCGCGCTGCCGGCCACGGTCCTCGCCCGGCTCTTCGGCACCCCGCAGGCGCGGGCGCTGTGGGCGGGCGTGGCGGCGCACAACTTCCGCCCGCTGTCCCGCCCGTTCACCTCGGCGATCCCGCTGGGCATCCTCACCGCCGGGCACGCGGCCGGCTGGGCCGTGGCGGAAGGCGGCTCGCGGTCCATCGCCGCTGCCCTGGAGGGCGCGCTGCGCGCGTACGGCGGCGTGGTCCGGACGGGGGTGCGCGTCACCGACGCCGCGCAGATCCCGCCCGCCGACGTGACGCTGCTCGACCTCGATCCGGGCCAGGTGGCCGCCCTCTACGGTGACCGGCTGCCGGGGCGGGTACGGCGTGCTTACCGGCGTTTCCGGCGCGCGCCGGGCGCGTTCAAGCTGGACCTGGCGGTGGAGGGCGGAGTGCCCTGGACGAACGAGCCGTCCCGCCGCGCCGTCACCGTCCACCTCGGCGGCCCGCTCGCGGAAGTGGCCGGTCTGGAGCGGGAGGTGGTGGCCGGGCGGATGCCGGAGCGGCCCTTCGTGCTTGTCGGCCAGCAGTATCTGGCCGACCCCTCGCGCTCGGCGGGCGACGTCCACCCCGTGTTCACGTACGCCCATGTGCCGCACGGGTACGACGGGAACGCGACCGAGGCGATCCTCGGACAGCTTGAGCGGTTCGCGCCCGGTGTCCGTGAACGGGTCGTGGGCATGCGGGTCACCCGGCCCTTGGACTTCGCCGCCGGCAACCCCAATTTCGCCGGCGGCGACATCATCACCGGGGCCAAGACGATCCCTCAGCTGCTGCTCGGCCCGCGTCCGGCGTTCGACCCGTACGCCACGGGTGTGCCCGGCGTGTTCCTGTGCTCGGCGGCGACTCCGCCCGGTCCGGGGGCGCACGGCATGTGCGGTGCGGGGGCGGCGGCGTCCGCGCTGCGCCACCTCGGGGCCCGGCCCGCGTGACGGTGCGGGGCCGCTCCGGCCGTACGGTTCCTGGCACCCGTACGGCCGGAGCGGCCCGGTGGGCCGGCCTCGGTCAGGAGGCGGGCACCTCGTCGACGAAGGTCGTGCCGGCGCTGCGCAGGGCGGCGATCTTGGCGGTGACCTGGGCCGGGGTGAGGACCTGGTCCTTGACGTGCAGGACGTAGTCGACCTGCTGGTCGTAGGCGCGCGGCGTGGTGGACGGCTGGCCGTTGAGGTCGATCAGCCACTGGTTGAAGTTGATGGACATGGGCCGTTCGGGCAGGTAGGCGGCGTCGTGGGTGCCGAAGACGGCGCCGTCGATGTAGTAGGTGATCCTGCTGTCGTCGATGGTGACGACGAGATCGTGCCAGCCGGCGAAGCTCTGCCGGCTCTCGCTGTGCTGATTGACGGCCTGCCAGGGGTCGGGGTTGTAGGTCTCCCAGGAGGTCGTGTACAGGATGTTCGCGGGCTCGCCCCAGCCGCCGTTGGGCAGGTACTCGAAGTCGTACTCGGCGTAGTCGTCGGCCATCGGGGCCTTGAGGTCGTTGATGGTGAAGAAGGTCTGGACGATGCGGTCACCGTCGGGGCCGTACTTCGGCGCGTCGGAGAACTTCACCCGGGCCGCGTAGGTGCCGTTCTTGAACTTCGTGGCCTTGGTGAGGACTTCGGTGTGCGTGGTGGTGGAGCCGGTGCCGGCGCTGGAGGTCTCCAGGTTCATCACCGTGTTGCCGCTCTGGTTGACGAAGGTGACCTTGGACGGGTCCCAGGTGGCGCCGGGGACACCGGGGCCGCCGGAGTTGGAGCGCACGTTCCAGCCGTGGCCGGCGAGGGCCGGGTCGGTGTGCGAGGCGTAGGAGAAGTCGTCGAAGAGGGTCTGGCCGCTGCCGGTGGGCGGGTCGGTCGGGGTCGGCGGGTCGGTGGGGGTGGGCGGGTCGGTCGGCTCGTTCCCGGCGGGGGCGGTGCCCCATACGTTCGTTCCGGCGATCTGGGCGGTGACCTTGGTCCAGTCGGCGTAGGCGAGCTGGGTGCCGCTGAAGGAGTAGTCGTCGCTCTGGGTCAGGGTCTGCCAGGTGGACTGGTAGAAGCGCAGCTGCATGTCGCCGGTGTCGGCGCCGGGGGCGAGGGTGCCGGCCCCCGGGGTGAAGCCGATCTCCAGGTAGCGGTCGGCCGTGGCGGTCGGGTTCGCGAGCGTGCCGAAGGTGCCCGTGATGACGGAGCAGCCCTTGACCGCCCAGGAACAGGCGAAGCGGTAGGTGGCGGTCGGGGAGTCGGCCTTGAAGTAGTAGCGGATCTTGACCTGGCTGAGCTGGACGGTGGTGGTGCCGGTGTTGCGCAGCTTGAGCCACGGCTCGGTCTGGTCGGCGGTGGCGCCGGTGGCGCTGGTGCGGTACTGGACGGCGAGTCCGTCGCCCGAGGCGGCGGAGGCGGTGGTGAGGGGCAGGGTGGCCAGGGCGGCGCTGCCGACGAGGGCGATGAGGGCGAGGGCCGCACGGGCGCTGCGGCTGGTGGTACGGCTGGTGCTCCGGGTACTCATCCGGCGTTTCCTTTCGTTCTTCGTTCGCTCCCGCGCTCCGCGGGAGGGTTCGTGGGGGTGTGCGGGTGGAGCGGCGGGACGTTTCGTCATGCGGGGGCGGGTGCGGGCCGGTTCGGGAGCGTGTCGTGCGGGACGCCGAGTGAGGTGAGCCGCGCCCGGTGGCCGTCGAGCCGGGTCCGGAAGTCCCGCCAGTCGCCGGTGGGGGCCCACGCCCGCTCGGCGAGGGCGCACAGGCGGGGGTAGGTGAGGTATTCGATGTGCGCGGGAGTGGGCACGAACTCGGTCCACAGCTGGCCCTGGGTGCCCAGGACCCTCCCGGAGAGCGGCGGCTCGCCGGCCGGCGGGACGAGGTCCACGCCGTACACGGTCCGCAGGCCGAGGGTGTGGCCCGGCTGGGCGGGGGGTTCACCGGGGCCGGGGGCGCGTGCGTAGTCGAAGTAGGTCGAGCGGTGGTCGGCGTGGATGACGTCGTGTCCCCGGCGGGCCGCCGCCCAGGCGTGTCGTGGGGTACGCCAGCTGATCACCGTGCAGGTCAGGGGCAGGGTGGTGGCGTCCTCGGCCCAGGCGACCGGGCGCCGGCCGGCCCGTACGACATGGTCGGCCATGCTCGCCATGAACCAGCTGTGCAGCTCCCGCGGACCGGACAGCCCCTCCCGTGCGGCGCGGGCGACGGCGGCCGGGCTGGACTCCCATTCGGCCGTGGGGACTTCGTCGCCGCCGATGTGGATGTACGGCGAGGGGAAGAGGTCCATCACCTCGTCGAGGACGGTGCGGAAGAAGTCGAGGACGTGGTCGCCGACGCCGAGCACGTTGGGGCAGACGCCCCAGTGCGTCCACACGTCGAGGCGCGTGTCCGGGTGGTTGCCGAGTTCGGGGTAGGCGGCGAGCGCGGCCCGTACGTGCCCGGGGACCCCGACCTCGGGTACCACGGTGACACCGCGTGCGGCGGCGTAGGCGACGAGGCCGGCGAGTTCGGCGTGGGTGTACGAGCCGCCGTGCGGACGTCCGTCGAATTGCTCGCTGCCGGCGGGGCCGACCATCGACTGTGCGCGCCGGCCGCCGATCTCGGTGAGCCGGGGGTAGGCGTCGACCGGCATCCGCCAGCCCTGGTCGTCGGTGAGGTGCAGCTGGAGGACGTTCAGCTTGTGCAGGGCGAGGAGGTCGACGAAGCGGCGCAGGTAGGACACGGGCTGGAAGTGGCGGGCGACGTCGAGCAGCATGCCGCGCCAGGGGTGCGCGGGTACGTCCGTGATCTCCACGCCCGGCAGCTCGGCGCCCCGCCCGGCCCGCTGCCCGGCCCGCCGCTCCGCCCCCTGCCCGTACGGCGCCGACAGGGCTTCGTACGGCAGGAGCTGACGTACCGTCTGGACGCCGCGCAGCAGTCCGGTCGGGCGGGCGGCGCGCATGAGCACTCCGCCGGAGCTGACGGTCAGTCCGTACCCCTCCTCTCCAAGGCCTGTCAGGGCGGGATCGAGAGCGAGGACGAAGGCGCCGTCCTCGGCGTGCTCCAGACGGCCCGGTCCGGTGACGGGCGCGAGATACGTGCGCAGCAGATCGGCCGCGCCTTCGGCGCCGGGGGCGACGCGCAGCCGGGTGGTGTGGTCGAGGCGGAATCGGCCGGGACGGGCGGCGAGCCGGCTCGGGCGGGGGACGAGGGCGCGATCGGGGCGTGGGGGTGCGTGGTTGAGCAGGTCCACGGGACGTGTCTCCCGGAGTTCGACGGGGCGCGGGCGGGCGGGGTGGTGCGGAGGTGCCGGACGGGCCCTGGCTGTCGGCCTAGGGGGTGTCTTGCCGATCAGGCCGGATCAGCGAGCGGCTCCCCCAGAGCTTCGCCTGGGTGGTACCCCCAGTGCCGTGGATCGCAAGGCGGAGGAGGGAGTCAACGCGGAGCGTTGCCGACCGACGACAACGCGGCGAGGCGCGGTGCCAGGCGTCGCGAGCCCGGCAAGATCGGCGAGACACCCCCTAGCCCTTGACTCCTCCGGCGGTGAGGCCGGAGGTCACATGGCGCTGCAGGGCGAGGAAGACGATCAGTGCGGGCAGTGCGAAGAGCGTGGAGGCCGCCATGGTGGCGCCCCAGTCCGTGCCGAAGGTCGTCTGGAAGGAGGAGAGCCAGACGGGCAGGGTGCGGCTGTCCTGCTGTTTGATGATGAGGAAGTTGGCGTAGGTGAACTCGTTCCAGGCGGTGATGAATCCGAAGAGCGAGGTGGCCATCAGGCCGGGGGCGAGCAGGGGGAACGCGACCCGGCGGAAGGCGCCCACCCGGGTGCAGCCGTCGACCTGCGCCGCCTCTTCCAGTTCGGGTGGTATGCCGGCGATGAAGCCGCGGAGGACCACCACGGTGAACGGCAGGGTGATCATGAAGTAGATCAGGGTGAGGGTGGGCAGCCGGTCGAGCATGCCGGTGTCGCGGGAGATGATGTAGATGGGGATGATCAGTGATTCCCACGGCGCCATCTGGGCGATGAACACCGCCAGCATGAACTGCCTGCGGCCGCGCCAGCGCAGCCTCGCGACCGCGTATGCCGCGCCGAGGGCGACGACCAGGGCCAGGAGTACGGCGCCGAGGGTGACCAGGATGCTGTTGCGCCAGAACAGGGCGAAGTGGTCGGCCCGGACCGCCGCGCGGAAGTGGTCGAGGGTCCATTCCGAGGGGAAGAGGCGGGGTTCGTAGGACTGGATGTCCCGGGACGGCTTGAGGGCGGTGGTGACCATCCAGTACACGGGGAAGAGGCAGATCGCCACGGTCAGCGTGGCCGACGCATGAAGCGGGAGCCGGCGCAGGGCGCGTCGCAGGGCGGGCCTGCGGGTGGCGGGCACAAGGGTCACAGGGGTCACAGGGGTCACAGGGGTCACAGGTGCTCCCCTTCCTGGCGGAACAGTTGGCGGAAGTAGAGGACGAGGACGCCGCTCATGAGCAGGACGGTGACCATGGAGGCGGCCGATCCCAGGTCGTAGCGCTGGTTGGCGAGTGCGGTCTGTACGGCGTACACCGGAAGGATCGTGGTCGCGTCGCCCGGCCCGCCGCGGGTCATCACCCAGATCTGGACGAAGGCCTTGAAGGTCCAGATCACCTCCAGGGAGACCACCAGCATGAAGATCGGTCGCACGAGGGGGAAGGTCACGGAGCGGAAGATCCGCAGGGCGCCGGCGCCGTCGAGGCGGGCGGATTCGTAGAGCTCCTCGGGCACGGTGGTGAGGGCCGAGTAGAGGGTGATGGCGGCGAACGGCACCGACTGCCAGACGATGAGGACGACCAGGATGGTGAACGCGGCGCTGCCGTCGGCGAACCAGGTGTAGCCCTCGAAGGAGGTGAAGCCGAGGTCGGTGAGGGTTTCGTTGACGATGCCGAACTCGGAGTGGAACAGCCACTGGAAGACGGTGGTGGCGGCCACGACGGGCACCGCCCACACCAGGACCAGTGAGCTCAGGACCACGGCCCGGCCGGTCCTGCCGAGCCGTTCGATCATCAGGGCGACCAGGGTGGAGAGGATCACGATGGTGATCACGTTGACGGCCATGAAGAGGAAGGTGCGGCGGACGACGGCCCAGAATCTGGGGTCGGCCCACAGGGTCTGGTAGTTGCGCAGACCCACGAACTCGGCGTGGCCCCTGATCAGTTCGCGCAGCCGGAAGTCCTGGAAGGAGATGAGCAGGGCGCGGCCGAACGGATAGAGCAGGAGGTAGAGCATGCCCAGGACCGCCGGTGCGATCAGCAGGTAGGGGCCGAGGGTGAGCGGGCGTCTGCGGGGCGGGCGCCGGGAGGACCTGGCGGCGGGCATCGGTCAGGAACCGCTGTTCAGCGTGGTGGTGATGGACCGGGACGCCTTGGCGGCCTCGGACTTCGCGTCGCGGCCGATGAGCACGGCGGTCATGTAGTCCTTGATGGGGTTCTTGGCCTCGACCGCCGCCCACTGCGGGGTGTTGGGCGTGGCGTGCCCGTTGACGGCGCCGGCCGCCATGGCCGCCGCGCCGGGGTCGGAGCCGACGGCGGCCGCCAGGTTGGTCTTGTTGGGGACGTAGCTCATCGCCAGGGCGAGCTTCTTCTGCCACTCCTCGCCGGTGAGCTCCTTGATGAAGGTGTACGCCTCCTGCTGATGCGCGGCGACGGCGGGCACGACGAGGTCGGAGCCGCCGGTGAACACGGCGCCGGGGGTGTCGGCGGTCTTGCCGGGGATGGGGAAGAAGCCGAGCTTGCCCTTGAGGGCGGGGTTGCTCTGGGTGATGACGTTGGCTCCGCCGGGGGCGGCGATGACCTGGGCGATCTGTCCCTTGGCCACGACCTCGGCCTGGAGCGGGCGGGACTCGTCGGAGTCCTTGGGGCCCTTGCCGAGGGCCTGGAGCCGCTTGTAGAACTCCATGGCGCGGAGCGCTTCGGGGCTGTCGAGGCCGCCCTTCCAGGTGGTGCCGTCCTGGACGGCGAGGTCGCCGCCCTCGTCCCAGACGAAGCCGGCGAGGGTGAACCAGTTCTGGCCGGGGAGGTAGATGCCCTGCGTGCCGTTGCTGTTGAGCTTCTCGGTGGCGGCGAGCCACTGGTCACGTGTCTTGATCTTCGTGGCGTCGATGCCCGCCTGCTGGAACAGGTCGGTGCGGTAGATGACGACGCGGTTGGCGGCGTAGTACGGGATGCCGTACTGCCGGCCCTCCCAGGATCCGGGTTCGGCGAGGCCCTTGAGCCAGAACTCGCCGCCGAGTTCGGTGACCTTGCCGGTGAAGTCGGTGAGGCCGCCGCTCTGGGCGTACTGGGCGACCTGGGTGTTGCCGACCTCGATGACGTCGGGGGCGTCGTTGCTGGCCAGGGCGGCGGTGACCTTCTCGCCTATGCCCTCCCACTCCTGGATCTGGATCTTGACGTCGATCTCCGGGTGAGCCTTCTCGAAGCCGGCCTCGAACTCCTTCTGGAAGGCCTCGGACACGCTGTCGCGCATCAGCCACACGTCGAGGACGGTCGGTCCGCCGGCGTGGTCCTCGGAGTCGCCGCCGCCGGACGCGGAGCAGGCGACGAGTCCGGTGCTCAGCAGCATGGCGCCGAGCAGGGCAAGGGGGCGGTGCTTCACGGTTCACCTCTGGGGAGCCTGAGAACGGGAGGTAAAGTTCGACCTGACCAATCGGCCGCCGGGTCTTTACCAGTTGGTGCGGGGATGAAGGTGGCATGGACCAATGTCGCCGTCAACCCCCGGAGCAGAGATGACATTTGAGCCAGCGAGTGTGAAGAAGCGGCCAGGCGGCCGACCGGCCAGGGGACCTGCACGACTGCTGCAACCTGACCAGCTGACCAGTTATAGTTGACCAGAGAAGCCATCGACCGACGACGAACGAGAGCACCGTATGGAGATCGACGCGGCAGCCTCTGGCGCGATGCTCAAGCGCGAGCGGGTCCGTGACGCGATCCTCGAGCTCATCGAGGCGCGGCGTCCCGGCGACGCCATCCCGTCCGAGCGCGCCCTCTGCTCCGAACTCGGGGTGTCCCGCCCCACGCTGAGGGCGGCGGTCGACGAGCTGGTCGTGGCCGGGCTGCTCGTGCGCGAGCACGGCCGGGGCATGTTCGTGGCGGCGGAGAAGATCACCCAGGAGCTGGTCTCCGACCAGCACGCCTTCAGCCTGCCGCGGGCCGGCGGGGTGTGGACCAGCAGGCTGCTCGAGTTCAGCACCCTGCCCGCCGGTGCCCGGGTCAGCCGCAAGCTCCGCATCTCCCCCGCCGCCGAGATCCTCTACGTCGCCCGCCTGCGCCTCGTGGACGGCTCCCCCATGGCGATCGAGCACCTGCACGTCCGGGCGGATCTGGCCCCGGGCCTGACCAGTGAGGAACTGGAGCAGGGCGACCTCTACGAGCATCTGCGGGACCGGCACGGCCTCCAGGTCGACGAGGCGGTGCAGTCGATCGAACCCACCGTCGTCACCCGCGCCGAGGCCGAACTCCTCGACGTGCCCGAGCTCTCCCCCGCGCTGCTGTTCGAGCGGCTCACCACGGACACCCGCGGCCGCGCGGTGGAGTACGTGCATTCGCTCTACCGCGGCGACCGGTACCGGATCGTCTCCCGCCTCACCCTCAGCGCCGGCGATGCCCAGCCCACGGGGAACGAGGGCCATCATCCGGGCATTCCGCCGGGCGACTTCACCGGGGGCGACCCGGTCCCCTTCTCCACCCGGGGTGTCGTGCAGCAGAACGTCTGAGCGGGGTGGGGTCGGGGTCGGGGTCGGTCAGAGGTGGCAGGTCTCGTCGTAGATCCGGCCGTGCCACCAGCCTCCCCCGCGCCAGGTCTGGCGGTACGCGAAGGGGTCGGGCAGCGTTCTGCGCCGCAGCTCCTCGTCCAACTCCGCTACCAGGGCCGCCAGTTCACGGCGCGCACGGTGCGGCGGAAGCCGGGACAGGACCAGCGCGAGGAGGTCGCGGGCCACGGCCACGTTCTCGCCCAGTTCGCAGTCGTCGCAGCCGCAGACGGTGCGGCGCACGTACAGGGGGCGCCCCGGTCGGGCCAGGAAGGTCCGGAAGCACTTCAGGGCGATGCGGGTGTCGCCGGGTCCGAGGCCTTCGTCGCGGGGGCGGCGGGACTCTTCCGCGTGGATCGCGGACGCCGTCCGGCCGGAAAGCCGGTCGATACGCGGGGGCGCGCCGGCGCTCCCGTACATCCGGCGGGGCATCTGGTTCTGGGCGCGGAGCGCGCCGGGCCGCTTACGCGGCATGGGCCTTTCGGACAGCGGTCATCCGGTGATCATGGCATGGGCCTCAAGGGTTGTCGAGGCTCGTCGGGGGCAGGTGGCAGGCAGGCGACCAGCAGGTCGGCCAGCTCGACGGGGCGGCTGAGCGCGACGCAATGGCTCGCGGCGATCTCGTACGGGACCACACCGAGGCGTTCTCGCACGAGCCGGCGCAGGAAGTCGGGCGGCAGAAAGCGGTCTTCCGTGCACAGGACGCATCCCGTCGGCACGGCCGGCCAGGTGTCGAGCGGCCAGGGCTGGGCCGACGCGGCCGGCGAAGGGTGTGCCCGTTCCCTGCTCATCGCCTCCTCGGCCGGTGGGCGGGGCACGTCGTGGTAGAACGCGACGTAGGGGTCGTCACTGCCGGTGAGGCCGCCGTCCCGGGCGGCCTGGCGCCTGACGGCGTCGGCGTAGCCGGTGTCGCCCCACCACTGGTCGGGTGACTCCCCCGGCTCGGGGATCATTCCGGCGACCAGCACCAGCGCCTCGACGGGGCGGCGTGCCGCGACGAGCGGCGCGGTGAACGCGCCGAACGACTGGCCCACGACGACGAGGCCGTGGCGGTCGCCGACCGCCTCGACCACGGCGTCGGCGTAGTCGTCGAGGGTCAGCGAGTCGTCGTCGCCCGGGAGGTCCGGAGCGACCACGTCGTGCCCGCGGGCCCGGAGTTCGGCCTCGACCAGGTGCCAGTACCAGCCGACATCTCCGGCACCGTGGATCAACACGAACGTCTTCACGTCACGCCTCTCCTCCGTTCTCGCCCCCTGGGCTCCCACCACCATGCTCCCTTCAGGCGGGAAGGGCTCGCGCCCCGGCGGCGGCTCCCGCCCGAACCGCCGTCGTAGCCGTCGGTCAGAAGGTGAGGTGCTGGTAGTGCCGCAGGCGGGAACCGGCGGCCTGTTCGGTCATGCCGAGGGCGGTGGCGACCTGGGAGATCGCCTCCTGCCGGCCGCCGGTGATGAACCGGCCGGCCAGGGGGCCGAAGACGGCGGCGGCCGATTCGAGTTCGCCGACGGCCTTCAGTACGGCGAGCGGGTGTTCGTCGACGAGCTCGTCGAGGCGCTCCTGCAGCCGGCTCAGCAGGGTGTCCACGTCCTCGGGCAGTTTCACCGCGTGGGCCGCGACGTCGTCCATGTGGGCCTCCCAGTCCCGCTCGGGCGCGGAGACGTCGTAGTCGTGGGGGTAGTCGGGGTTGATCTTCTTCCAGTCGATCGGGACGGTCCGTTCGCCGCGCCACCCGCACGCGCAGCTCCCCCGCATCGCCGTCGCGGCCGGCCTGCGGGAGTCGCCGGTGTAGACCCACCAGTCCGTCGACTCGTGGAAGTAGGCACCGCTGCCCATGTCGAAGTAGACCGGCCCCGGCTCGCTGCCGTCGGCGAGCAGCACCCCGACCTTGCCCTCGTGCGACTCGAATCCGTCACGCTTCCAGCACATCGCGGGAATCCCTCCTCGGCGGCGCAGAGCGGCGGCCCGAGCGGGCCGCCCTCCTCCACGATGGGACAGCGAACGACGGCGCCGCAGGCAAGTTGGCATATTCCGGCGGCACGTGGTTGCGCAGGGGATCGCCGCACGCCCCCCAACCCGGGAATCGGGCCGCTTGCCGGTCGGGCCGGCGTTCGATCGGTGACGGCGGGCGCGGGGGTATCGCCTCCCTCGCCCGGGTGGCGGACCATACTGGTCTCGCCCTGCTCACCCACCGAACGGTTCCATGGCCAAGAACAGCACTCCACCGACCCCCGTCCCCGACACCGCCTGGCTCGGGCGCGGACGCCACCTCGGGCCCGAGCCCGAGCGGGACGTCCGGCGCAACCTGATCGCGCTGAAGGCGGCCCAGGTGATCGACGACTTCCTGGACCTCGACCCCGTGGAGGCGGCCCGCTCCACCGATCTGTACCCGCGGGACGAGTCCGCCGACCCCGGCCCGTCCGCCCGTCGGCTCTTCGAGGCGCGCTGGCGCGTCGGCGACGGGGTCACGGTGCGGGCGCAACTGACCACGTACGAGCCCGAGTCGCGCCGTACCGACGGTGAGAGCGTCGGCTGGGTCCTGGCCGCCGAGGCGGAGCGGGCGTGGCAGGCGGACTGGCCGTCGCCCGCCACCGTGTTCTGGCCCGACAGCGACCAGGTCGCGTGGGACGACCACGACACGGTGCCGGGCGTACGCCTGCGGGCGGCGAACCACCTGCCCAAGGACGACGACGAGCTGCGCCGCGTACTGCGGGCCTGCCTGCGGCAGAGCTGGTACATCCACGTCGTGGTGCACGAGGCGATGACGCCGGACGTGCTGGGGCGGCAGCCGATCACGGCGTTCCTGCCGCCGAGTCTGCGTCACCGGGTGGTCGAGCACCGGGCCGCGCCGGAGCAGGCGCTGATCGCCGACTTCGCGGTCAAGAAGGAGGCGGGGGCGGGGCTCCCGCGCGGTGGAGCCGTCGTCCTGGCCCCGGCAGAGCGGGTTCCGGGCTACGAGGCGGACCACTTCACCGTGCGCAATGTCTTCCTGGACGGCACGGAGCCGACCGAACTCCTCGGCAGGATCAAGGAGTTCGCGGCGCTGCCGCAGCCGATGCCGGCCGACGCCGAGCAGGTCCTGACCCGGCTGCGCCAGGGCTGGCACCTGCTCACCCCGGACGAGGAGCTGGTGCACGCCCGGGCCATGGTGACCCGGTACGCCAAGGCCCTCGAAGCCATGACGGCGTCCTGCGACCTGTACCGGGAGGCGGCCGAGTCGGCGCTCGCCGCCCTCGCCGAGGCGACCAAGGGCAACGGCTCGCCCCAGGCGCCCACGGCGGCGCCGCCGACGGCCGCGGTACCCAAGCAGAACGCCTCGCCGCTGAAGAGCCTGACCAAGGCGTTCTCGATCTTCCGGGGGACGGGCGTGGAGGAGACGGAGGGGCGGCAGAGCCCGGACGGCCGGTGACATGCGGGCGGGGAGGGGCATCGGCCCCGGCCCGCCTCGCGGGCGCTACGCCGGGACGGCCTTCAAGGCCTCGGCGAGCAGCGCGAGCAGTTCGTCGATGACCGGCGGCCGGAGGCCGGGTCGGCTCACGGCGAGGACCTCGCGGTGGAGCGGTGTGGACTCCGGCGGCAGGGCGACGCGTTGGACGGTGGGCCGGCCGGTCTCCTCGGCGAGCAGGGTGACGGGGATCAGGCCCACGGCCAGGCCGGCTCTGATCATGGCGAGCATGCTGTGCAGGTCCTCGGTCTCCAGCGTGACGTCCGGGGAGATCCCCAGTTCTCCGGCCCAGCGCCGCAGCAGACGCCGATCGGGGTTGTGCGGATGCCCCGAGGTCCATCCCCTTTCCAGGCATGCGGCCAGGTCGAGTGGGCGATGGCCCGGCTGCGGCCCCGCGACGAGGACCAGTGGCTCGTGCCCCAGGGAGGTGATCTCCCACTCGGGGGAGGTGACCGGCGGGTCCTCGGGCAGATACCGGTAGGCGATGAGCAGATCGAGGTCGCCCGAGGTGACCCTGGGCAGTCCTTCGTGGGTCTCGACGATGACCAGGCGGATCCGGGCGGCGCCGCGGTCGCCGGCCTGGAGAGCGGTCAGGACGCCGGGCAGCAGGTGGCTCACGGCGCTGGGGTAGGCGCCGACGCGCAGTTCGGCGATCTCGCGGTTGGCGATGCCGTCGGCGGTGTCCCTGAAGCGGGCCGTCGCCTCGAAGAGCGTCCGGGCCGCCTGGGCGAGGGAGCGGCCGGCGGCGGTCAGGATGAGCCGGCTGCCCGGGCGGCGGACGAGCAGTTCGATGCCCAGGTCGCGCTCCAGCGCGGCGATGTGCTGGGAGACCGCGGACGGCACGTAGCCGAGGGCTGTCGCCGCCTCGGCCATGGAGCCGTGCTGCACCACGGCCAGGAACGTGGCGAGGAGCTTCAGATCCGGCTGAGCTTTCATGAACCGTGAGCTCTCCCTTCTTGATCCATCGCTTTACGTGTCCGTACGCACGGTGCCAGAGTCTAGGAAACCCACCGCTTCCGCGCCCACCACCCAGGCCGCCGCCTGCGCACCCCCTCCGTCGAAAGCTGAGGCCATGGCCCTCGACCTGCCCGCCCTGCGGGCCCACTTCCCGTCCCTCGACAGCGGCCTCGCCTTCTTCGACGGCCCCGGCGGGACGCAGACGCCCCGACCCGTCGCCGAGGCCATCGCGGCGACGCTGACCGGCCCGCTGTCCAACCGGGGAGCCGTGAGCCCGTCCGAGCTCAACGCCGAGCGCGCCGTGGCGGACTTCCGCGCCGCCTGTGCCGACCTGCTGGGCACGCCCGCGAGCGGCATCGTCCACGGGCGCAGCGCCACCCAGCTCACGTACGACTTCTCCCGTCATCTGGCGAAGGACTGGCGGGCCGGCGACGAGATCGTCCTCAGCCGCCTGGATCACGACTGCAATGTGCGGCCCTGGATCCAGGCGGCCGAGCGCGCGGGGGTGACGGTCCGCTGGATCGAGCTGGACGCGGCGACCACGGAGCTCGACCTCGTGTCGTACGAGCGGGCGCTGTCGCCCCGTACGCGGCTGGTCGCGGTCTCCGCGGCCTCGAACGTGCTGGGCACCATGCCGCCCGTGCGCGGGATCGCCGACCGGGCGCACGAGGTGGGCGCCCTGGTGTACGTGGACGGAGTCCACTACGCCGCGCACCACCTGGTGGACATACCCGCCCTCGGCGCCGACCTGTTCGTCTGCTCGCCGTACAAGTTCCTCGGACCGCACTGCGGTGTGCTCGCCGGCCGGGCGGAAGTCCTGGAGACCCTCCGCCCGGACAAGCTCCTGCCGTCGCCCGACACCGTGCCGGAGCGTTTCGAGTTCGGCACGCTGCCCTACGAGATCCTGGCGGGGGCCACCGCGGCGGTGGACTTCCTCGCCGCTCTCGACCCGGGCTCGGCGGTCTCGCGCCGCGAGCGGCTCGCGCAGTCACTGGACTCCCTGCACCGGCACGAGCTGGCGCTGCGCACCAGGCTCGAGGAGGGCCTGCAGTCCCTGGGCGACGCCGTCACCGTGCACTCGAAGGCGGCCGACCGTACGCCGACCCTGCTGATGTCGTTCGAGGGCCGCGACGCCCGTGAGGCCCAGGTGCATCTGGCCGGGCGGGGCGTCGTGGCCCCGGCCGGATCGTTCTACGCGTACGAACCCTTCACCGCGCTGAAGCTGGAGGACCCCGCGCTCCGGGCCGGCCTCGCGCCGTACAGCACCGCCGACGACGTGGACCGGTTCCTCGACGGGCTCTCCTCGTTCCTCTGAGGTGTCACCGGCCGGCGGTCCCGGCCGGGACTCCGGCCGGATCGCGGCCCTGCTGTTCGTGGCTCTGCTGCTCGCGGACCGCGATCCGGGCGAGCTTGGTCAGCATCATGCCGTTGCGGATAGAGACGAGGTAGTCGACGGGGAGCCCGTGGATCCGGGTGCCGGGGCCCCGCAGGGGATGCCATTCGAGGAGGAAGAGGGTGTGCTCGCCCCAGGGCACCAGATTCATGGCGATGCGGGCGGCGCCGAAGGGATCTGCCTTCGCCTCCAGTTCCAGTCGGCGCCCGGGCTCGCAGATGCGGACGACACAGGTGTCGTCGAGGGTGAGCGGGCCGACGCCCACGCGGACGCGGAGGCGGGCGCCCACGTCGGGCCAGTGCGGGTCCACCGCCATGACCTGCTGCGTACCCGAGACCCATTCCCCGTAGCGAAAGCCGTCGGACAGCAGGTTCCACACCGTGGACGGCGGACTCAAGATCAAGCGACGATCCCGCGACACCGCGACCGCCTTCCCTTCTCTCCCTAGGAAATGGCGTCCAAGGCCGCGGCCGACGCTATCCGCAGCGTGCCGCCCCCGCACGCGGAAGGAGGCCGCACGCGGGAGGCGGCCGGCACGGTGGGTCAGACGGCGGGTCCGGACACGAAGACGCGCTCCAGCAAGGTGTACAGGGTGTCCCGGTCGGTGTCGTCGAGCCGGGCCAGGCCGTCGTGCGTGGTGTGCATCTTCGCGCGGATCGCGTCGGTGACGCGCTCGCCCTCGGGCGTGAGGATGACGTTCTTGACGCGCCGGTCGGATGCGTCGGCCTCGCGGCGGACGAGGCCGCGCTTCTCCAGCCGGTCGATGATGCCGGTCATGTTGGAGGCGTCGCAGGTCATGGTCTCGGCCAGGGCGCGCATCGCGGCGGGTCCCCGGCGCAGCACGGTGAGCGCCTTGCCCTGGCTCGCCGTGAGGTTCTCGCTCGCCGCCGCGACGGTGAAGTCGCCGTAGTAGACGCCGAGCGACACCGAGAGCAGCTCCATGAGCCGGGCGGTGTCGGCGCGGGGCGTGTCGGTGCGGGGAGCTTCTGTCATGGGGCCACTCTACCGCGAGAAACTTGACTACCTCAAATATCTACCTCTACCTTCATTTCGTTGCATGAAGTTCTCAAGCATCAAGGTTGTCAAGCAGTAGCCATGAGGAGCGTCCCCGTGACCGTCACCGCGTCCCCCGCCTCCCGCGCCGCCGAGATCCTTTCCCGGCCCATCGCGCTGAACGGCCTGACCGTCCCGAACCGCATCGCGATGGCGCCGATGACGCGCATGTTCTCCCCCGGCGGCGTTCCCGGTGAGGACGTGCAGTCGTACTACGCCCGCCGCGCCGCCGCCGGCGTGGGCCTGATCGTCACCGAGGGCACCTACGTCGGCCACGAGTCCGCCGGGCAGAGCGACCGGGTGCCGCGGTTCCACGGCGAGGAGCAGCTGGCGGGGTGGGCGAAGGTCGCCGCGGCCGTGCACGAGGCGGGCGGCACGATCGTGCCGCAGCTGTGGCACATCGGCATGGTGCGCCAGCAGGGCCAGGCGCCGTACGCCGACGCCCCCGCCGTGGGCCCCTCCGGTATCCGCGTCGACGGCACCGAGGGCACGGGCAAGGCGATGACCCAGAGCGACCTGGACGACGTCATCGGCGCCTTCGCCGAGGCCGCCGCGGCCGCCGAGCGCATCGGCTTCGACGGCGTCGAGCTGCACGGCGCCCACGGCTACCTCGTCGACCAGTTCCTGTGGGAGCGGACGAACCGCCGCACCGACGCGTACGGCGGCGACTCCGTGGCCCGTACGAAGTTCGGGGCCGAGATCGTCGCCGCGGTCCGCGCGGCCATCTCCCCCGACTTCCCGGTGATCTTCCGCTACTCGCAGTGGAAGCAGGAGGCGTACGACGCGCGGCTCGCCGAGACCCCGCAGGACCTTGAGGCGATCCTGGCCCCGCTCGCCGCGGCCGGCGTCGACGCCTTCCACGCCTCGACGCGCCGCTACTGGCTCCCGGAGTTCGAGGGCTCGGACCTGAACCTGGCCGGCTGGACCAAGAAGCTCACCGGTCGGCCGACGATCACGGTCGGTTCGGTCGGCCTCGACGGCGACTTCATCCGCGCCTTCGCGGGCGAGGGCGCGGAGCTCGGCAGCCTCGACAACCTCCTCGACCGCATGGAGCGCGACGAGTTCGACATGGTTGCCGTCGGCCGCGCCCTGCTCCAGGACCCGGAGTGGGCGGCCAAGGTCCTGGCGGGGCGGAGTGACGAGCTGAAGCCGTACGACGCGGCCGCGCTCAAGACCCTGAGCTGAGCCCCGGGCGCCGGGGCGGGTCCCGCGCCCCGGCGCCGACAGCCGGCGATCACCCGGCGCCATCAGGGCATCAGGCGCCGTCAGGCGATCAGGCGTTCCGCCAGCAGGAGCGCGCCGATGGCGATCATCATGGCGCCGGAGACCCGGGAGACCGCCCGGGCTGCCGAGGGCCGGGTCGTGAGCACCGTGCGGGCGAGCACGCCGACGGCGAGGTAGACGACGGCGCACACCGTCAGGTGCACGGTGCTCAGGAGTCCGGTCTGCGCGGTGACCGGCCAGCCCGTGGCCGGGTCGATGAACTGCGGGAACAGGGAGAAGTACAGCAGCAGCGCCTTGGGGTTCAGGCCGCTGGTCCCGGCGCCCTTGATCACGGTCCGCAGCCGGGAGACCCCCGCCGCCCCTTGGCCCCCTGCCCCGGCGGCCGCCGGCGTGGCGGGCTGCCGGAACACGCCCCAGCCCAGCCACAGCAGGTAGCCGGCGCCGGCGACGGTCAGCGCCGTGAGCACGTTCGGCGAGTTCGCCACGATCACCGCCAGGCCGGCGACCGCCATCAGCGCGTACGCCGTGTGCCCGACGATCAGGCCGGCGACGGCGGGGACGACCGAGCGGTCCCGCAGGCCCGCGGAGATCGCGTAGGCCCAGTCCGCGCCCGGGGTGAACACCAGCAGCAGGTCCACTGCCAAAAAGGCCGCCAGTGTCGTCGTGTCCACGATGGTTCCCTCGGTTCCTTCTCACTCTTCTTGCTGTGCGTGGGAAGGCTAGGGCGGATATGCCCGAAAGTGTTTGCGTTCTTACCCCATGATCGCGGGATTCGGGGGAGAATCTTCTCCATGGATGCCCTGGACCGGAAGATTCTTACCGAGCTGCAGCTCGACGGCCGCCTCACGGTCACCGAACTGGCCGCCCGTGTGCAGCTCAGCGTGTCGCCCTGCCACCGCCGGCTGCGCGACCTGGAACGCGAGGGCGCCATCCGCGGCTACCGCGCCGTGGTGGACCCGAGCGCCGTCGGCCTGAACTTCGAGACGCTCGTCTTCGTCACCCTGCGCTGGGAGGACCCCGACACCGTCACCGCCTTCGAGGAGGCCGTCGCCGCCATCCCCCACGTGCTGCAGGCCCAGCGGCTTTTCGGCGAACCCGACTACCTCCTGCGGGTCGCCACCACCGACCTCCCGGCCTTCCAGCAGCTGTACGACCGGCAGCTCGCCCGGCTGCCCGGTGTCCAGCGCCTGACGTCCACGCTCGTGATGAAGAACGTGGTCGACGACCGCCCGCTGCCCTGACGGTGGCCGGGCTGTCGGACCCCGCGTCTAGGCTGTGCCCGAGAGTCGATCAAGGAGCGGGGCAGTGCGGATAGAGCGTCACCAGGTGGGCGGGGCCGTCGTGTCGGCGGCGCGCGAGGACTTCACGAACCGGATCGGGGGCCAGGTGCGGTCCATGTCCCGGGGCGGCCGGATGGCCACCTACGAATGGCAGTCGATCGCCGAGGAGTTCCTCGAGTACCTCGGCGCGCTGTCCGTCGAGACGCCCGACCTGGACACCCCGGAGGCGAAGGCCGCCCTCAAGGACGCCTCGGAGGCCGCGGCCGGCGCGGTCGCCTACGCGGCGTACCACCCGCACTGCAGCTTCCAGATCTTCCTGGACTACGTGAACTTCGGGATGAGCTACGACCCGGGTGAGGACGCTCCCCCGGAGAGCGTGACGCCCGGCGACTGGATCGACGCGCTGTGTCTGGCGGTCCTCAGGGACAAGGCCACGTGGCACGGCGAGGCCTTCCACTTCGCCCGGCAGAAGTTCGCCGAGCGGGTGCAGGGCACGCCGCTCGGTGAGCTCGCCACCGCGCTGACGGCCGTGTTCCTGGACGACACCGGCGACGACGAGGAGTACCCGCCGAGCGCGCAGGCCAAGCTCGCCGCCGTCGACGCGGCGCTCGACCGCGTCCGGGCCCGCGCGGTGGAGACCGGCGAGCCCCTCCTGGAGCAGTCGAACAGCGCGGCGCTGCGCACCGTGCGCGCCCTGGCCGCCGAGGACCGGGGCGCCTTCGACGCCGCGCTGGCCGATCTCCTGGTCCGGCACAGCAGCGTGCACGGCGTGTCGGCCCGGCCGAGCAGCCTGCTCCCCCTCGTGCCCATCGCCCTGGCCGCGCTCGCGTACCGGAGCCTGGGCTGGACTCCGGCCGTCCACACCGACTACCTGCCGCACGCGCTGGTCACCGGCTTCGAGTCCCGGGGCCCGCGGGTCGCCGGGTTCGGCAGGGACCGGCGGCCGGACGCGGTCGCCGCGCTCGCGGAGGGCCCGCTGGTGGTGGAGCGGCCGGGGTGTGCGTGGACGGTGAATCCGCGGCTCGAGGTCGTGTACGAGCAGCACGTCCAGCAGGCGTTCACCCCCGATGCGGGAGAGCCCCTCGCCGTCTGGCTGCTCAGCAGCGTGATGGGCGATCAGGAGCGCCTGTTCAAATGGCATGCGGGGACCCCGGAGGGCGTCACGGACGCCCGGCTCGCGCACCTCCGGGTGGCCTCCCAGACGGGGGCGGCCCTGTTCCGCATCGCCCTCGCGGAGCCGGGCACCGAGGTCGAGGTGACCGTCGGCGGCCGGACGCTGCGGTACGAGGCGAAGCGGGGCGAGGACGCCGGCGCGGGCAACTGGCAGACGGCCACGGCCCTCGCCCTCATCACCGGTGTACGCGAGGATCTCGCCCCGCTGGTTCTCACCGGCCCCGCCTTCGCCCGCCCGGACGGCTCGGCCTTCACCGCGTACCGCGAAGCCCTCCACGCGTATCTGAAGGGCACGGATCCGGAGGCGGCCGCGCAACGGGCGCTGGATCAGGCGGAGAAGGCGAAGGACTGGGGGTTCGCCATGCCGCCGGCCGTGCTGCTTTCGCAGCTCGTGGAGGGCGACGAGGAGAGCTTCAACCTGGCCCTGGCCGACGCGCTCGAGGCCCACCGCGACCATTACCGGGTCGCCGACCGCGCCGACGATCCGGACGCCTCGGTCAACCTCGACATCCTCGCCCTGGCCTGCCACGCGCGGCGCCGCGGCTGGGCCATCCGGGTCGAGTCGCCGTACCTGCCGCAGGCGGTTCTTCGGGCGGCCGAACCCTTCTAGGACGACCAGCCGTACGTTGTCGCCCCCGTGCCGGCTACTGGAGGTCGGGCGGGCTCAGGCGGCGCCGCCACCAGGGGTCGGGCTGCGGCCGGGCCGAGAGGCAAGGCTGGATCGTCTCTTCGGCCCGGCACGCGTGCCGGGGGACGGACGGGTCAGTGGGCCGCCGTCAGGCCCAGGGCGATGTCCAGGATCATGTCCTCCTGGCCGCCGACCAGGCGGCGGCGGCCGCATTCCAGCAGGATGGCGCGGACGTCGACGTCGTAGCGGCGGGCGGCGGTCTCCGCGTGGCGGAGGAAGCTGGAGTAGACGCCGGCGTAGCCGAGGGTGAGGGTTTCGCGGTCGACGCGGACGGGGCGGTCCTGGAGGGGGCGGACGAGGTCGTCGGCGGCGTCCTGCAGCTTGAACAGGTCGCAGCCGTGCCGGAAGCCCGAGAGGTCGGCGACGGCGATGAAGGCCTCGAGGGGGCAGTTGCCGGCGCCGGCGCCGTGGCCGGCGAGGGAGGCGTCGACGCGGCGGACGCCGTTCTCGACGGCGACGACCGAGTTGGCGACGGAGAGCGAGAGGTTCTCGTGGGCGTGGATGCCGATCTCGGTGTCCGGGTCGAGGAGGTCGCGGTAGGCGCGGACCCGGGCGGCGACGTCGTTCATCGTGAGGCGGCCGCCGGAGTCGGTGACGTACACGCACTGGGCGCCGTACGACTCCATCGACTTCGCCTGCCGCGCGAGCTGTTCGGGCTCGGCCATGTGGGAGAGCATCAGGAAGCCGGAGACGTCCATGCCGAGCTCGCGGGCGGCGGCGATGTGCTGCGCGGAGATGTCGGCCTCGGTGCAGTGGGTGGCCACGCGCACCGAGCGGACGCCGAGGTCGTAGGCGTGCCTCAACTCGTCCACCGTGCCCACGCCCGGAAGCAGCAGGGTGGTGAGGCGGGCGCGCCTGAGGACGGAGGCGGCGGCCTCGATCCACTCCCAGTCGGTGTGGGAGCCGGGGCCGTAGTTGACCGAGCCGCCGGCGAGGCCGTCACCGTGGGCGACCTCGATCGCGTCGACACCGGCCTCGTCCAGGGCCGCGACGATCCGCTTGACGTCGTCGGGAGTGATGCGGTGCCGGACGGCGTGCATGCCGTCCCGGAGCGTGACGTCCTGGACGAAGATCGGGGTGTTCACTTCGCGGCCTCCTTCGCGGCGGCGATCTGCTCGGCCATCCGCACCGCGGCCGAGGTCATGATGTCGAGGTTTCCGGCGTACGCCGGGAGGTACATGCCCGCGCCCTCGACCCTGAGGAAGACGGAGACCTGGTGGGTGGGCCGGGTGGTCGCGCCCTCCGCGAGCAGCGTCTCGACCGGCTGGTCGGCCGGGATCTCGGTGATCTGGACGTCCTGGACCATGCGGTAGCCGGGGACGTACGCCGAGACCTCGGCGACCATCTTCCGTACCGACGCGGTGATCTGCGCCTTCGCGGTCTCGCCGTCCTCACCGGCGGGCAGGGTGGCCAGGGCGAAGACCGTGTCGCGCATCATCAGGGGCGGTTCGGCCGGGTTGAGGATGATGATCGCCTTGCCGCGCTCGGCGCCGCCGACCCGCACGATCGCCGAGGAGGTGGTCTCGGTGAACTCGTCGATGTTGGCCCGGGTGCCGGGGCCGGCCGACTTCGAGGCGATCGAGGCGACGATCTCGGCGTACGCCACCGGGACGACCCGGCTGATCGCGGCCACGACGGGGATGGTGGCCTGACCGCCGCAGGTGACCATGTTGACGTTCGGCGCGTCGAGGTGCTCGTCCAGGTTGACCGCCGGGACGACGTACGGCCCGATCGCGGCCGGCGTCAGGTCGATCACCCTGATGCCCAGCGGGCGCAGCTTGGCGTCGTTGTACCGGTGCGCGCCGGCGGAGGTGGCGTCGAAGACGAGGCCGATGTCGTCGATCTGCGGCGACTTGAGGAGGCCGTCGACGCCTTCGGCGGTGGTCTCGAAGCCGAGGCGGGCGGCGCGGGCGAGGCCGTCGGAGGCGGGGTCGATGCCGACCATGACCCCCATCTCGAGGTGCTGCGCGGTGCGCATGATCTTGATCATCAGGTCGGTGCCGATGTTGCCCGATCCGATGACGGCGACCTTGGTCCTGCGGGTGCTGCTCATCTCGTTCCTTACGCGGAGAAGGTGACCGACACCGTGCCGAGGCCGGTGACGGTGGCGCGGACGGCGGCGCCCGGCGTGACGGGACGCATCGGGCCGAGGGCGCCGGAGAGGACGACCTGGCCGGCGCGCAGGGGTTCGCCCAGGTCGCGGGCCTGGCGGGCGAGCCAGACGACGGCGTCGACGGGGTCGCCGAGGCAGGCGGCGCCGTTGCCGGTGGAGACGGTCTCGCCGTCGATCGTCAGGGTCATCTCGGCGGCGACGGGGTCGAAGGCGGTCAGCGGGACGCGCCGCGTGCCGAGGACGTAGGCACCGGCCGAGGCGTTGTCGGCGACCGTGTCGCCGAAGCTGATGTCCCAGTCGGCCACCCGGCTGCCGCAGATCTCGATGGCGGCGACGGCGTGGTCGACGGCCGCGCGCACCTGGGCGGCGTCGAGCGGTCCCTCGGCGAGGTCGGCGCCGAGGACGAAGGCGATCTCGGCCTCGACCCGCGGCTGAAGGACGGCGTCGGACGGCACGACCGAGCCGTCGGCGTGCGCCATGTCGTCGAAGAGGAAGCCGAAGTCGGGCTGGTCGACGCCGAGCTGCTGCTGCACGGCGGCGGAGGTCAGGCCGATCTTGCGGCCGGTGACGGTGGCGCCGGACGCGATCCGCTCGGCGGTGAGCAGCCGCTGCACGGCGTAGGCGGCGCGGACGTCGTCGCGGCCGATGAGGTCGCGTACGGGGGCGGCGGGGGTGCCGGTGGCGGCGGCCGCGCGGAGCCGGGCAGCGGCGGCGGCGATGCTGTCGGTGCCGACAGTGGGGTGGTTCTGGGGCATGGCATCCAATCTGGGGTACGGGGAGGGGCGAGCTCCATGAAGGCGTTCCACTCAGCGGTACGCTCTTCTCATGGAGGACAGCGACACCGTCCTGGGCAAGGCACTGGCGATCCTGCGGGCGTTCGGCCCGGCCGACTCCGTGCTGCCGCTGGCCGAACTGGTGCGGCGTACGGGTCTGGCCAAGGGCAGCGTCCATCGCGTGGCCGGGGATCTCGTGCACCACCGGCTGCTCGACAAGACCGAGCACGGCTACCGGCTCTCCGGCGGTCTCTTCGAGCTCGGCATGCGCGCCGCCGCCGAACGGACCCTGCTCGAAATGGCGATGCCGTTCCTCCAGGATCTCTACGAGCGGACCCACGAGACGGTGCACCTCGGGGTGCGCGAGGGACACGAGGTCGTCTATGTCGCCAAGATCGGCGGCCACCGGCAGGCCAGGACGCCGTCCCGCACCGGCGGGCGGATGCCGCTGCACTGCACGGCCATCGGCAAGGTGCTGCTCGCCCATGCCGGGGAGGAGGAGCGGACCGCCGTCCTGACCGGCCCGCTCGAACGGCGTACCCCGCACACCGTGATCGCCCCGGGGCTGCTGCGCCGGCAGCTCGACAAGGCCGTCGAGACCGGGGTCGCCTACGAGCGCGAGGAGTCGACGCCCGGGCTGCTCTGCGTCGCCGCTCCGGTCCTGGCCCCCGACGGGCGGACGGCGGTCGCCGCCGTCAGCGTGACCGGCCCGGTCGGGCGCTTCCGCCCCGAGTCGCACGCCAACGCCGTACGCGCCGCGGCCACGGCCCTGGGCTCCACGCTGGCCCGCCGGCGGCCCTGAAACAACGGGTGGCCGGGGGCGACGCGTTGCGCGTCGCCCCCGGCCACCGGTCGGGCGTGAGGAGGTCAGGCCACCGGCTCCTCGACGGCCGCCGAGGAGAGCGGGATCGGCGTGAACATCTCCGGCTCCTCGTCCGGCGTCAGCGCGGTCGGGCCGTACACCCAGTCGGTGAAGGAGTAGTCGTACGCGTCCCGCGCCCTCATGATCGCGTTGCGCTGCTCCCGGGCCACCCCGTCGACGTGCCACAGCTCGCCCCAGGCGCGGGCCGTGGTCTGCACCCGGCGGCAGTGCTCCACCCGGACCGCCTCGTACGCGGCGAGGGCACCGTCCCAGTCCGGCGCGGCGCCCGCCGGGGCGGCCTCGGCGAGGCGCGCGTAGTGCTGCGCGAGCACCCAGCCGTCCTCGATGGCCATGATCGCGCCCTGCGCCATGTACTGGAGCGGCGGGTGCGCGGCGTCGCCGAGGAGGGCGATCCGGCCGTGCACCCAGGTCTCGATCGGGTCGCGGTCGAACATCCGCCACCAGCGGTCCCGCCACATCAGCGGGACGCCCTTGAGGACGGTGTCGCAGCTGCCTTCGAAGGCCGCGTCCAGCTCGTCGGGGGTGCCCCAGTCGTCCTGACCGGCCATCGCCCTGGGCGACTCGAACACGGCGACCTGGTTGAACATCTCGCCGCCGCGCAGCGCGTACTGCACGAAGTGGCGCTGCGGGCCGACGTACACGGTGACGTCGTTCTCCGCGACGCCGTTGTCCTTGACCTGCTCGAACGGGACGGCAGCGCGGTAGGCCACGTACGAGGAGCTGACCGGCTCGTCGCCGATCAGGTCGCGGCGGGCCACCGAGTGCAGTCCGTCGGCGGCCACGACCAGCGGCGCGGACTCGACGCGGCCGTCCTTGAGGCGGACCAGGGCGCCGCCCTCGGTGTTCTCGTAGGCGACGACGGTCTGGTTGTTGAGCAGCTCGACGCCCGCCCGCTCGCAGGCGCGCAGGAAGATGCCGTGCAGGTCGCTGCGGTGGATGACCATGTACGGGAAGCCGTAGCGGCGTTCGAGGTCGCGCAGGTCGAGCCGGGTCAGCTCCCGGGAGTCGAGCGCGTCCCGCATGACCATGTTCTCCGGGACGACGCCCAGCGCCTTGGCCTCGTCGAGCAGGCCGTACTCGTGGAGGATGCGGGTGCAGTTGGGGGCGATCTGCAGGCCGGCGCCGACCTCGCCGTACTCCGGGGCCTGTTCGAGGACGCGGACCTTCAGGCCCTGACGGGTCAGGGCGTAGGCGGTGCTGAGGCCGCCGATGCCGCCACCGACGACGATGACATCGGGCTGCCCGGCAGGGGTGGTTCCAGTGGTCATGACGGTGTGTGTTCCTCTCAGAGCCAGGCGCCGAGCGCGGGGGCGGGTGAGCCGTCGGCGGCGCGCGGGCCGGCGGCCCGTCCGGTGAGGTAGGCGGTGATGTCGTGGAGTTCGCCGGTGACCAGGACGGGCTCGCCCTCGCCCGGCAGCTCCCAGCCGGCGCCGATGGCCCCGGCCCGCAGGGTCACGGCCGGGCCGGGGGCGGCGGCGCGCTTGGCGGCGACGTCGTCGCACAGGGCGACGAGGAAGTCGCCCGGCAGGTCGGCGAAGGTGACGCCGGTCGCCAGGTCGACGGCGTGGACGCAGACCTCGCGGGAGCGCATCCAGGGCAGTTCGGTGGCGGGGACGGTACGGCCCTGGGCGGTGACGACCTCGTGCCGCCACTGTCCGTCGGTGAGCTCGTCCATCGACGCCTCCAGGGCGTCCGCCGAGCGGCGCAGCCAGGCGGTCAGCCGGGCGGCCGGCAGGGCGCGGCCGCGTTCGATGCCGGCGGCGCGTTCCTCGGGCGAGGCGTACATCGGGGTGGGTTCGCCGGTGGCGGCCCAGTGGACCAGGTTGGACAGGGCCTCGGCGTTGGCGGCGACGTGCGCGGCGACGTGGGCGCGGGTCCAGCCGGGCAGGGCGCTGGGTGCCGCGTAGCCGGCGTCGTCGAGTCCGGCGACGGCCTCGAAGGTCAGCTCGGCGCCGATGACGGCCCAGCGGCGGGCGTCGGTGAAGGTCCGGACGCCGGCGCCGGTGCTCGTACGGTCGATACCAGTGCTGGTGCTCGTCATCCCGCGACCACCTGGTTGGTGCAGGCGCCGAGGCCGTCGATCTCGGTGACCACGGTCTGGCCGGGGAGCAGGAAGACCTTGGGGTCGCGGGCGTTGCCTACGCCGGCCGGGGTGCCGGTGGCGATGATGTCGCCGGGGCGCAGGGTGATGACGGTGGAGATGTACTTCACGAGGAAGACCGGGTCGAAGAGCAGGGTGCCGGTGTCGTCCTGCTGCATGACCTGCCCGTCGACGGCCGTGCGGACCTTGAGGGCGGGGCGGACGCCGCCGACCTCGTCGGGGGTGACGACGTACGGGCCGACCGGGGTGGAGGCCTCCCAGATCTTGCCCTGGGTCCACTCGATGGTGCGGAACTGCCAGTCGCGGACCGAGATGTCGTTCATGACGGTGAAGCCGGCGATGGCGTCGGCGGCCTGCTGGTCGTCGGCGCGGCGCACCTGCTCGCCGATGACGACGGCCAGTTCGACCTCCCAGTCGAGGGCGTCGGTCTCGGCGGGCTTGACGATGGCGTCGCCGGCGCCGATCAGGGTCTCGGCGAACTTCGGGAAGAGGGTCGGGTAATCGGGGAGCTCCCGGCCCATCTCCTTGATGTGGTTGGTGTAGTTGTGGCCGACGCAGACGACCTTGGAGGGGTTCGGGACGACCGGGGCGAAGTCTGCGCCGGCGACGGGGTACGTGGGGCCGGCCGCGGCGGCGGCCTGCGCCCGCCAGTCGGGCTGGGCGAACAGCTCGCCCAGGTCGGCGTGGCCGAGGTCGACGTGGACGTCGCCGTCGAGGCGGACCGCCCGGGTGCCGTCGGGGGTGCGGAGGGTGGCGAGCTTCATGGTCAGGCGTCCTTCTGGGTGCGGTGGAGCTTGAGCGCCTCGAAGACGGGCGCGTCGGAGAAGCGGAAGAGGTCGAGGGCGCCGGAGTCGGAGTCGCTCCGGGCGGCCTCGGAGCGGGCGGAGAACGGCGCCCAGGACGGGACGACGAACAGGTCGCCGCGGCCGACCGTCCAGGACTTGTCGCCGACGGTGACCGTGCCGGAGCCGTCGAAGACCTGGTAGACGGAGGAGCCGGTCTCGCGCACGGGAGCGGTCTCGGCGCCGCGGGCGATGCGGTGGAACTCGGCGCGGAGGGTGGGCAGCACGTCGGAGCCGTCGTGCGGGTTCGCGTAGCGCACCGCGGCGTGGCCGGGCTCGACGGTGCCGCCGAACCCCTCCTTCTCCAGGAGGAGCTGGTCGCGCAGGGCGGCGTCGGTGTACTCCCACTTGTAGGAGAGCAACGGGCTGCCCGGTGCGGTCGGGGTGGCCGACAGCGGGCGCAGGCCCGGGTGGCCCCACAGGCGCTCGGAGCGGGACCGCTCGGGGGTGATCCGCTCGGCGTCCGTGATCTCGTCGCGGCCGAACTCGAAGAACTGGGTCTCGGTGACGTACTGGAAGGGGATGTCCAGGCCGTCGATCCAGGCCATCGGCTCGGCGGTGGCGTTGTGGTGGGCGTGCCAGTTCCAGCCGGCCTGCGGGAGGAAGTCGCCGCGGTTCATCGGCACCGGGTCGCCGCCGACAACCGTCCAGACGCCCGAGCCCTCGACGACGAAGCGGAAGGCGTGCTGGGTGTGGCGGTGCTCGGGGGCGTCCTCGCCGGGCATCAGGTACTGGATGGCCGCCCACAGCGTCGGGGTGGCGAACGGCCGGCCGCCGAGAGAGGGGTTGGCCAGGGCGATGGCCCGGCGCTCGCCGCCGCGGCCGACCGGTACGAGCTGTCCGGCCTGGTCGGCCAGTTCCCGCAGCCGCTGCCAGCGCCAGAGGTGCGGTACGGCGCGGGAGCGCGGGTGGGCCGGCATCAGGTCGCCGATCTCGGTCCACAGCGGGACGAGCAGCTCGTTCTCGAAGCCGCGGTACAGCTCTTCGAGGGCCGAGGTGACCTCGGGCTGCCCCTCCGCGGCGACGGCCTGCAGCCGTACCGGGGAGCCCGAGGCGATGTCATGGGCAAGGGAGGAGTGCGTCACAAGGCCCAGCGTGCGCCGTTCTTCTCTGAAGAACATGAAGATTCTGCACAACAGAACGTCCCTATGATGGGAGCAGATCCGTCCCGGGAGAACACCGGAGCAAGCCAATGGACGACAAGCCGCTCAAGACCCCGCCGCCCTACCCCATCGCCAGCGTGGACCACGCCCTGCGTGCGGCGACCATCCTGCAGCTGGAGGGCGGCGCGAGCGTGTCGCAGATCGCCGAACGCCTGGGCGTGGCACGGTCGACCGCCCACCGGATCCTGGCGATGCTGGTCTACCGGGACTTCGCCGTGCAGGGCGACGACCGCGAGTACCGCGCGGGCCCGGTCCTGGAGCTGGCCTCGCACTCCCAGTCGCTGGTCTCCCGGCTGCGGACCGCGGCCCTGCCCCATCTGCACCGGGTCGTCGACCTCCTCGACGAGACCGCGAACCTGATCGTGCGCACCGGGGACACGGTGCGGTTCATCGCCAGCGTCGAGTGCGGGCAGGCCCTGCGGGTCGGCTCCCGCGAGGGCATGGTGTTCCCGGCCCACCGCACCACGGCGGGCCTGCTGCTGCTCGCCGACCTCTCCGACGAGGAGCTCGACGAGGTGTACGCCGCCGAGCGGTACCGGGAGCGCCCGGCGGACCGGCCGGATCCCGACCGGTTGCGGGCGGAGTTGCGGCGGCTGCGGCGCAACGGCTTCGCCGTCAACCGGGGGCGTTCCGAGCGCGGCCTGGTCGCCGTCGGCGTCCCGGTCCGCGACCGGGAGGGCACCGCGCTGGCGGGTCTGTCGGTGTCGCTGCCCAGCGTGCGCTACGACCCGCACCGGCTGCGGTCCCTGGTCGCCACCCTGGAGGCGGCGGCGCACGCCCTGGAGCGGGGTCTCGGCGACGAGGGTCCCTGACCCGGTTCCCCGACAGGCGAGAGGGCCTGTACGGCACCGCCGCCCTCACGTCGGCGGTGTCGTACAGGCCCTGCTCGGGCTCGAACGAGTGTCAGTTGTTGATGACGAAGTCCGTGACCAGCCGGTTGAACTCGTCGGCGTGCTCCAGCTGGGCCCAGTGGCCGCAGCGGTTGATGATGTGGGCGCGGGAGTCGGGTATCGCGGCGTTGAGCATCATCGAACCCTCCATGGTGGCAACGCGGTCATCGCGGCCGTGGATGAGCAGGGTCGGTGCGGTGATGTCGCCGAGCCGGGACTGGTCGACCCAGATCGGGATGGGCGCGAAGGGGATCCTCTTCGCGACGTTCTCGAGGTGCTCGGGATGCTTCAGGGCATTGGCGGAGCGCTCACGCATCAGCTCGGGGCTGGCGAACCTCTCCTTGTCGAAGACCATGATCTCGACGAGCCGCTCGAACATCTCCGGGCTGGGGTCCTGGTAGGTCCCGTACATGATCTTGATGCCCTCGCTGGGGCCGCCCGCGCCGAACAGGAACGGCTTGGGCTGGATCGGCGGGCCCATGGTGATCAGGTGCGAGATCCGCTCGGGGTGTTCGACGGTGAAGCGGATGGAGTTGTGGCCGCCCATCGAGTTCCCGACGATGGCCGCCTTGTCGATGCCGAGCGCGTCGAAGAGCTCGACGAGGACCTCGACGTGGTCGATGGTGGCGAAGTCGACCGCGTCGGAGTCGCCCCAGCCGGGCATGTCGGGCGCGATGACGCGGAAGTGCCGGGCGAGCGCCTCGATGTTGGGCTGGTAGTTGCTCCAGCCGGTCGCGCCCGGGCCGCCGCCGTGCAGCAGCACGACCGGGTGGCCCTCGCCGGCCTCGTAGTAGTGGATCTTCCAGCGCGGCGTCTGGACGTCCTTGCCGATGACGTTCGGGTCGAGTGCCACGTCAGTGTCCGATCTTCGAGTTGGCGGCGCCGGCGGCGAGCATCTCCGCCACCGGACCCGCGGGCATGTGACCCCAGCTGTTGAGCTTGTCGAGGGTCTTGACCTCCCAGGTCGCGTCGTCGATGAGGATGCCTCCCCAGCCGTACTCGACGTTGAAGCCCGAGGGCGTCTCGACGTAGAAGCTGAACATCTGGTCGTTGGGGTGCATGCCCAGGGTCATGTGGAAGGGCTGGTGGGCGGCCAGGCAGCGGTCCCAGGCCAGGCCGACGTCGCGGATGTCGTCGACCTCGACCATGAAGTGGTGGGTGCTCTTGGGGAAGGGCATGTCGCCGAGCGCGACGCTGTGGTGGCGGGGGTTGCAGTGCAGGAAGATCAGGTCGGCGAAGACGCCCGGAGCGAGTTCCTCGATGATGATGTCGCTGACCTTGAACCCGAGCAGGTCGACGTAGAAGGCCAGGTACGTCTCGCGGGAGACGCCGGGCGTCAGCAGGACCTGGTGGCCCGCGCCGCCGGCGCCGGTCACGAAGCCGCCGAGCAGCGACGCGGACTCGAAGGGGGTGGCGGCGTCGGCGAGGCCGTCGACCAGCTCGATGCGGTTGCCCATCGGGTCGGCGGTGAGGAAGATCCGGTCGACCTTGCGGGCGGCGGCGAGTGCCGCGTCGCCCTCGCTGACCTCGACGTCGGCCGCGCGCAGCCGCTCGACCAGGGCGTCGAGCGCGTCGGCGCCCTCGACCTCGTAACCGGTGGCGACCAGGTCGTCGGCCGGGCCTTCGGTGACGATCCAGCGGTGGGCCTTCTCGTCGGTACGGAGGGTGAAGCCGTCGCCGGTCTTCTCGCCGAGCTGCATGCCGAGCAGGTCGACGCCGAAGCGCTCCCAGTCGGCGAGGCCGCTCACCTCGTAGACGACGTATCCGAGTTCCTTGACACCGGACAAGACTTTTCTCCTTGCTCTCAGAGGGCGGGCACGGCGAGGCCGTGGGTGTCGGCGGCGGCGACGAACCGGTCGGGGCGGACCGCGACGACCCGCGCCCCGTAGCGGCGCATCCAGGGCAGGACGACCTCGTCCAGGTCGACCAGCTCGTCCGGGCCCTCGGTGTGCGCGGTCTTCGGGCGCACCGCGCGGTAGTGGGCGCCGAGCGCGTCCCAGCCGGCCTTCTCCTCGGCCGTCAGCAGGGCCGCCGGGTCGATGTCGTCGCCGAGCAGGACGAAGTGGTGGCCGAGGTGCTCGTCCAGGCGGGCCATCCGGCCGGCGGTGTCGCCGGTGATCGGCTGCGGGATCATGCGGCCGATGACGCTGGCGTCACCGGTCTCGCCGCGGATCCAGCCGCCTTCGAGTACGGGCGGGCGGGTGAGCGGCGGCTCGAACGGGGTGACCGTGTTCTCGGGCACCGCGTTCATGGCGGCCTGTTCCTCCGCGGAGACCTCCTGCTTGATCACCCGGCCGAGGCCGACGGCGAGGCCGGTGTAGAAGGCGGCGCTGGGGCGGCGCTCCGCCTCGTAGGTGTCGAGCCAGGCCTCGGGGAGTTCGCCCTTGAGGACGCGGGCGAGTTTCCAGCCCAGGTTGTGGGCGTCGCGCATGCCGGTCTGCATGCCGGCGCCGGCCCACGGCGGCATCAGGTGCGCCGCGTCGCCGGCCAGGAAGACGCGGCCCTGGCGGAAGGTGTCGGCCATGCGGACGTGGTGCTGGTAGAAGGCGTGCTGGTGGATCTCGACGTCGTCCTCGGAGACGCCGAGGGCCTTGAGCAGCGGCCAGAGCTCGGCGCTGGTCGGGTAGTCGGCCGGGGTCTCGTCGGGCTTGAGCGGGATCTCCCAGCGGTGGTTGCCCGCGGACAGGGCGATGTCGACGACCGGGCGCTCCTTGTCGGACCAGAAGGTGAGGAAGTCCCGGTCGGGCCACCAGCGTTTGACGTGGCAGTCGACGACCACCCAGGTGACGTTGTCGGTGTCGCCGAGCAGTGTGCAGCCGATCCGGGACCGGGTGGCGCTGCTGCCGCCGTCGGAGCCGATGGCGTACCGGGCGCGGGTGGTGCGGGTCGTCCCGTCGGAGGTCGAGGTGACGGTGACGCCGTCGGCGTCCTGCTCGATGCCGGTGACCTCGTCGCCGTAGTGCACGGTGACCAGGTCGTCGTACCGCTCCCGGACGGCCGCGCGCAGTTCGGCCTCCATGGTGGGCTGGTAGATGTTGTAGAAGCGCGGGGTGCGGCCGAGGGTGGACGGCGGGTGCTCGATCCGCATGATCTCGGTCCGGTCGTACGTCATCCAGCGCAGGGCCCGCTGCGGGTCGATCACCTTGTCGATCCGCTCGTCGATGCCGAGGTCCTGGAAGATCCGCATCGTCCAGTCGTTGACCGTCACGGCCCGGGCCCGGGGGTAGATGGCCCGGTCCCGTTCGAGGGCGACGGCGGAGATGCCGTATCGGGCGAGGGTGAGTGCGGCGATCACGCCGGTCGGGCCGTAGCCGACGATGGCGACGTCCGCGTCGTACTGCTGGGTCATGCGCTGGCTCCGTGGGTCAGGCTCGAACGCGTAAGGCGAGGGAGAAAGAAGCGCGTGGGGGAAGCGTGGGGAGAAGCGAGGGGGAAGCGTGGCGAAGTTTTGGACCGATCGGTCGGTACATTTCGAAAGGTAGCAGCGCCCCTCCGAGAGCCGTCAAGAGTTTCCGGACGCGGATTTTCCGCATCCGGTACCGCCGAGGGGCCGCTTCCCGGCGTCGCCTAGACTCCGGAGCGTGGAGATGATCGAGCCGCCCGCGCCGGAGACACGAACCAACCGCCGCGGCCGCCGGTCACGGCAGGAGATCCTGGACGCGGCCGCCCGCGTGATGTCCGTACGCGGCTACGCCGGGACGTCGATGTCGGCGCTCAGCAAGGAGACCGGGCTGCCGAAGAGCGCGTTCTACCACCACTTCGAGTCCAAGGCCGGACTGCTCTCGGCCGTCATGGAGCAGGGTGCGCACGCCTTCTTCGCCGCCATGCGCGAGACCCACCGCAACCCTCCCGAGGACGGCACCCCGCACGAGCGACTGCGCTGGTACCTGCGGCGCACCGGCGACGTCATGGAGAACGGCGAGGAGTTCCTGCGCCTGCTGCTCGTGCTCGTGATGAGCCGCGAGGCGGCGGAGGCGCCCGAGGCGCTGCAGACCGTGATCTCGGTCCGTGAGGAAGGCCGCGCCTACATGGCGCACATGATCCGCTCGTCCTTCGCGGGCGCGGGCGAGGAGACCGCCGACCAGGTCGCGAACGCGCTCGCGGCCTTCGGGATGGCCGGTTACGACGGCGCGTTCGTCGCCCTGCAGTCCGAGGGCGGTGGCCGGCCCGTCTCGGAGTGGATGGACCAGCTGGCCGATGCGCTCGCGGCGCTCGGGGAGGCGATCGTGGCCGGCGGCGCCGACGCCTGCTGACGACAGCAGGCCTAGCTCTGCGGGGCCTGCGGGGTCTGCGCGGGCTGCCGGGAGCGGCCGAGGACATTCCGGAGGGTGAGCCTACGGCGGCGTGCGCGGCTCTCGCGGGTGTGCCGGTCGAGTTCCTCCATCAGCCGCCGTCCCCGGTGTTCGGGGTCGAGCTCGTCGAGTACGCGGTCGAGTTCGGCGAGCATCGCCCCGTACAGCTGCCATCGGCCCGGCTCGCGCAGCGCGAGGGCGAGGAGCAGGCCGGCGGCGCGGCCCCGGCAGGCGCGGGCGGCCCGCAGTTCGCCCGCGAGCCGGGACTCGGCGGCCTCGGCCGCGTCGCTTCCGGAGGACGTGACGAGGACGGCGAAGCTGACGAAGGCGTCGGCGGTGTGCTGCGCCGCCTCCCGGAGGGCGAGTGCGGTCGGGGCGGGCAGCAGTTCCCGGCCCTCCCGCTCCTTGGCCAGGTCGGTGAGGGTACGGGCGAGGACGCGCAGGACCACGGCGCAGATCTCGAGGGTGTCGAGGCCGGTGCGCAGCACGATCCGGTGCAGCAGCCCCTCCTTGACCCGCGGGTTGAACCGCAGGCTGTCCTCGGCCGTGCGCAGCGCGCCGTCCACGTCGGCCACGTCGTTGTCGAGCCGCCGTGCCTCGTGGAGGCGGGCCGCGGCCCGCTCGACCGGGGGCGCGCCGCCGAACTCCTCCGCGACGTCGATCAGCAGGCGGCGCATCCGGCGGGCCAGGTCCTCGATGGAGTCGCCGGCCGTGTCCACCCAGACGGGCGGGGCGAGGACGAGGTTGAACAGCAGTCCGACGGCCGCGCCGATCAGGGTCTCCAGGACCCGGTCCCAGGCGGTGTGGGCGACCTGGGTGACGCCGAGCACGAGCATCGCGCTGATCGCGACCTCGGGCACGAACTCCTCGACCCGCACGAGACGGCCCACGACGAGGGAGGCCAGGATGATCAGGGCGAGACTCCACCAGGAGAGCCCGACGAGCGCGCTGAAGGCGATGGCGATGAGCACGCCGACGACCACCGAGTTCACCCGGCGCAGGCTGGTGGTGAGCGTGGAGTAGACGGTGACCTGGACGACGAGGAGCGCCGTCAGGGGTGCGGTGAGCGGCGCGGGCTCGCTGCTGAGCCAGAGCGCGACGACGTACGAGAGGGTCGCCGCCGCCGTGGAGCGCACGCTCTGCACGGTGAACGGGTCCCGGCGCAGCTGCGCCAGCCGTGCCGCGGCCTTGCGGCGCCGGGCGTCCCACCTGCCCCACCTGCCGTGTCGCGTCACGTCTTCCCTCGTCACGCGCTGCCTCGCCTCGCTCCCGCTCCCGCTCCATGGCCCGGTCCCCCGGCCTTCCCGCCCGACCGTGCCATCCCGCGCGCATTCGGGCGGGCGCGGCACGCCGGGCGCGCGCGGGGGATGGCAGGGCACGTAGCGTGGAGGGGTCGGATGTGCCAGGCGGCCGGCCGGCCGCCGGAGACGTTCGGGTGGTCGATGCCCATGCCCCGGTCAACGCGCTCCCGCAAGGTCGTCGCGGTTCTCGCGGCGGTCGTCGCGGCCGTCGTCGCGGCGGTCCTGGCCATGCTGACGGGCGGGTCCCCGACAGAAGCCGGCGACTCCTCGAAGGCGCCCGCGAGCCGTTCGCCCGCCCCCGCTCCCCCACCGGCGCCACCGGCGCCACCCGCGCCGACACCGACACCTACGCCCACGCCGACGCCCACGCCGGTGCCCGCCCCCCGGCCGCGGGTCGCCGAGCTGCACATCCCGTCGATCGGGGTCGCCGGCCTGCGGGTCGTGCCGTACGAGGGGACGACCGACGACCGGGCCGGCACCCGGATCCAGGACCGCGGCATGGCGGCGAGCCCGTACGGGAAACGGGGCGGCGCGGGGCCGGGCGACATCGGCAACTATCTGGTGACGGCGCACCGCCTCTCGGCCGGCGGGCCGCTGCGCGAGCTCCCGTCCGTCGAGAAGGGCGACCGGGTCCTCGTGGAGGCCGACGGCCGGATCTACGAGTACCGGATCACCGAGACCCGGTCGACCTCGTTCCGCTCCGCCCGCTCCCTCGCGGAGCAGCGGGCCGCCGTACCGGGGTCGCCCGGCGAGCGCCCCACCGAGGCGATGATCACGCTCTCCACGTGCGCGACCCCGGAGGACAACGCGGCGGGCAACTTCTGGCGGGACGCCCAGGGCAACCCGGAGCACCGCATCGACAAGATCGGCGTCCTCGTCTCGGTCAAGGACGCCAAGGACACCAAGGACGCTACGGACGCTACGGACGCTACGGAGTCACCGTGAGCGGCGACAGCGCCGCGCACAGGTCTTCCAGCCGCCGGTAGTGGACGGCCGTCATCCCGATCTCACGTGCAGCGGTGACGTTGGCCGCCGTGTCGTCGACGAACAGGCAGCGGTCGACCGCCACCCCGAGGCGCTCGGCGGCGATGCGGTAGACGCGGGGATCGGGTTTGGCGACGCCGATGCGCGCGGTGTTCACGACGGCGTCGGCGAGGTCGGCGAGGCCCTGGTGCGCCAGATCCCGCTCCAGCCGGGTGGTCGCGTTGGTGACCAGGGCGACGGAGGCGACCTCGCGGACGCGCCGAAGCAACGCGACGACGTCCTGATCGACGGCGGGCACGAGGCCGGACCACGCCAGGACCGCCGCTTCGGCGCGGTCCTTCGATCCGTGGCGAGCGGTGAGGTCGGCGGCGACCGCCGACCGCCACTCCTCATCGGTGATCCGCCCGGTGACAGCCGGGACCAGACGGGCCGGTGCGAACGCCGCGGCCGCGAGCGCGCCGACGGGCAGCCCGTGCTCCTCCTCCAGGGCGTCGGCCGAAGGCCAATGCCGGATCACACCGTCGATGTCGCACAGCACGGCGTCGTAGGACGGGGGCGGAAGAGACGACATGTCGCTCCCCCGCGATCAGGCGTGCGTCGTCGCGCCGCCGGCCGAGGCGGCCAGCCCGTCCGCCACGAGCGCCGCGTCGGCGTCCGCGACGTCGGCCGGGTACTCCGGCAGCAGGTCGTCCCAGACGGGCAGCCATGAGCCGTACAGCTGGGCCTGGCCCTCGGGGCGGGCGAAGAACCAGATGTGGAGGTGGGCGCCGCCGTCGCCGATGCGGTAGACGTGGGCGCGCGAGATGTGCGGCAGGGCCTGGACGTGGCGGACGATGTGGGTGGACAGGACGCCGAGTTCGGCCGCCAGGTCGTCGGGCAGGTCGGCCATGTCGTAGTGATCGCGCGGGTGGAGCATGAGCACCAGCGGCACGCCGACGCCCTGGATCCGGGTCAGCCGCCACCGGTCGTTCCGCCAGATCCCCTCGTCCCGGGCGCGGCACGACCCGCAGTCCGACGGGTCCTCTCCGTGCCGCGCGGGCTCGGGCAGGACCGGAGGCCGCAGCGGTGCGACGCGCAGTCCGTCCTGCTCGAACGGGCTGATGTCCCACCCCGTCATGCGCGCGAGCGGGAGCCGGTGTTCGTCGTCCGTGGCGGCGAGGGCGTGGTCGTAGAACTCGTCAGGTCGCAGGGCCATGCCCCGAAGACTAGGGCCTGTCTCCTCGATCAACATCAGGGCCCCCGACGCATCGGCGCCTGCGAAACCGCGAAGCATGTCGCCCTCGAAGGCCGAGTCGATCAGCGCCCGTTGTCGACCAGCAGCTGAGAGCTGAGGGTGTCGTACGCCCATTGCTCCCACTTGGCCGGTGGCCACGCGCGGTCGCGGGTGAGGACCAGGAAGAGCTCTGGGCTGAGGATGGCGTAGATGATGTCCGCCGCTTCTTCGGCGGGGGTGGCGGGGCGGGCACCTGGCTTCTCGGTCAGGGACTTCGCCGCGGTCGCGATCACGGTGTACCGCGGATCTGCCTGATCCGGCCACAACTCCCGGATCTCCGGGTTGGTTGCCGTCGCGGCGCGGACCATCTCGTTGATGGCCGCGACGCGTTCGAGTGTCCTGCGGGTGCCGGCGACCAGTGCGGCCAGTGCGGACTCGGCGGTAGGCGCGGTCATGACCTCCGCGAACCAGGGCCGATCCATCGTCGGCACGGGTTCGTCGTCGCCCGCGATCGCGGCATCGACAAGTTCCTTGAGCAGCGAGGGCTTGTTGCGAAAGACGAAGTAGACGGTCTGCACCGCCACCCCTGCCCGGTCGGCGATCTCCTGCAGTTTTGTCGCCCCGTAGCCCTGCTCGACGAAGAGCGCGCCGGCCGCCTCGATGATCCGTCGCCGTGTCTCCTGGGCCTTGCGGCCCTGCTTCCCCTTGCCGTCACTCATGACTGGAGTCTATATCTAGAGTTGGACTCTAGAGGTGAACTCTAAGTTTGGAGGCAGGCCGTGCACACGATCGCCAACCGTCAGCAGGCAGAGGCATGGAACGACTGGGAGGGCACCCTCTGGGCCGAACACGCCGAGCGTTACAACGGGATGATGGGCGCGTTCAACGCGCCCCTCTTCGCCGCCGCGGACATCACAGCCCCGAACCGGGTCCTCGACGTCGGCTGCGGCACCGGCCAGACGACGCGCCTCGCGGCGCAACGGGCCTACGACGGAAACGTCGTGGGTATCGACCTGTCCGCGCCGATGCTGGAACGTGCCCGCCGTGACGCAGCCCAGGAAGGTCTCGACAACGTCACCTTCGAGCAGGGTGACGCACAGGTGCATCCCTTCCCCGACCGCGGATTCGATGTCCTCATCAGTCGCGGCGGCGTCATGTTCTTCGCCGACCCCGTCGCAGCCTTCACCCATCTCAGGCACGCGCTCGCGCCCGCCGGCCGCCTTGCGTTCCTCGGCCCGCAGCCCGCGGGCCCGGACAGCGCCTACGCCCGCGCAACCGCCGCACTCTCGCCGTTCCTGCGCGAGGCATCCCCCGCCTCCAGGGGTATGGGGTCGCTCCTCGACCCGGCGCGCACCCGCCACGTGCTCGCCGCCAGCGGGTTCACCGACATCGAGGTGGATCCAGCCGAGGCGCCCATGACCTTCGGCGTCAACGCGGACGACGCTGCCGACTTCATCTTCTCCATGGGCCCGACGCGCTACAACCTGCGCCATGTCGACCCGAGCACCATCACCCGTATCCGCGCCGAAGTACACGACACCCTCACGGAGTTCGAGACCGCGGACGGTGTCTGCATCCCCGGGGCAGTCTGGATCGTCACAGCGACGCGTGAACGTATCCCTTCGGGAAAGTGAAGCATCGTTCCGGAAGCGGTCAGCAGGGGGGATCTGTCCACCTCGGCGCGGAGGGCCGCTGCCGCCCGCTGTCGGTACTGATCGCACCCGGACAGCGCGCGGACTGCATGCAGTTCGAACCGGTCCTCGACAAGATCCGCGTCCCCTGCACCGGGGTGGGGCGTCCGCGCCCCACCCCGGACAGCGTACGGAAAGACCCACCGTGTGGATCTTGTGCGGATGAGCGGCAGGTCTTGCGCCGAGCGGCCGCCCCGCCCCCCGTGCTCGCACCCTCCCCCAGTGGCGCGAATCACCCATATCGCCATCAACTCCCCTGCTCATAGGTGGTTTTGACGACACATCACCCCTCCTTGCGTTTCGCTCGGGCGTTCTGGAACCCTCCGTTCGACTTGTCTGACACAGCATCGACGGAGGCAACCTCCCATGCCCTCACGGCGAATACGCCGCGCCTGGCTCACCGCAGCCGCCGCGGCCTCGCTCCTGCTCACCGGCCTCGTGGCGCCGGCCGCCCACGCCGAGGACGTGCCGCTGGACGTCTCGGACCCCACGGTCCAGGAGCCCCTCGCGAACGAGGGCGCTCCCTCGGCGTTCGGGGCCACCGCCTGGACCTCGCCCGGCGGCGCGGCCTCGCCCGGCGACTTCACCCTGTCGCCCGGCGCGCTGAACGCCGAGACCACCTCGCGGGTCAGCCGGCTCGACTCGGTGCTCCCCAAGTCGGGCGTGCAGAACCTGCTGGCCGGGGCGAACCGCACCGTGACGCCGTGGTGTTCGCGCGATCCGTTCGGGACCGCCGCCGACCCGGACATCAAGTACTGCCTGCAGAACGACGATTCCGTATCGCAGGAGTGGGTGCCCCAGGGATTCACCGGCGTGTCCGACGCCCAGGACGACGAACTGTGGGGCACGGCCGGGAACATCCAGCTCTTCGCCTCGTACGACGGCTGGGACCCGGGCCGGGAGACCGACCCGGACCCGACGACGGGTGACTGCACGACCGCCGAGCTGGAGGCGAACGACGCCTGCAACCAGAAGGGCGTGCGGATCACCTTCGTCCAGAGCCGGATCAACCCGGCCACCGGCAGTCCGGAGGTCAAGTACCGGCACGTCCTGCTGGGCTGGACGTACATCAACTCGGCCGACCACGTCTCCTTCGACGGGCTGCACGCCTCCGAGTACCCGATCCAGAAGGGCGTCCACGCCGGCGGAATCGTCTGGTACGGCAACTACCTCTACGTCGCCGACACCCGCAACGGCCTGCGCGTCTTCGACATGCGCTACATCATGGACCTCGACCCGGACGGCGACGCGAGCACGCACGACGCGATGGGTGCGGACACCGACGGCGTACAGACCACCGCCAACGTCGAGGACAAGACGAAGGTCGGCCGGCACGACAACGTCTGGTACAGCTTCGGCTACCGCTATGTGATGCCGCAGGTCGCCGCGTGGAAGTTCAAGGCGACGCAGAGCAATCCGGCCGGTTCCTACGCCTGTGTCTCGACCGGTGCGCCGAAGGCCTCGTACATCTCGCTTGACCGCAGCACCACCCCGGACCGCCTGCTCATGGGCGAGTACTGCCGCCCCGAGAGCGGCTACCCGTCCACCGGCCGCATCGCCTCGTATCCCGTCGCCGAGCTCGAGGGCCGTTCCGCCGACGTGGCCGCGCAGGGCTGGGCCAACTACCTGCCGCTGACGAACGGCGGCGCGCAGGGCGCGGCGGCGGTGGGCGGCACGCTGTACGTGAACGAGTCGAAGGGCACGGACGAGCCGGGCAACCTCTGGCGCTACGTCTGGAGCAATGGCCAGTTGGTCCAGAACGGGCAGGCCGTCAAGACCGCCCGGGGCGCCGAGGACCTCTACGTCGAGCGCGGCACGGGGCGGCTCTGGTCCCTCTCCGAGCACCGTCCGGGGTCGGCTGCCGACTGCACCGCGAACCGGGACGCCGCCGATCCGGTGGGCACGGACTACTGCCAGCGGGTGCTGTACGGGCACAAGCTGAGCTGGCTCGACGGCCAGCCGTAGCGCGCCGGACGTCGCGCCGGACGTCGCGCCGCCGCTCGGCGGAGGGCCGGGGGCCGAATCAGGTCGCCCGGCCTTCGCCGAGCACGCGTACGGCGTCCACGATCAGGTCCCAGAACCCGTCGGCGTCGACGTCCATGGCGACCTCGACGTCGGCGGGCCGGCCCGTCACCCCGTGCAGGTCCACCACCGTCGCGCCCCGGGTGTGCGTGCCGGTCAGCTCCACGGCCACCGCCGCCCGAGCCAGGCCGACCAGCGTCGGGTCGATCAGATGGGCAACGGTGAGCGGGTCGTGCAGCGGGGGCGCGTCGAAGCCGAACACCTCGCGGTAGGTGGACGCGAAGTAGGTGAGCAGGTCGACGCAGAGGCCGCTCAGCGGGGTGCCGAGCGCGGCGATCCGGGCAACGACCTCCGGGGTGGCCTGTGCCTGGTGGGTCGCGTTGAGTCCGAACATCGTCACCGGCAGCCCGCTGCGGAGGACGATGTCCGCCGCCTCCGGATCGCACAGGATGTTGAACTCGGCGGCGGGCGTGGTGTTTCCGCGCTCCGTCGAACCGCCCATCATCACGATCCGCTCGATCCGCCCGGCGAGCTCCGGGTGGGCGAGGAGCAGGACCGCGATGTTGGTGAGCGGCCCGGTCGGTACGAGCGTCACCGGCGCCGGGTGGGCGAGCAGGGTGTCCCGGACGAGAGTGAGGGCGTCGCGCGGGTCCAGCGGCACGTCCGGCTCGCCCGCCGCGAAGCCGGGCCCGTCCAGGCCGGACGCGCCGTGGATGTCCTCGGCGATCCGGCGCGGCCCGTGCAGCGGGCGGTCCCGCCCGGCGGCGATCGGCACGCCCCGGATCCCGGCCACCGAACAGACCCGGCGGGCGTTGAGCGTGGTCTTCTCCAGCGTCTGGTTGCCCGCGACGGTGGTGATCGCGAGCAGCTCGATCGCGGGATTCGCGGCGGCGAGGAGGATGTTGAAGGCGTCGTCGTGACCGGGATCGCAGTCGAGAATCACGGGAACCGGCATGGCTTCACCGTGCCACATCCGGGGCGGCGGGCGAAGGACGCGGGCCCCGGGCGCCGCGCGGTGGCGTGCTGCTGTGGCAGCATCGCCCCGTGACCGAGACCCCTGCCGCCTCCGGCATCCAGGCCGTCGCCGCGGTGACCGGCCGGGTGGGCCCGGCGCTCGACGCGGGCGCGGCACTCCGCTGACCCGCACCGAGATGGGGTCGATCATCGCCGCCCTTCCGGGGGACTTCTGGGCCGTCCGGTACGACGGTGCGCGCTACCCGGGCTCTGCGGCCGTGGCCGCCCGGCCGGGCCTCGCGGCGGGCGCCAACTGCCAGTTGTACGCGTACGAGGTGCTCAGGCACTTCGGCCTGACGCCGCCCGAGCTGCGCTCCTCCGAGCTCTGGAGCGACACGGAGGCGACGGTCCAGGTGCCGGTCCCCCGCCCCCTGGACCTGGTCCTGTTCAACTCCACCGACCGGGCCTACGGCGCCCATGTCGGCGTTCACGCCGGGGACGACGCGATCCTCCATCTGTGCGCGGAGGTCGGGCGCCCGGCGGTGTGGGCGGCGGCGGACTTCGCGGCGCGGGAGCGCTACCGGGTCCGGCTCGGCGCCAAACGGGTGCTCCCGCCCCGGTAGTCGGCGAGCGTGCGCTCCGCCCGCCACCCCTGGGCCTGTGCCCGGGACACGTCCAGGACGACGGAGTGCGCCAGCTGGTCGACGGCGTAGCGGGTGAGCGCCGGCTCGGCGTGCGGGCGCGGCCGGGCGAGGCTCTGGGCGGCGGTCGCCGCGGCCCGGGCGAGCGGCAGCGGCAGGTGGCCGATGCGGGCGCGGGTGTCGTGGGCGCGCAGCACTGTGCGGATCGCGTCGTCGCGCTCGTACGGGACGGGATCGGCGATGTTGTACGCGCCGGGCGGCCAGCCGGCGGCCGTCAGACAGGCGTCGGCGAGGTTCTCGACGGCGGTCAGGCTGAGGCGGACGCTGGGGCCGGGCAGCATCAGCAGCCCACGGCGGACCCGGGACAGCAACCGGGGCACCAGATGCGGGTCCCCGGGCCCGTACACCGCCCGCGGCCGCAGCACCACGGCGCCCGCGGCGAGCGCCAGCGCCTCGCCGGCGGCCTTGGTGCGGCCGTACGCGTTCAGGTGCCCGCGCACCGGATGGTCCTCGGTGATCCGGGTACGTCCCGGCCCGGGGGCGTAGACGCTGGCACTGCTCACCCACACCACCGGCCGGCCGCCGGCGGCCCGGAGCAGCCGTGCCGTGCCGTCGACGTTGACGGCCTGCAGGATGGCCTCGGCCGGTGAGCCAGGCACCGGGTCGCCGACGGCCGCCGCGCAGTGCACGACGAGGTCGGCCCCGGACAGGTCGGGGTCCTCGCGCGTGGCGTCCCAGGGGACGTGCCGGCCGACGGGGCCGGGGCGCCGGCCGACGCACAGGACATCGGCCCCGCGAGCGGCGGCGGTGGCGGCGACGTGGGAACCGCAGAAGCCGCTGGCGCCGGTGACGGCGATCGTGGTCATCGGGACTCCGGGGATCGGTGACGGATGGCAGCCGCACGCACGCCGAGCGAGCGCCGGCCGAGGCACAGGACGTCGGCGCCGCGAGCAGAGCCGCTCGCGCCGGTGACAGCGATCGTGGTCATCGGGACTCCCGGGATCGGTGACGGTCGTCGGTCGCTCGCACCGTGAGCGAGCGCCAACCCGGCAGGGCCGCGGTCCGGTCGACGCGGGCGCCGGTGACGACGGGGCAGTAGGGGGCCAGTGCGGCGAGGGCGTCGTCGAGTTGGGCGCGGGCCAGGCGGGCGCCGGGGCAGGCGTGGCTGCCGGCGCCGAAGACGAGGTGGGCCACGGCGGGCGGTGCCGGGTGGTGGGCGTCGGGTGGTGCGGTGTGGGCCCGCGCGGCGTGCCGGGCCACCAGGATGAGGCGGTCTCCGGCTCGTACGGGACAGCCGTCGAGATCGGCGTCGGCCGCCGCCACGCGGGGCAGCAGCGGGGACGGGGCGACCACGCGCAGGAGTTCGTCCACCAGGGCCGGGCGCAGCCGGTCGTCCGCCGCCTGGTCCCACAGCCCGGCGTCGGCGCACCAGGCGGCGGCGCGGGGCAGGGCGGCGACGGTGGTGTTGACGGCGGCGACGGTGAGCATGGCCCGCAGCGCCGTGTCGCCCGCCTCGTCCGGCCCGCCGGGCGGATCGAGCAGAGCCTGCAGGCGTGCCGTCGCCGCGACGGCCGCCCGCGCGGTGCCGGGCCGTCGGGGCCCGGGGAGGTGGTCGCGTACGGCGGCGGCCGCGGCCCGGGCGGCCGCCTCGGCGAGCGCCTCCGGGTCGGCGGTCGTGCCCAGGAGCGCGCGGACGGTGGCACCGGCCACTTCGCGCGCCAGCGGTACGAGGTCGGTCTCGCGCCCTGCGGCGAGCGGGGCGAGCCGGCGGGCAAGGATGTCCCGCCACACCGGGCGCAGCCGTTCCACCCCGGCCGCGCCGAGGCCGTCGGCGACCGCCCGCCGGGTGGCGCGGTGCCCGGTTCCCTCCTGGTCGAACAGCGTGCCGCCGGTGGAGAGTTCGCGGGCCGCGCCGCCGGTGGTGCCGGCTGCGGTGCGGTCCAGCGGGATACGGGTGAGGGCCTGGCGGTACGCGTCGGGGCCGTGCACCAGGACCGCGCCGCCGATCCGGGTGACCGCGCGGCGGCGGGTGGCGGCGAGGAGGGCGAACAGCACGGGGTGGGAGCGGGTGTAGACGCGGCGGTCGCGGCGGCGGGCGGCGCGGAGGGCGGCGGGCGCGGCTGCCAGTGGCGGCGGCGTACTGACGGGCGCGGTCATCCTCGGGTCCGTTCGGTCCGTTCGGTGCGTTCGGCCAGGCGGCGGGCGGCGAGGCGCGCCGTCGCGGCGCGGTCCGGCTTCAGGGAGCGGCCGGAGAGCGGGATGTCGGCGAGGAGCACCGCGTCCGGCCGGGCTGTGCCCATGCGCTCCAGCGGCCCGGCCAGGGCCGCCCGCAGCGCCTGGCGTTCCGCGCCGGCGCTCGGCTGGACGACGGCGACCAGGCGTTCGTCGCCGTCGCCTGCGGGTACGCCCACGAGCAGGGCCAGTTCGACGCCGGGGACGTGGAGCCCGGGCTCGTACAGACCGGGATAGATGTTCTCGGCGTGGCGCAGGATCATGTCCTTGCGGCGGCCTTCGAGGACGATCCGGCCGTGGTCGAGGCGTGCCCGGTCGCCGGTGGCGACCCAGGGGTCGGGGTCCTCGCCGAGGTAGCGGTCGCGGGCGGCGGGGCCGGAGAGGAGCAGTTCGCCGGAGGCGTCGGTCTTGGCCGTCACGCCCGGGAGGGGTGTGCCGACGAGGTCTCCGTCGCCGGTGAAGGCGGACTTGTCGGCCTGTTCGACGGCTGCGGCCGGGAACAGTTCGGTCAGCGCGTAGACGCCCCAGGCCTCGTCCGCGCCGGCGTGCTTGACGCGGGTGAGGAGGTCGCTGCTCGCGGGGGCCGAGCCGGTCCACACGCGGCCGGTGAACCGCCCGCCGCCGGCGAGGAGCCGCCGGATCTGCGGCGGCGTCAGATACGTGGCCTGCGGGGCGAGTCGGCTCAGCTGGCGGCGGAGGACGGGTACGGAGCGGGCGGGCAGCGCGACCGGTGCGCCGCTCGCGAGGGACGGCAGCAGGACGAAGAAGGTGCCGCCGAGGACGGGCCGCCCGGCTCGGGGCCGTACCAGCCCGGCGACCGTCGTCATGCCGGCGGCGAGCGAGGAGCGGGTGTGGACGACGGCGCGGGGCCGTGCGGTGGTGCCGGAGGTGAAGACGATGACGGCGTCGCCGTCCTCGTCCACCGGGGGCGGCAGCGGTCCGGTTCGCGGGCCGGTCTCCAGGGCGGGGGCGCAGCCGGGCAGCCGGGGACCGAGGGTGGCGACCGGCCCGAGCTCCGCGAGGTCCGGCAGGGCCAGGCGGGCGCGGCGGGCGAGCGGGCGGGCCCAGCCGGCGACGGCCTGGGCGGTGGCGTCGGCGAGGACGAGATCGGGGCGGGCCAGGGCGAGCCGGGCGCGCAGCACGTCGGGTCCGGCGCCGGGGTCGAGCACGGCGGCCCGGGCGCCGAGCCGGTGCACGGCGAGCATCACGGCGAGGGCGCGGGGCCCGGGCCGTACGGCGACGCCGACGGTGCTGCCGCGTCCGATGCCCCGCCCGTGCAGAGCGGCGGTGCAGTGGTCGGCGAGGTCGGCCAGATCGCCGAAGGTGGCTTTGGTGCGTACGGCGCCGGTGCGGGTGGTGCCGAGGACGCCGGGCCGCTCGGGGTGGCGGCGCAGGGTGTGGGCGAGGGTGTCGAGCATCAGCGCGGGTCCTCTCCGTGGTGGCCGGGGCCCTTGTCGAGGTACCAGCGGGCGGTGCCCACGAGGCCGTAGGCGCGCAGTCGGCGGGTGGAGTTCTCCACGACCATGTCGGGGGCGTGGACGATGGCGGTGGTGTGGCGGCGTACCCGGTTGAGGAAGAGCCGGTCGGTGGGGGAAGGGCGGCGCGGCATGCCGCCGACGGCTTCGTACAGGGTGGCCGTGACGGCCATGTTGTTGCCGGCGTGCATCCGGTACGGGGCGAGGTAGCCGTGGCGGCGGTGGTGGGCGGGGCGTATGCGGCCGAAGAACGCGGCGACGCGGACCAGGGCGCGGAAGGCGGCCCGGCCGAGCGGCCCGTGCTCGTCGCGGCGGGCGTCGATGCGGCCGCAGACGAGTCCGGCGCCGTGCCGCAGGGCGGCGCGGGCACCGGCGGTCCAGCCGGGGTGTGGCAGGCAGTCGGCGTCGGTGCGGGCGAGGTGGGTCGCGCCGTGCTCGATCGCGTAGCGGAAGCCGGTGTCGACGGCGCAGCCGACGCCCTTCTCCGGTTCGCGCAGGACGTGGACGGGGAAGGGCGCGCGGCGGGCGAACGCGTGGGCGACGTCGGCGGTGTTGTCGCTGGAGGCGTTGTCCACGACGACGAGGGTGAAGTCACGGTCGTGCTGGTCCGCGAGCGCGTCGAGCGTGGCGCCGATCCGCGCGGCTTCCTGGTGCGCGGGCACCACCACCCACAGGGCGCTCATGCCTTCTCCCAGACCATCGTCATGATGCTCACGCCGCCGCCGAGTCCGACGAACAGGACCCGGTCGCCGGGGCGCAACCGCTCGTGGACGCGGTCGAGTTGGACGCCGAGGGTGGCGCTGGCCATGTTGCCGAGCTCGGGTACCGTGACGACGAGCCGGTCCCGGGGGACGCCGGTGAGCTCCACGAACCGGTCCAGGTACGGCACGGTGACCTGGTGCACGAGCACGTACCGGAAGTCGCCCCAGGCGAGGCCGGTGCGCTGCCGCATCCGGTCGAGCACCGAGGTGCCGACCTTCTCGAACACCTCGCGCAGTTCGCCGCCGTCGCCGTGGAAGTACGTGTGCTCGTCGCCGCGGGGGTGACGGGAGCCGCCGCCGAAGATGCCGCCGACCGACCAGTGCTCGGAGTGCGTCTCGGTGTCCACGTCGAGGATGCCGCCGCGGTCGACCGCCTCCAGGACGACCGCGGCCCCGGCGTCGCCGAAGGTGTAGCCGGCGAACCCGTCGCGGAGCTGGTCGGCGCCGGACGGTGCGTACCGAACGGCGCGGCTCGGGGTCTCCCCCGTGACGACCAGGGCGCGTCGTGCGCGGCCGGCGAGGATCATCGCCCGGGCGGTGTCGATGCCGTTGACGAAGCTGTTGCACGCGTTCGTGACGTCCAACGCGTGGGACCGGGAGCCGAGTTCCGCCTGCACGATGTGCGCGGTCGCCGGCTCGACCACGTCCCGCGTGGCCGAGGCGAACACCAGCAGATCCACGTCGTACGGCACGAGCCCGGCCCGCTCAAGCGCCGCACGCCCGGCCCGCACCGCGAGCGTCGAGGCGTACTCCCCCTCCCCGACCGCCCGGCGCGTCTCGATCCCGGTGACCCGTTCGAGCATCCGCTCCGGCAGCGTGAGGCCGGAGGCGGCGGTGATCCGTTCCTGAAGCCGACGCGACGTCACTTCCCGCCCGGGGAGGGCGGAAGCCACCGCGGTGATCCCCACCCGGCGCGATATCGGGGCGGGAGCAGCATGGTCTGTGTCCATGTTCTGGACGCTACGAGCGGGGCGGGACGGGCCGCCTGAGCGCTGCTACTCAACCGCGCGTAGGTAGGCGGGCAGGTGTTCGGGGCGAGTCGTGCCGGGCGCGCACGGTGGGCAACAGGGCGCAGTCCTCGGCCGCGGCCAGGCCTTCGCCGAGCGCCAGGAGCGACAGCAGCCGCACCGGGCGGGCGGTGGTGGCCGCGGCCTCCATCTTGTGGTGGCCGTCGAGGAGGAAGTGGGTGAGGCCCCAGTGCCGGTAGTGGTCGGCCGCCGGGCCGGAGGCGGGTTCGCACACGTCGAGTGTGGACACCGCGACGGCCGTCGGGACCGCTCCCCCGCCCATGAGCTCGGCGTACTCCTCTACGCGCTGCCGCTCGTTCCACGTCGGCGGCACCATCGGGACGACGAACTCGTAGAGGTGGGCGGACGCGTCGACCCCGGTCTCGAAGGTCCGGTAGTACGGCGTGTGCGGGTATTCCGGCAGGCCCCAGAACTGGTCGAGCCCCCAGGTGTCCACCTGCTCGCCGCTGAAGTAGTCGCCGTCCCGGCCCGGGACGGTGAGCCGGGGTTCGACCTGGAGCAGCATCGGAAGGTAGTCACCCTCTGGCAGCAGGGCGGCGAACGCGTCGATGACACCGCCGGTGACCAGTGCGTCCAGACCGGGCGGTGTGCCGGTGAGCCGATCCCGCATGCTCTCCAGTGAGAGCGTCTGAGCGGCGGTCTCCAGCCTCCGGAACAGGAACGGGCACGTCCCGCACCAGTTGCTCAGCTCGAAGGCCGGGTCCCCGTCGACCACGAGCAACCTGCGCCCCGGCCCGCCGCCGGCCCCCCGCTGCTCTTCCTCGAACCGCAGCCGCGCCTGCGGGGCGGGAACACCGAGCCGGCGGGGAGCACTGCTGTGGATCATCACGCGCCGACGGTACGGGAGCGCGCGGATCGACACCAGCGTGATCTCTCCTGTCGAGCGGATTCCTCGCCCCTACACTGAGCTGCGGGAACACCACGGGGGTACAGGGGTACGGGGGCACAGGTCCATGGGCATGCGGGCGGGCGCGGGTGGTGCGGGGGACGGCGAGTGCGCGCTGATCTGCGCGGTCCGGGGCGGAGATCCGGCTGAAGTGGAGCTTCTGCTTCACCACAACCAGGATCGCGACATGCTGGAGGCCGCGTTCTCCCTGGCCGTCCGCGCGCACGCCGGGTACATCGCCCAACTGCTGGTCCAGCACGGCGCGGATCCCGGCGAGTGCGGCCCCGACGCGTTGGTGCCGCTCGGTGAGGCGGTCGACTGCGGGTCGCCCGGGCTGGTCGAGGCGCTTCTGGACCACCGGCTCCTGGGCCGGTACTCCACGGCCGAGCTCCGCGAGGCGCGGGAGCTCGCGCGTCGCTGGCGCGAGGCGGGGGCCGAGGCCGAGCTCCGGCGGCGTACGGGCTGTGAGGAGGCCCCTGTCCGCGCCCGGGTCCGGGACGACGAGTACTGCACCGTCGGGGAGCTCGCGCTCGGAGGCATGACCGTACGGGACGGGCACGGGGCGATCCTCACACGCCTGGAGGAGCTGCTCGGGATCCGCGCCTCGTTCGAGGAGCTCATGGCACGAGCGTTGGAGCACGACCAGGACCACAGCGCCTGGTGGGCGTCCACCAGCCTCCTGGGGAACCGGCGCGAGGAGGAGACCTGGGCCGCCGCCCTGGCCCTGCGTACGCATCCCGACCCGGCACACCGGCTGTTCGGGGCCGGGGTGCTGAGGCTGGTCCAACTCTTCGACGACAGCGAGGCGGACGCGTTCGCCGCCCCCGCCCTGGAGCTCTTCGTCCCGTGGGCGGCGGAGGAGGCGGACCTCGCCGTCCTCATCGAGGTGCTGATCGCGCTGGGAGAGCACGCCGACGCGCGGGCGGCCACGGCGCTCCTCGCCCATGCCGGCCATCCGGACGCCCGTGTCCGGCATGCGGTGGCCAACGGACTCGGCACCTGGCCGGAACCGTCCGCCCTCGCCGAGAAGGTCCGTGAGGCGTTGCTGGTGCTGATGGATGACGGGGACCCGACGGTCCGGCGGGAGGCCTGCCGTACCGTCGGCTGGGGCCGGGACCGCACCCCCGTCCTCACCGAGGCGATGGCCGCGCTGTTGGACGACGCGGACCGCCGGGTGCAGCTCGTCGCCGTGGAGGGGCTCGCTCTTCACCACGACGACCGGTGTGTGGAAGCGGCACGCCGTCTCGGCCCGCCGCGGCCCGGCTTCTCCGACGAGGAGACCTGCCTCGGCACGGCGTGGCGCTACAAGTGGCGCCGCGACGGCCGCTGACCTGTCGCACCGGTGAGGGGAGGGTGACGAGTCGTTCGGCGAGGTCGCCCCGGTGGGTCCCCTGACCGGGCGGTCCGCGTTCAGGCGCGTCCCCGCAGCCAGCGGCGCGCGGCGGCCAGGGTCACCTCGATGTCGTCGCTCCAGGAACAGACTTCCAGCCACGCCAGGTAGCCGCCCTGCGTGAACACCAGCACCTCACCGGGACACTCGCCGGCCTCGGTGTACAGCAGCGCCTCGGCCGCCACGACCGTGCTCGCGCCGGTGGGCGCGGGCGCGACCCGGCCGGCGTCGAGGTCGAAGTAGGCGGTGCCGCACCCGCAGGTGCAGCGGCCTCGCACGCTGAGGTGCGGGACCTGCCGCCGCAGCGCGGCGTGAACCGGAGTGTCCGGCTTCAGAACCGCCTCCAGCACCTCGGCCACGTCGGCGGGCAGGCTTTCGGACATGCCGTCACCGTACGGGAGCGCGGCGCGGTCACGACAGCGGGCCCAGTGCCCTCGGGGGCGATGGCCGGGACCGAGTAGGCGCCACGCCGCACGGCCTGGCGCCTACTCGCCAACTTCGCTGCGCTCCACGCGACTCGCGCGGCACCCGCCATAGATTGGCGCGGTCATCGTGAGTGCCACTCCCTCATCCGTAGGAGATTCCCTCATGCGTACGCGTCTGCGCATCGCAGCATCCATCGCCACCTTGACCCTCGCGGCCGGCGGCCTCCTCGCCACCGCCCCTGCGGCTTCCGCGTCCGCGGTGGCCCCGTCCGCGCTCAGCTGCTCCGCGCGCCTGATCACCGGCAGCGGCGGTCACCGGGGTGCGGACATCCGGTGCACCGGCTCGACGTTCACCGGCGTCATCGACTGCAAGCGCACCGACAACGGCTATGTGTACCGGCACTTCGGCAATCGCGTGCCGTCGGGTGGCACGTCCACCGTCTGGTGCGACCTGAACGCCACCGTGATCCAGGCGTACGGCACACCCAGCTGACCGGATGCCGTGACCGTGCCGCCGGGAGCCCATGGGGACGGACTCCCGGCGGCACGGTCGTCCTGTCCCACGGAACGTAGAGTCACTGGTCGTACGGACGGCAGTGATCATGGGGCGGAGAGTGGGGGGCTGCGGTGTCGGGTGACTCGGGTACGCGTGCTGAGCGTGTGCACGACGACGAGGTGCACGAGCGTTGGCTGCTGGGGCGGAACAGGCTGACCGGTGCGCCGGGGTATCTGGACGGGTGGTACGACGAGCAGTGCGGCGGGTGCCGGTTCTGGGTCGCGCTGAGTGGTGAAATGGGGCGGGACTGGGGGGTGTGCACCCGTACCGACTCGGGGTACGACGGACGGGTCCGGTTCGAGCACGACGGCTGCGACGCCTTCGTGGTCCGCTCCGACGGTTCCTTCGGGTGAGGCCGCGTCAGGCCCGCTGGGGCAAGTAGGGTCCGCCAGGTCTTGCCAGCGGGCCGCCGAGTACGCGGGGGCGTTCACGGCGACGGCGCAACTGCCCGCGGATGCGCTTGCCGACGGGGCACGGGACGCGATCGTGCCCTACAGCCCAGGTACGGCAATCGCCGCGTTCGACAGGGTCGGAATCTGCTGTCTGCGGTAGTCGCCGGGTGGGGTGCCCGTCACGCGTTTGAAGGCGACGCTGAAGGCGCTCTCGGAGCCGTAGCCCACGGCGTGGGCGATGGTGGCGAGGGTGTCGGGGGTCGCGCGGAGGCGGCGGGCCGCGAGTTCGATGCGCCAGTGGGTGAGGTACTCCAAGGGGCCCTGGCCGACGGTGGACTTGAAGCGGGCGGCGAGGGTGGAGCGGGACACGGCGGCGGTACGGGCGAGGTCGGCGACCGTCCAGGGGTGGGCGGGAGTGCGGTGGAGGGCGGCGAGGGCCGTGGCGACGGCGGGATCGGTGAGCCCGGCGAGCCAGCCGGTGGCGGTGTGGGGCTCGCGCGCGAGGTGGAGCCGGAGGACGTGGACGAGCATGACGACGGCGAGGTGTTCGGCGACGAGGGTGGAGCCCATCTCGTGGCGGGTCAGCTCTTCGTCGATCGCCGCGAGGGCCCAGCGCACCGTTTCGGCGTGGCGGGTCCCGGCCGGGATGTGGACGACCGGGGGGAGGTGGTCGAGCAGCAGTTCCTGGGCGCGGGCGCCGAAGGAGAAGCGGCCGCCGCGGAGAAGGACGTCGTCGCCCTCCCCCGCCCTGGCGAGGCCCTGCTCGGCGCGGGCGAACAGCGGGCCGGCGGGCACCGGCTCGGCCTGTGGGTCGCTGCGGAGGGTGAAGGGGCGCTGCCGGGCGAGGAGGTAGCAGTCGCCCTCCCCGAGGGCGATCGGCTTGTCGAGGCCGTCGACCTCAAGGAGGCAGGAGCCGCGGCGGACGGCGTTGAACTTGACGCCCTCCGGGGCCTCGAACCGTACGGCCCACCGGCCGCCCGCCACCAGCCCGACGGAGAGGTGGCCGCGAGTCTCCAGCAGGGTGAGGACGTCTTCCAAGGGGTCCATCCGCCCTCCTCCCCTCCCCCGTCCACTCGGACGCTCGCTCATGAATTGCGGACTCTTGATTGTAGTGCGTCCAGAGGTGCGGTCGTAGCGTGGATCGTATGACGAACGCCCCCCGCACCCCCGCCCCGCTGCTGACCACCCCCTTCACCTCCCGGACCCCCGCCGGCGAGGTCGTCGACGGCATCGACCTCTCCGGTCGCCGTACCGTCGTGACCGGCGGCGCTTCCGGGATCGGCGCCGAGACCGTCCGGGCCCTGGCCGCCGCCGGGGCCGAGGTCACTGTCGCCGCCCGCCGGCCGGAGGCCGCCGAGCCGCTCGTCCGCGAGCTCGGGGTCCGCGCCGCGGCGCTCGACCTGGCCGATCTCGACTCCGTCGCGTCCTTCGTACGGGGCTGGGAAGGGCCGCTCGACATCCTCGTCGCGAACGCCGGGGTCATGGCCCTGCCCACCCGGGTCCAGACGGCGGACGGCTGGGAGGCGCAGCTGGCGACGAATCATCTGGGGCACTTCGCGCTGGTGACCGGGCTGTACGCGGCGCTGCGGGAGAGCGGCGGGGCGCGGGTCGTGGTGGTCAGCTCCGGGGCGCACCGGAACGTGCCGTTCGACTTCGAGGACCCGCACTTCGAGCGGCGGGCGTACGACCCGTGGACGGCGTACGGGCAGTCGAAGACGGCGAGCGTGCTGTTCACCGCGGGCGCGGCGCGGCGCTGGGCGGGCGACGGGATCACCGTCAACGCGCTCAACCCGGGTTTCATCCTCACCGGGCTGCAGCGCCACCTGGACGACGAGACGATGCGGGCGTTCGGTGTGATGGACGGCGACGGGAAGGTGACGCCGCTGCCGTACTACAAGACGCCGGCCCAGGGGGCAGCGACCTCAGTCCTGTTGGCCGCCTCGCCCCTGGTCGAGGGCGTCACCGGCCGCTACTTCGAGGACAACCAGGAGGCGCGAGTCGTGGCGGGCGACGAGGAGCAGCCGGGCGGTGTGGCCGCGCACGCGCTCGACGCGGCGGCGGCCGACCGGCTCTGGGAGTACGGCACCGCGGCGCTGCGCACCCGCTCCACCCGCTCTCCCCGCTGATCGGGCGGCCGCGTCTCGCCGAGCGGCACCGGGCGGCGTCGGCCTACCGTGAACGCATGTCGACCCGTGTCGCACCGCCCTCGACGGACCTTGCCGCGTGAGCAGCGCGTGGTTCGGGGTCCTGCGCCGGGACGTCGCCCCGCTGGAGCGGAGGGCGGGCCCCCGCCGGAGCCGCTCGCTCCGTGACCCGAACGGCCCCGGCGCGGCGCGTTCCGCCCGTACGGCCCGGAGCATGGAAGGAAGCGACGGCACCGCCTCCGTATCACCACCATCACCGCCGCCCGCCCCCGTCCCCCGTCCCGCCCCCCACGGAAGGGTCCGGCCATGACGTCGCGGAATCCGTTCGACGACCCCGCCTTCCCGCCCCGCGCGCCGGACGGGGGCCGTTACGGCGAGGACGTGTTCCGGCCCGAGCAGCCCGGTGAGGCCGAGCGGATCGACCTCGGTGCGCTCGCGTACGACGACCTCAGCCTGAGCCGGCTGCGCGCCCTCGGCGCCGGGCCGGGGTGGCGCTGTCTGGACATCGGTGCCGGTACGGGCACGGTCTCGCGGCGCCTGTTGCGCGAGGCGGAGGTGGCGGGCGTGCTGGCCGTCGACCGTGATGTGCGGTTCCTCGCCGAGCGGCCCGTCCCCGGGCTCGACGTGCTCCAGGCCGACATCACCGCCCCCGACTTCGCGCCGGGCCGGTTCGATCTGGTCCACGCGCGGTTCGTGCTCATGCATCTGCCGGAGCCCGAGCGGATGGTCTCGACGCTGGCCGGGCTGGTCGCGCCGGGCGGGGTCCTCGTCCTCAGCGACGCGGTCGACCTGACCAGCGACCGTACGAGCACGGCGGCCGACACGCCGTTCGCCGCGGCGATGCGCGCGATGTGGCAGGGGCTGCGCGCCTCCATCGGCACGGACGTCTCCTGGGTGCCGTCGTATCCGCAGTTGCTGCGCGGCGCCGGGCTCCGCGCGGTCGGCGCGGAGCTGTACGTACCGCCACTGCTGCGGGGAAGTCCGATCAGCCGCTTCTGGGCGGACACCTGGGAGCGGAGCCGGGCGTCGATGGTGGCCACCGGGCTGATCGACGGCGCCGGCATCGACGCGGCGATCCGCTACCTGGACTCGGACGCGTGCGCCGCGCTGTCCGCCGGGATGCTCACCGTCTGGGGCCGCAAACCGGGGGCTGCGGGGGCGGCGCCCGCGAGGCCGTGACCGGCCACATTCCACACATGCTTGCAGTCGCGCTCTATGTGCTCTCGCTGATTTTTGCCCTGGTGACGTATCCTGGGTTCCACGAGCCACCCCAAGAACCACCGGAAGGAGACCGGACCCCATGACCGCCACGGACCCCGCACTCACCGCACTCGCCAGCGGCTGGGGTGCGCTCTCCCTGCTGCACGGCCGGATCGAGTCGCACATCGAGCGCGCCCTGCAGTCCGGGCACGACCTGAGCGCGCGGGAGTACTCGCTGCTCGACGTGCTCAGCCGACAGCACGACGGCGAGGGCGGGCATCTGCAGATGAAGCAGGTCGCCGACGCGGTCGTGCTGAGCCAGAGCGCGACGACGCGCCTGGTCACCCGCATGGAGGACCGCGGGCTGCTTTCGCGGTATCTGTGCCCGACCGACCGGCGCGGCATCTACACCGACGTCACCCCGGCCGGCCGGAAGCTGCTCGACGAGGCCCGGCCGACCAGTGACGCCGCCCTGCGGCAGGCGCTGGACGAGGCCGCCGGGAACCCCGAGCTGGCCTCGCTGGTCGCTGCGGTCGAGGCCGTCGACGTACCGGCACAGCGCGCGTAACCACCCCCGCGCCACAGACCGCGAGTCGCACACCCGCCCCCGTTCGAGCCCACGCCCGGACGGGGGTTCTTCGTGGTGCCGCTCGCACCGGTGGTGGCGGCTCCGCCTTCCCGGTCAAGACCCCCGCAGCGCTTCCCGCACGGCGAGATCAGCCGCGCGCGCCGCGGTGTCGTGCAGGCCAAGGCGCAGATGCTCGACGTGGTAGAGGGCCTGGTCGAGCAGTTCGGCAACGTGGTTGTCGTAGAGCGAGTAGACGATGGAGCGGCCCTGCCGCTCGCCGGTGACCAGGCCGAGGTTGCGCAGGAGGCGGAGCTGGTGGGAGCAGGCGGAGGCTTCCATACCGACGGCCTCGGCAAGCTCGCCCACCGAACAGGGACCCTCCTGGAGGTGGGCCAGGATGTAGAGCCGGGAGGGTGTGGCCAGGGCCTGGAGGGTGGCGGCGACGTCGGTGCTGCCGACCGTGTCGAGACGTTCGCGGGCGCTGGCGCTGCTGGTGGTGGTGTCGCGTCCGTGGCCCATGGCCCCATCATACCGATGACACCTGAAGAGCTGTTCATATATTCCTGTACGGTGGAGATGTGCCCCCGACCCGCCCGTGAAGGGTTGTTCTGTCATGCCTTCAGTCCTGGACCAGCAGCGGTCCGCGCCGCCCGCCGACGCCCCGCGTCCGGCCCCGCAGCCGCGCCGCACCCGCCTGCTCGCACTGCCGGAAGCCCGCTGGGCGCTCGCGGCGCTTGTGCTGTTCCTGCTCGCCCTGCCGGTCCACCTGCTGGACGGCCCGGCGTGGCTGTGGGGCACCCTGTTCGCCGCCACGTATGTCACCGGCGGCTGGGAGCCGGGCTGGGAGGGCCTCAAAGCCCTGAAGGACAAGACGCTGGACGTGGACCTGCTGATGGTCGTCGCCGCCCTGGGGGCCGCCGCGATCGGGCAGGTCCTCGACGGCGCGCTGCTGATCGTCATCTTCGCCACCTCCGGCGCCCTGGAAGCAGTCGCCACCGCCCGCACGGCCGACTCCGTGCGCGGGCTGCTCGACCTCGCCCCCACCACCGCCATCCGACTCCTGCCCGACGGCACCGAGGAGACGGTCGACACCGGGCAGCTCGTGGTCGGGGACACGATCCTGGTCCGGCCCGGCGAGCGGGTCGGCGCGGACGGTCAGGTTCTGGACGGGGCCGGTGACGTCGACCAGTCCACCATCACCGGCGAGCCGCTCCCCGTCGCCAAGCAGGCCGGGGACGAGGTGTTCGCGGGCGCCGTCAACGGCACCGGCGCTCTGCGCGTGCGGGTCGAGCGCGACCCGTCGGACTCGGTGCTCGCCCGGATCGTGAAGATGGTCGAGGAAGCCTCCGAGACCAAGGCCCCCACCCAGCTGTTCGTCGAGAAGATCGAGCAGCGGTACTCCATCGGCATGGTGATCGCGACCCTCGCGGTCCTCGCGGTCCCGCTCGCCTTCGGTGGGACCTTCTCCTCGGCGCTGCTCCGGGCGATGACGTTCATGATCGTCGCCTCGCCGTGCGCGGTGGTGCTCTCCACCATGCCTCCGCTGCTGTCAGCCATCGCGAATGCCGGCCGGCGCGGTGTGCTCGCCAAGTCGGCCGTCGTCATGGAACGGATCGGCCAGGTCGACACCGTCGCCCTGGACAAGACCGGCACCCTCACCGAAGGCACTCCCCGCGTCACCGACCTGCGTCCGCTGCCCGGCAGCGGCCTGGACGAGGACACGCTTCTCATCCTGGCGGCGTCGGCCGAGCACCCCAGCGAGCACCCGCTCGCCCGCGCCGTCGTCGCCGCGGCCGGCGAACGCGGCCTGCCCCTGAGCGACACCGAAGACTTCACCTCCACCCCCGGCCGGGGCGTCACCGCCACCGTCGACGGCCGCACCCTCACGGTCGGCGCCCCCGCCCGACTCCTGGACGCCGCCGGCCACCAGCGGCACCGGGCGGTGGTGGCCGAACTGGAAGAGGCCGGACGCACCGCGGTCGTCGTCCTGCGCGACCAGGAGCCGGTGGGCGTGCTCGGGATCGCGGACCGGTTGCGGCCGGACGCGGCGGCCACGGTCGCCGCGCTCGCCCGCTTGACCGGCCGCACGCCCGTCCTGCTGACCGGCGACAACGAACGCGCCGCCCGGCGCCTGGCCGCCGAGGTCGGCATCACCGACGTCCGCGCCCACCTGCTGCCCCAGGACAAGGTGACGGCCGTCAAGGAGTGGGAGGCCCAGGGACGCAAGGTCCTGGTCGTCGGCGACGGCGTCAACGACGCCCCCGCCCTGGCCGCCGCGCACTCCGGCATCGCGATGGGCAAGGCCGGCTCCGCGCTCGCCCTGGAGACCGCCGACGCCGTCGTCGTCCGCGACGAACTCGCCACCATCCCGTCGATCGTGCAGCTCTCCCGCACCGCACGCCGCCTCGTCATCCAGAACCTGGCCATCGCCGGCACGTTCATCACGGTCCTGGTCGCCTGGGACCTGATCGGCACGCTGCCCCTGCCCCTCGGCGTCGCCGGTCACGAAGGCTCCACCGTCATCGTCGGCCTCAACGGCCTGCGCCTGCTGCGCGAAGCCGCCTGGCCCCACCCCGCCACGGACACCGCGTGAGCAGACGCACCCGCCGTCACCGACTGTCTCGTGCCCGGAGGACCACCCTCGCCGCCGGCCTCGCCGCCGGCTTCGCCCTGACCAGGGTCGACCGCTCCCCCGGGAGCCGGACGTCTGCGGCACGCTCACGGCCCGGGCCTGTGCGTACGGGGCCGCAGAACCGACCGAGCCGCCTCGTAGGCGGCCTTCACCTGGGTGCGTCGGCGTCGTTCTTCTCCGACACCAGGTCGGCGAGAGCGCGGAGCGTCGCCTCCGCCTCGGTGATCAGCCGGTGGACGAGTTCGGCGGCCGGGGCGATGTCGCGGACGAGGCCGGCGGTCTGGCCCGTCAGCGGGATGAGTTCGTGCGCGGTGCCGTCGCGCATCGAGGTCATCACCCGGGTGCGCAACGCCTCGGCCCGCGCGGCGGCCGCTTCGGGGCGGGCGTTCCCCTCCTCGACGAACCGGGTGCGCAGTGACCGCGGGACGGTCGTGAAACCGCGCTCGGTCGGCGGGGGCAGAATCTGGTCGACGAACACCACTTTGACGGCGTCCTGGCTTGCGGCGGAGACGATGGCCGCCTTCCAGTCGTCGCTGACCTCGCATTCGGTCGAGGCCAGGAACCGGGTGCCGATGTTCACGCCCTGTGCCCCCAGGGCCAGTGCCGCGGCGATGCCCCGGCCGTCGGCTATGCCGCCGGAGGCGAGCACCGGCAACGGCCGGACCGCGTCGACGACCTGCGGCACCAGCGCCATCGTGCTGACATCGCCGCAGAACCCGCCGGATTCGGTGCCCTGCGCGCTGATCACGTCCACGCCGGCCTCGGCCGCGCGCTCCGCCTGCTCGACCGTCGTCACCTGCTGCAGGAAGATCGCGCCGACGTCGTGGACACGGGCCACCAGGTCGTCCGGCTCGCCGAGCGCGAAGGAGAACACCGGTGGGGCCTCGGCGATCACCGCGTCGAAGACCTCGGGGTCGTACGGGCGCCTGGTCATATTCAGCGCGAACGGCCGGTCGGTGAGGTCGCGCAGCCGGCGCGCGTCGTCACGGACCTGCGACGGAGTGCGCAGGGTGGTGGGAATGCTGCCCAGCGCACCGGCGTCGCTGACGGCCGCGGCGAGCCGCATGCCCTGTTGCCAGGGCCCGCCGAGCGGCCCCTGCACGATCGGCACCTCGATGCCCAGTACTCCGCACACCGGTGTCCGTAGCATCGCGCCCTCCATCCCGAGGGGCCCCGAGACAGGGATGTTCCCGCTGTCCAGCCTAGGTGTGGGGGTTCCCGGCTGCCCGCCGAACCGTTCGGGCGGACGCCGACTCGCGCTTCCGTGTGCGGGTGCGCGTCCTGGGCCGTCCTCCTACGCTGCGGATATGCCGGACATGGCACTGACATCGCGGCGGCTCGGCAGCGGGCCGCCCCTGCTGGTCGTCCTCCAGCTCGACCGGGACGGCTGGGGGCCTGTCCTGGAGCGCCTCGCCCGCGAGCACGAGGTGGTGGCCGTCGACCTCCCAGGCTTCGGCGACAGCCCCGCGCTGCCCGAAGGGACCACGCCGACCGTCGAGGCGCTGGCCGCCGCCGTCGCGGAGTGGCTCCCCGGCGCCGGCCTCACCCGCCCGCCCGTCGTGGGGAACTCCCTGGGTGGGGCCGTCGCCCTCGAACTGGCCCGCGGCGGCACGGTCGGGAGCGCCGTCGCGCTGTCCCCGATCGGTCTGTGGACGCGCCCCGAGGCCGCCTACGCGCTGGGTTCGCTCCGCGTCGCCCATGCCATGGCCCGAGCCTGCGCCGAACGCCCCCATTGGATCGCCGGCCACCCGATCGGGCGCACCGTGGCCTTCTGGCAGCTCGTCGCCCGGCCTTGGCGGATCCCCGAGGCGGCAGCCGCGGGCGCGCTGCGCAACCTGGCCCGCTCGCCCGGCTTCGAGCCGACGCGGCGCGCGGCGCACGCCTACCGGCTCCGGGCCTTCACCCCCGAGGTCCCGGTCCCGGTCACGGTCGGCTGGGGCACACGGGACCTGATGACCCCGCCCCACCAGGCGCTCAGGGCGGCACGACTGCTGCCGGGCGCCCGGCACGTCTCGCTCCAGGGCTGCGGGCATTCACCGATGTCCGACGATCCCGAGCAGGTCACCCGGGTGGTGCTCGATGCCATCGACGGCTGAGTTCCCGTGAGGCGGTGGAACGGCCCGGCTGCGGCCGTCCGTGCGTCATCGCGCCGTGGCTCCCCTGTCTCCCTCCGAGCCTGCGCTTAGCTGCTGAGCACTGCGCTCGCTGTGCCCACCCTGCCGGGCATAAGGGTGCTCAGGAAGGAACCCCGTCAAGACCTGCCCCGCCTGCCTCTCGGAAGACCTGCCCGCGGCGGCGAGCAAGTGTCTGCACTGCGCCACCGAGCAGCCCCCGACCACCAGCACCGCAACAACTGCCTAGACCGGGCGGCCGGATGAGCACCGTGCCGGCGGCCGTGCAGCGCGGCTCCGGCCGGTTGACGGCTGTCGTTGCGGGTCCTCGGCCAGTGAACCGCCGGGCCGGCGCCGTATCGGCCACGGCGTACTCGCCCGACTCGCCCGGCCGCCGCACGGCGTCGATGTTGATGTTGTGGGCGTTGTCGCGGCCCGTGTACGCGGTGGGGGCCCCTCACCCGGAAGACCGACCCGTCCGGTGCCGGTCGCGGCGGACGTCGAGGGTGGCGCAGTGGAAGGAACCGCCGAGGGCCTGGACATGGCGGAAGGGACACGGCAGCGGGGTGAACCCCAGGGCGGCCAGCAGCTCTTGGACCTTCACGTCCTCGGCCTCGACGACCACGTGCCGGTCGTCGACCACGAGCAGGTTCATGTTCAGCCAGGCGCTGGTCATGTACAGCGGCGGACCGGGCGTGGGATCCGGCCAGGGAGCGGGGACCAGCTCCCAATCAGCCAGCGGGGTCCGCGCAAGATCGCCCGGATCGATCCGCTCCGGGTTGTACAGGGCGAGGCGCTCACTCAGCGGGCACAGCGTCGCGTCGATGTGCATCGCGTGCCGGTCTCTCGGGCGCAGGAGATGGACCGCGACATCGGGCCCGAGGCGCTGGCGCAGGTGCTCGACGCCGGACCGGTTGGTGACGTGGCTGAGCTGCCCGACGACGGTCCGCGGCCCCAGGCGCAGGAAATCGGCGGCATCCCAGGCCGGTCGCGCCTCCCCGATCACCCAGCTGTCCTCGATCACCGGGCCCTCCCGTACGGGATTCACGTCGAGGTCCACCCCGGACGGCATCCAGCGCGCACCGGTGCGACGCCACTCCTGAACGAGAGGCCAGTAGGCGAGCAGCTCGTGGCGGCGGCTGCGCCACGCCATCGGCGCCTCGATGACGCGGTCACCCATCACCAGCAGCGCGTCCCTGGGCATCGCCGCGCAGTATCCGGCCAGCCCCGCCCACGGCACGCGCCGCGGCCGCCGCACGAGGCACCCCATCCGCTCCAGCAGCTCGGCGAGCCCCTGAAGCTCCCGATCCGCCTCCAGGACCACATCGGGTGGATAGGCGTGCCCCGGTCGGAAGGCGTCCCAGTGCTCGGCGGGCATCGTCGCCTCCACCATGCGCCGGTCCTCTGCCGGGAACACCGCCCCGTATGCCGTACCGACCACGACCTCACGGAGGGGACTCCACTCGTCGCACGCTTCCACCACGGACCATCGCCTCCTCGACCGAGCGGCGGGTCCCCTGCGGTACCCGCCCGCCCAAGGATGCGGGCCGCCCCGGCCTGCCGCTCCTGCGACGCGAGCGGGCCACCCGTGTGGGGTACGCGTCGGGCCCCGCGCCCGGTCAGTAGGCGAAGGCGGATCTGCCGGCGGTCGTGGTCGCGACGCGGGTGATGCCGCTGTTGGCGGGCAGCGCGGTGACCGGTGTGTGGTCCCGAGAGGTGGTGGCGGTGTTGGTGCCGTCACCGAGTTGGTAGTAGTCGTTGTTGCCGAGAGTCAGCACGGAGCTGTCGGGCTGGGCGGCGAGGGTGAAGTCGTAACCGCCGGCGATGCTCTTGGTGCCTTTGAGCTTGTCGATGGGGACGGGCGTGGTGCGGTCCTCGCCCTGGCCACCGCCGTCGCCGCCGCGCACCCGTCCACCGCCGCGCCGCCCCCGGTTCCGCTCCCCGACGGTGATGCCATGCCGGTCGCGACGGCGACTCGCAATGGCGCCCCCGTCCCGGTGAAGGACGTGCTGAAGTCCTGCAAAGGGGCCGCCCATTGCGACTTCCGGATCGCGCAGGGGCCCACCGAGTACCTCAGCGCCGTCACCAACGTCGGCAGCGCGATCGTCAACTGCTCGAATGCCGACATGGTGGTCGAGCGCGAGGTGACTCTCGCCTCGTCCACCACCGACAACATCGAGGGAGAGATCTCCGGTTCCTGGACTCACGAGGGAACCGTCGACAAGACGGTCTGGGGTGAAAACCTCGCGGAGCACACCGAGTCGGCCAAGCTGCAGAACACGGGCACCACGACCGTGACGGGAACACAGCGGGATCAGTCCACTTCCAAGAACGGCACGATCGACCACACCGCGCCCAAGGACAAGGGCCCGAACACCGAGACGCACAAGTTCACGGAAACGACCAACGAGACCACGAGCCAGACGCAGAACCAGGCCCAGACCCAGACGGAAGTGGCCTCGTCCGCCAGGGGATCGGTCACCGGCCACGACGAACTGCACGTCGGCGTCAAGGACGCGTTCGCCGCCGCGTTCCGTCAACTGGCCGGCCGGGAGCTCACCCAGACGGTGCAGGAGCGGATGATGTACACCATCACCCTCAAGCCCAAGGACGTCCTCACCCTCGGGGCCCAGAACGCCATGGTCCGCACCCAGGGCACGCTCCGCGTCAACGACACCGCGGGCGCCGCCACGGTCCAGAACGTCACCGTGAACAGCCCCTCCACCACGAACGCCAGCTCCTTGACAGCCCAGACCTTCACGGACTACGGCAAGTGCATCGGGCTGCGGCCCTCCAAGAACGCCGCCGACCCGCAGCCCGGTCCCCGGACGCGGCGCGCCGCGGAGCCGGGCGCCGGACAGGCTCCCCGGCAGATCGCGGCCGCCCCGGGCCTCTACGAGATCCCGGATCCGCCCTCGGGGGCGAACCCCGACGCCGTTCACGTACTCCCGCTACCGCCGGGTACCACCGCCGGGCCGTGACCGCACGGAACCCGCGGAAAACAGTTCTTCATTTCATTGGGGAAAATGCTTGTCGGGGGTATCTGCCGTAAGACGGACGATTCTTGACAGGGGGAAAGCATCTCCAAATGATGAAGTCGGAGCATAAATTCGTGCTCCTGGTCGGTTACTCACCAAGAAGGAGGAATTTCATGTCATCGGACGTGCAGGAGCGAAAGCTCCAGCGTCATTTCGAACTGCTCGACATGGACCACAACGGGTTCATCGAGCAGCAGGACCTCGTCGCTTTCGCCGAAAGGATCACCGAGTCGGCGGGCGCCATGGGAACCCCGCAGGCCCAGGCCTTCCACTCGGAGGCCGAGCGGGTCTGGCAGGCGCTGCGCAAGGCCCTCGACACGGACGGGGACCAGCGGATCAGCCGGGACGAGTTCATCAGCGCGGCCGACATCAACCAGGTGATGAACGAGGCCGTCAAGCTCGGCCGGCTGTCCTTCGACGTCGTCGACCGCGACGGTGACGGCCGGATCAGCCAGGCCGAGTGGACGCGGATGGACCAGAGCATCGGCATCCCGCAGAAGGACAGCATGGCCGGGTTCGAGCACCTCGACCGCGACGGTGACGGCTACATCAGCCGCGACGAGTACCAGCGCGGCGTCGAGGAGTTCTACCGCAGCGACAACCCGTCGGCCGGCGGGAACTGGGCGCTCGGCAAGTTCTGACCCGTCCGCGGCCACCGGGTGACCACGCCCGGAGGGCGTTTCGGGGAGAGCCGGGCGGACGGCCGCCGTTCGGCTCTCTCCGGGTCCAGGAACAGCTCCCCTGAACAGGACGCCCCCGGCCGGGAACCAGAAGAGAGAATCACCCTTTGTGCGCTGACATCCGTGATCTCGTGCGGCCCGTCGTCCGGGCCCTGCCGCCCGCCGGCCCCTTCTCGCCCCGCCCGGAGCATCGCGGCGAGGTGAACCTCCGCTTCAACGAGAACACCTTCGGCGGCGACTGCTTCCGCTATCCCGACACCGGCCTCGACCCGCTGGCCGCCGCCTACCTCGCCGCCCTCGACCAGCTCGACCCCTCCCCCGACGGCCGGGCCGGCGCGCAGGAGCCCGGGCACGTCGTCCTCACCCGGGGCGCGGTCGACGCCCTGGAACTGGTCCTGCGCACCTTCTTCGAACCGGGCGTCGACGCCGTCGCGACCACCCCGCCGGTCTTCGGCTTCTTCGACCGCCTCGCTGCCCTGCACGGTCTCCCCCGCCACCACGTGCCGCTGCGCGGCACCCGCCATGACCGGCTCGACGTGGCGGGCCTGCTGGGTCTGCCCGTCAAGGGCATCCTCCTCTGCGACCCGGGCAACCCGACCGGTACCCGGCTGCGCGGGAGCGACGTCGCCGCGCTCCTCGACGGCTTCCCCGGTCTGGTCGTCATCGACGAGACGTACGCGGAGGTGGCACCCGGGCCCTCCCACCGGCACCGTATCCCCGCCCACCCCCGGCTCCTCGTGCTGCGCTCCCTGTCCAAGGGACTCGGCATGGCCGGCCTGCGGCTCGGCGCGATCCTCGCCGACCCGGCCCCCGTCACCGCCCTGCGCAGCGCGCAGGCGCCCTTCCCCGTGCCCTGCGAGGTGGTCGACCGCGCCCTCGCCGAACTGTCCCGCCCCGCCGAACTGGGCCGCAGGATCTCGCTCTTCGTCGCCGAACGCGATCGGCTGGCGGCGGCTCTGGCACGCTCCCCGTTCGTCACGCACGTCGCGGCCGACGCCGGATTCGTCACCGCCCACGTCACGGACACCGCCCGGGTGGCCGCCGCACTGGCCCGCGCCCGGCTCGCTGCCGTCGTCGAACCGGACGGCCTGCGCGAGCACGTGCGGATCTCGGTCGGCCGCCCGGACGAGAACCGCCACCTGGTCGCCGCGCTCGCGTCCCCGCACCCCGCCCCGTAAGAGACGAAGGACACCATGACCGACCAGCTCTCCCTGCCCCGTACCGACGCGCTGCCGCACCCGGCTCAGGAGTGCCCTGCGCCCTTCACCGTCGCCCGCTGCGACATCCGGGCCATCACGTCCGTCGACATCGCCGGAGAGCGCCATCTCCTCGGTGAGCAGCGGGACTTCCGGCGACACGAGGACCTGGCCCGGTTCCTTCCCGAGCACGGCCGTTTCTCGCTCGCCTGGGTACGTCTGCACGACGGGGAGCGGCTCGACGTCCACGAACACCCCGTCACGTCGATGATCCTGGTCTGCCGTGGCAGCGTCCGCCTGATCGGTGACCAGGAGCAGCTGCTGCGGGAGGGCGACACGGTGTGTGTGCCGGCCGGTGCCCGGCACGGGTTCGAGACCGGACCGGGCGAGGTCTTCCACGGGCTTTCGGTGCAGTTCGAGGGAGCGGGTCTTTACGAGGACGAGGGGCGCGCCCGGGTCCGCTTCGCGGGGACGGGGCAGGCGTCGTCGTCGGGTTATGAGGAGCTGGAGCGGCTCAACTCCGAGCGGCTGCGCCGCTACTCCTCCCACCGGCTCTTCACACCCTTCGACGACGGGACCGTGGCACGCGACCCGGCCGCCCGCGCCCGCTTCCTGTCCGCCCTCTATGTCTGGTCCCGCGCCTTCCAGCGGATGCTCTACGCCCGCCAGGCGTTCTGCGCCGACCCCCGTCTCAGCGAGCTCTACGCCGGCCACCTGCGCGAGGAGTTCGGACACGACGTCCTGCTGCGGGAGCGCCACGGTGTCACGGAGGAGGTCTACGACCCGATCCTGGAGGCGGCGGGAAACTGGTTCGTCGGCCAGATGCTCCGCGCGGGCGAAGCGGCCAGGATCGTCATCGTGCACATGGTGGTGGAGTCCAGCTGCGAGGTCTTCGGCGACCGCACGCGCGTCGCCTTCCCGCATGCCGGAAGGCCCGAGGACTCCTACTTCGACCTGCACGCCGCCGTCGACGAGGACCACAGCGCCCTCGGCCGCGACCATCTGCGCACGCTGTCGGCCGACGAGTTCCCGGAGTTGCTGCGGATCTGCGAACGCGCCTGGGACCAGCTGGAGTTGGCCCACGACCGCATCGCCGCCCACATCCTGCGGTGACGGAGCGGATCGCGGCCGAACTGGTCCGCGACTACCTGCGCTGGCACCGGTCCGTCGGCGGTGCTCCGGTCCGCGCCGACGAGGGCGTACGGGCCCTGTTGCGGGACCTCTCCCGCCGCATGGCCGAGCGGTCGACGCCCTGGCCCGCGCCCGGCTACCTCGCCCACATGACCGGGGACACCCCGGTCGCCGTCACGCTGGCCTATCTGTGCGCCCTGCTCTACAACCCCAACAACATCGCGCCCGAGACCTCGCCCGTGACCACGGAGCTGGAGTACGAGGTCGCGGACGACCTGTGCCGGCTGGTCGGGCACGCGCCCGGCAGCGGCTGGGCCCATCTGTGCTCGGGGGCGCACGCCGCCGGGTACGAGGCGCTGTGGATCGCCCGCAACCTGACCGCGCTCGCGCCCGCCGCCGCACGCCACCCGGCCGGCCGCGACCTCCTCGCGGACGTGTCCCCCGCACGTCTGGCCAACCTCCCGGTGCCGTCCGTCCTGGACCTCGTCGAGCGGCTGGCGGCGCGAGGCGCACTGCACGAGGTACGACGGCTCCGGGCGCCGGCCGGGAACGCGGCGCTGCTCGTCGGCCGCACCGCGCACTACGCGTGGGCCAAGGCCGCCGACCTCCTGGGCTTCGCCGAGGACCGGGTCGAGCAGGTGGGCGTCGACCGGCACCACCGCATGGATCTCACGGACCTCCGGGCCCGTGTCGAGCGGCTGATCGCGGCCGGACGGCCCATCGCCGCGGTGGTCGTCACGGTCGGCACGACGGCGGAGGGAGCCGTCGACGACCTGGCGGGCGTCCTCCGGATCCGCACCGCGTGCGAGCGCCGGTTCGGGGCCGGGTTCCCCGTCCACGTCGATGCCGCGTACGGGGGCTACTTCCGTACGGTCCTCGACGTCGAGGACACGGACGCCCGCCCGCTGAAGCCCGAGGTGGCCGCCGCCCTCCAGGCGCTGCCCCATGCCGACTCGGTGACCGTGGACCCGCACAAGTGCGGGCAGGCGCCGTACCCGGCCGGTGCGCTGGTCGTCCGGGACCGACGGGCCCTCGCCGTCGTGGCCACCCGTGACGGCTGCTTCGGCGAGCCGCGGCCGGACGGTGGACTCCCCTTCGCCCCGTACACCCTCGAAGGCGCCCGCCCCGGCGCCGCCGCGGCGGCCGTGTGGGCCGCCCACCGGCTCGGCGGACTGCACACGGGCGGGTACGGACGGCTGCTCGCCGGCTGCCTCGGCACCGCCCGCCACCTCCACCAGGCCTTCACCGCACCGCTCGGGTCGGTCGCGCCGGGACCGACCAGCGCGTACGCGCCCGACCTCGCGATCCTGAACCTCAACCCCGGCGCACCCGGCACCGGCGACCCGCGGGCCTGGTCCGCGCGCCTCCGGGAATCCGGGCTCTGGGTCTCGGCCGCACGGGCCGACACCATCCGCCTCTGCGTGATGAAGCCCCTCGACGCCCGGGGCCGCGACCGCGTCGAGCAATCGTTGCGGCAGGCGTTCGAGAGACCGTGACGATCCGGACCGGTCTCGGACCATGATCCGGCCGACTGCACGGACGCCGATGTGTGCCGCGTCCGACTGCGCCCGACGGCAGTCCACACCGCCCGCGGAAGCAATCAACCCGCGCTTGCAATCATGACGCGTATGCAATTATTGTTTCAGCACGTAAGGAGCTCCATCAAGCAAGTACGGAAGGACGGAGCCATGCCGCTCGCGCTCCTCGCCCTGGCACTCGGGGCATTCGCGGTGGGAACGACCGAGTTCGTGGTCATGGGGCTGCTGCCCGAGATAGCCGGCGACTACGGCGTCACCATCCCCACCGCGGGACTGCTGGTCACCGGTTACGCGCTCGGTGTCGTCCTCGGCGCGCCGCTGCTCACCGTGCTCGGCAACAAGGTGAGCCGGAAGCGGATGCTCATGCTGCTGATGGGCCTGTTCGTGCTGGGCAACACGCTCTCCGCCCTCGCGCCGACCTTCGGTCTGATGCTGACCGGCCGCGTGGTCGCCTCGCTCGCCCACGGTTCGTTCTTCGGCATCGGCTCCGTCGTCGCGGCCGGCCTCGTCGCCCCCGAGAAGAAGGCCGGCGCCATCGCCACCATGTTCACCGGCCTGACCGTCGCCAACATCGTCGGCGTGCCGCTGGGCACGTTCATCGGGCAGGCGGTGGGCTGGCGCACCACCTTCGCCGTCGTCGCCGCGCTCGGCGTGCTCGGGCTGCTCGGCATCGCCCGCCTCGTGCCCGCCATGCCGCGTCCCGAGGGCGCGCGCCTCGGCCGAGAGCTGACCGCCTTCCGCAACCCGCAGGTGCTGCTCGCGATGGCGATGACCGTGCTCGGCTTCGGCGGTGTCTTCACCGCGATCACCTACATCGCGCCGATGATGACGCACGCCGCCGGCTACTCGGACGGCGCCGTGACCTGGCTGCTCGTGCTGTTCGGCATCGGCATGTTCCTGGGCAACCTGCTCGGCGGACGCTTCGCCGACCGGGCGCTGATGCCGCTGCTGTACGTCACGCTCGGCGGCCTCGCGGTCGTGCTGACCCTGTTCACCGTGACCGCGCACCACAAGGTCCTGGCCGCGCTCACCATCCTGCTCGTCGGGGCACTCGGCTTCGCGACCGTGCCGCCGCTACAGAAGCGGGTCCTGGACCAGGCGCACGGCGCGCCGACGCTGGCCTCGGCCGTGAACATCGGCGCCTTCAACCTCGGCAACGCGCTCGCCGCGTGGCTCGGCGGGCTCGTCATCTCCGCCGGTCTCGGCTACACGGCCCCGAACTGGGTCGGCGCCGCCCTGGCCGCCGCCGCGCTGCTCCTCGCCTTCTGGTCGGCGGCCCTCGAGCGCCGGGCCCCGGCGAAGGACACCGGCGCGGACCGGGCCGACGCCACCGCGGCCCCCGCGCCCGTCCCCGTACACCACTGATCCCCCCGACACCCACGGCAGGAGCCGCGCCATGAGCACCCTCCCCACCCGCACCCCGCAAGAGGTCTTCGCCGACCACGGCCGGCGCCTCGGCACCGGTGACCTGGACCGCATCAGCGAGAACTACACGGAGGACGCCGTCTTCCTCACCCCCGAGGGCGTCCTCACCGGACGCGCGGGAGTCCGCGAGGGCATCGGCCGGCTGCTCGCCGACCTGCCCGACGCCGACTGGCGGCTGACCCCGCGGTTCGCCGGGGACGTGCTGTTCCTGCAGTGGATCGCCGCCGGCAGCGCCCACGAGGTCACCGACGGCGTCGACACCTTCGTCTTCCGCGACGGGCTCATCAGCGCCCAGACCGTCCGCTACACCCTGACCGACCGCACCGCGTAAGGAAACACACCACCATGAGCACCCCCACCGTGAAGCTGAACAACGGCGTCGAGATCCCGCAGCTCGGCTTCGGCGTCTTCCAGGTCGCCGACGACGCGACCACCGCCGCCGTCTCCGCCGCCCTCGAGGCCGGCTACCGCAGCATCGACACCGCCGCCATCTACGGCAACGAGGCCGGTGTCGGCCGTGCCCTCGGCGCCTCCGGGCTGGCCCGCGAGGAGCTGTTCGTCACCACCAAACTGTGGAACGCCGACCAGGGCTACGACGCCACCCTGCGCGCCTTCGACGCCAGCCTGGCCAAGCTCGGCCTGGACTACGTCGACCTGTACCTGATCCACTGGCCGGCCCCGGCCCGTGACCTGTACCGCGACTCCTGGCGTGCCCTGGAGCGGCTCGCCGAGGAGGGCCGGATCCGTGCCGCCGGCGTCTCCAACTTCCAGCCCGCGCACCTGCGCCGGCTGACGGAGGGCTCCGCGCTGACCCCGGCCGTCAACCAGATCGAGCTGCACCCCGCGCTGCAGCAGTCCGAGCTGCGCGCCTTCCACGGCGAGCACGGGATCGTCACCGAGGCGTGGAGCCCGCTGGCGCAGGGCGCGGTCCTGGACGACCCGGCGATCACCGCGATCGCCGCCGCCCACGGCAAGTCGCCGGCGCAGGTCGTCATCCGCTGGCACCTGCAGCTCGGCAACGTGGTCATCCCCAAGTCGGTGACCCCGGCCCGGATCCGCGCCAACTTCGACGTGTTCGACTTCGTCCTGTCGGACGAGGAGATGGCGTCGATAGCCGGTCTCGACCGCGGCCTGCGCACCGGCCCGCACCCCGACGAGCTGAACTGACCCCGTGCGCCCCACCGGGCGCATCCCTCACCCCCACGCCCTCCCCCGTTCCCTCCCCTGCCGGCTCGCGCTCGCGTGCCGCGGCCCCCGTTCCGGGCCGCCCGTCCGGAACGGGGCCGGGGCCCGGGCGCGAGCGCGGACGTCCGGAAGGCCCCCCGTGCCCACCCCGCACCCCTCCCTCGCCCGGCTGGCTCCCGCCGCCGGGCGCCTCACTCTCGGTCTCGAACTGCCCCTCGACAACGACTGGGGCGTCGAGCGCGGCCGCGCCGACCGCGCGGCCGGCCGGCCCTTCGGCGTCCCCGACCTGACCGCGCAGACCCGGCTCGCCCGGCTCGCCGACCGGCTCGGCTTCGCCGCGCTGTGGCTGCGCGACGTCCCCCTCTACGACCCCGTCGCCTTCGGCGACGCGGGCAGCGTCTTCGAGACCTTCACCCACCTCGGGCACCTCGCCGCCGTGACCGAGAACGTGGTTCTCGCGACCGGCGCGATCGTGCTGCCGCTGCGCGAGCCCCTCCTCATCGCCAAGGCCGCGGCCACGGTCGACGTGCTGTCCGGCGGGCGGATGCTGCTCGGTCTCGCGAGCGGCGACCGGCCGGTGGAGTACCCGCTGTTCGGGCGGGACTTCGACGGGCGCGGCACCGCGTTCCGCGAGGGCGTCGAGACGCTGCGGGCGGCCTGGCGCCCCGGCCCGCTGCAACTGCCCGGCCTCGGCCTCGACGCGCACCGGCAGCTGGAGGTGCTGCCCCGGCCCGTCGCCCCGGCGGGGATCCCGATCGCCGTCGCCGGCGGCGCGCAGCAGACTCCCGCCTGGATCGCGGAGCACGCCGACGCCTCGCTCAACTATCCGCGCGACCTGGGCGCGCTGCGGCTGCGCCTGCGCGAGTGGCGCGAGCTGACCGGCGGAGCGGCCGGCGGGACCGGTGTCGGCACCAATGGCGGGAAGCCGTATCTGACGCCGATGGTCCTCGGTCTCCAGGGGGACCCGGCCGCGCCGGCGCGGCCGATCCGCCTCGGTCTGAGCACCGGCCGGGAGGCCCTGATCGAGCACCTGGGGCGGATGGCCGAGCTCGGCGTCTCGCACGTCTCCTTCAATCTGCGGCCCAATGACCGGCCGGTGGAAGAGCTGCTGCACGAGCTCGCCGAGTACGTGCTGCCGCATTTTCCGGCGCCGACGGCACCCGTTCCTCCCACCCCTCACCCCTAGACAACTGAGAAGGTCATCACCATGTCGCTCACCGAAATCCTCCCCGGCCGACTCGGCTTCGGCACCGCCCCGCTCGGCAACATGTTCCGCGCCATCCCCGACGCCGAGGCCCTCGCCACCGTCGAGGCGGCCTGGGACCAGGGAATCCGCTTCTACGACACCGCCCCGTTCTACGGCGCGGGCCTGGCCGAGGAGCGGCTCGGCCAGGTGCTCTCCGGCAAGCCGCGCGACTCCTACGTCCTGTCCACCAAGGTCGGCCGGGTCATCCTCGACGAGCACGAGACCGCCGCCCGCGAGCTCGGCGAGAAGGGCGGCCTGTTCGAGCACGGCAACCCGAACAAGATCGTCCACGAGTGGACCGCCGAGGCCACCGAGCGCTCCATCGAGGACAGCCTCAAGCGCCTCGGCACCGACCGCCTGGACATCGTCTGGGTCCACGACATCGCCCAGGACTTCCACGGCGATCTGTGGCTGAGCAAGTTCGAGGAGGCCCGCACCGGTGCCTTCCGCGTGCTGTCCCGGCTGCGCGACGAGGGCGTCATCAAGGCCTGGGGCCTCGGCGTCAACAAGACCGAGCCCATCGAGCTGACCCTCGCCCTCGACGAGCCGCAGCCCGACGGCTTCCTGCTCGCCGGCCGCTACACCCTCCTCGACCACGAGCACGCCCTGGAGCGCCTGCTGCCCATGGCCCAGGAGCAGGGCGTCGACATGGTCGTCGGCGGCCCCTACAGCTCCGGCATCCTCGCCGGCGGCACCCACTTCGAGTACCAGCAGGCCCCGGCGGAGATCGTCGAGCGGGTCGGGAAGCTGAAGGCGCTCACCGAGCGCCACGGCGTCTCCATCAAGGCCGCCGCCCTGCAGTTCTCCCTCGCCCACCCGGTCGCGGCCGCCGTCATCCCCGGCGCCACCCGCCCCAGCCGGATCGCCGAGGACACCGCCGCCCTGAACGAGACCGTCCCGGCCGCGTTCTGGACCGACCTCCGCGCCGCCGGCCTGGTCAGCCCCGCCGCGCCGCTCCCCCACGGCGCCTGACCGTTGGGCCGTGCCCCGGTCCGCCCCTTTCGCAGGGCGGACCGGGGCGCCGGTGGGTCAGGAGACGAGCGGTGCGTCCACCTCGGTGAGCTTCACCGTGCACAGTCCGCCGCGTTCGGTGGTCACGTCCGTGACCTCCAGCTGGGTGCCCGGGGCGAGGATGTACTCCTCCTCGCCGGTGAACGCGGAGAAGCTGCGGATGCCGACCGCACGCGCGGGGGTCACCTCGAACAGGGTGCGCTTGCCGCGGCTGCCCAGGAAGGCCCGCGCGACGCTCAACTTCGAGGTGCACGAGGAGACGCCCCACCAGGTGACCGTGGAGCCGAGGGGGTACTGGCGGCGCAGGTCGAGACCGACACCGCGCCACAGCGGCTCGGTGCGGGCGGGGAGTCCGGAGACCGCCGAGAACAACAGCCGCAGGTAGGGCAGATACGGTTCGAGGCGGCTGCGGTCCGGGGAGCGCAGCACGGCGTTGATGGTGCGGTAGAAGCCCGACTCGCAGGTGTAGAGAAAGAGCGCGGCGATGGCGTCGGCGGACAGTCCGCCGCCGGCCGGCTCGTCGGCCCGCCGCTTGCCGAACTCGCGCGAGCGGTCGATGTGCCGGGCGAGCCCGGCGAGCACGCCGGTGACCGGGGCGACGGCGTCCTCGAAGGACATCAGCGGAGTGTCGAACACTCCGGTGACCGGCGGCAGGACCTGGCCCTCGTCCCGGACGCTGGTGAGCCGCTCCAGATACAGCTGGTGCAGTTCCATCGTGGAGGCGATGAAGGCGCCCATGCGCGCGGCGACATCGGCGTCCGGGGCCGCCGAGCCCGTACTCGTACCCGTACCGGCGCTGTCGCCATCGCCGGCGGTCGGCTTGTTCCAGCCCTTGCTGGGCAGCCAGTCGACGGGGTCCGCGCCGAGCGACAGCAGGGCGTCGTTGACGGTGGCGAGATGATCGCCCTCGCAGAAGATGTCGCCCTGCGCGGCCGGGTTGGCGTGGTCGATGTGCCGGACCTCCACGCCCGGGTACTTCTTCTCCAGGCGGAGCACGGTGCGCTTCAGGCTGCGGGCGTGGGCGCCCCACCAGGCGAAGACGACGCCGCGGTCCTCCGGGTCCTCGGCCTCCTGCTTGGCCCGGAGGATCTCCTCGACGATCCGCTCGGCGACCGGCCGCCAGAAGGTGGTGTGCTGGTCGGTGCCCATGGCGCCGTCGGCGCTGGCGGTCAGCGAGGCGTTGAGCAGCAGCACGCCCTGGGTGAGCATGGCCTGGAACCACTCGGGCGGCTGGACCGTGTCGCGTTCCTTGAGGAGGGCGCGGACGTCGGCGATGGGGGTCTTCTTGACGATGCCGTACTTCCACATCGCGGCCGCCTTGATGAGGCAGCGGATGCTGACGACCCGCCCGAACTGGCTGTCCTTCCAGTCGTTGAAGGTGTTGTCGAACATCGCGATGCCGGTGGCGCTCTCCGGCCGCGGATAGGGGTTCTGGCCGAAGACGACGACCTTCCACTTGTGCGGCGGGTTGGGCTTGAGCGCCTGGAAGGTCAGTTCGCGGACGGGTACGACCTGGGGGCTGCGGCCGGGTCCGATGAAGTGGGCGGCATCGTGGCGGGCCTCGATGACGGGCTTGAGGACCGGCAGCCAGGACTCGCCGCCGCCGGTGAAGAGCTCGGCGAGGGCCAGCGGGTCGTTCGGGTCGGGCTGGGGCGCGGGCGTGGCGGTGACGTCGCTCAAGGAGGAACTCCCGGTCGTGGTGCCTGAGGGGTGGGGGTGGCAGCCGGCCGTCGTGGCGGTGCCGGAGGCGGTCGAGGTGGTGTTCGAGGTGGTGGTCGAAGTGGCCTCAGCGGCGAAAGGAATGCCCTTTCGGCGGCATGATCCGCACCCTCGTGGTCTCCGGGGCCTGGTCGATGCCGGCGAGCTGGGTGGTGATGATGGCGCGCAGCTCGTCGTCGTCCTCGAACCAGTGGTCGTGGAAGAGGGTGTAGCCGGTCCACATCAGGTTGGCGCAGATCCGGGCCGGCACCCGGCCGGTCGCGGCGCCCATCCCGACCAGGGCGACCGAGCGGATGCTGCCGGGCGCCTTCCGGTTGTGCCGGTGCACGGCCTGGAAGGCCGCCGCGCAGGCCATGGCGACGTTGAGGGTCTCGCTCACGTTCTGCGAGGAGCCCACCATGGTCGGCGTGGAGATCACGAAGCGCGGGACGGTCGCTCCGGACGGCACGCACACCGCGCTGCCGACCGGCATGCGGCCGACGAACCGGTCGCGGATCGCCCGCTGCACCCGCAGCTGGATGCCCGCCCCGAGATGCCGCTTGATCACGGCGTCGACGCCGCCGTCCATCCGTCCCGCCGCGTTCGTCGGCGTGACCCACGCGTCCACGTCCTCGTCGAGGATCGAGCCCCGCCGGATCTCGATCCCGGGTGTGTCGGCGAACGCCGCCCGCCAGGCCTCCACCACACCCGCGTTGACGTCCGTCAGAACCACTCGCAGCGTGGTGTCCGCACAGCCCATGGTCATCGATGCCCCCCAGTCAGGAACGGTCTCTTCCAACACCCCCGACGCTATCCCCCACCACTGACAACGCCCTGGGGCCGCAGGGGCGCTGACCTGCCGTCACCCGGTGCCGGGTCCCGGTCCGAGTCGGCGGACGAGCGGGCGGGCGCGCCGTCCGCTACAAATGATCTTCGACTGGACGAGGGTCCGGAGAGACGGGGGCGTCGGTGGACGCGATGTCAGGGACGGGGAACGCGTTCCGTACGTCGAAGGGCCGGGTGCGCGGCCGGCGGGCGGACGACGGGGTCGTGGCCGTGCTCGGCGTCCCGTACGGGGCGCCGCCCTTCGGCGCGGACCGGTTCCGGCCGCCGCGTCCGGCGGGCGGGTGGAGCGGGACGCGGGACTGCACGGCCTTCGGGCCGATCGCCCCGCAGTCGGCGCGGCTGCCGGGTGCGCCGGTGTGGGAGCCGGGCGACGAGGACGTCCTCACCGTCAACGTATGGACGCGGCCGCGTCCGGACACCGACGCGCCGCTGCCGGTGCTCGTGTGGATCCACGGCGGCGCGTACACCTTCGGTTCGCCCGCCCAGCCCGACTTCGACGGTGCCGCACTGGCCCGTGCCGGGGCGGTCGTGGTGAGCGTGGGTCACCGGATCGGTTTCGAGGGTTTCGGCCATGTGCCCGGATTTCCGGACAACCGCGGGCTGCTCGACGTGGTGGCGGCGCTGCGCTGGATACGGGACGAGATCGCCGCGTTCGGCGGCGACCCGGGGCGGGTCACGGTCGCCGGACAGTCCTCCGGTGCCGGGTCGGCGGCGTGCCTGATGGCGATGGAGGAGGCGCGCGGGCTGTTCCACCGGGTGATCGCCCACAGCGTGCCCAGCGCCTTCTTCACGCCCGGGGTGGCCGCCGCCGTGACCGCCGCCGTCGCGGCGGAGGCCGAGGTCGCCGCGACAGCCGACGGGCTGCGGTCCGCCGCGCCGGAGCGGCTCGTGGCGGCCGCCGACCGGGTCGCCGCGCGCTGCCGGGACGGCGACCCGGTGGCGGCGGTTCAGGCGTACAACCCGGTGGTGTTCCAGCCCGTGATCGACGGCACGGTGCTGCGGGCGAACCCGCTGGACGCAGCGGCGACCGGGGCGGCGCGGGACGTGGACCTGCTGGTGTGCCACGCCGTGGAGGAGTGCTGGTTCCTGCACCGGGTCGGGGCGATCAGGGACGTCACGACCGAGGACGAACTCGACGCCTTCGTACGGGCCTTCCCGCTGCCCGCCGCGCCGGCCGCCGGGTACCGGGAGCTGATGCCGCAGGCGCCGGTACGGGACCGCTATCTGGCGCTGTTCGGCGACGCGCAGTTCGGCGAGTACAGCAGCCGGCTCGCCGAGCGGCACGCCCGGGCCGGCGGCCGGGCCCACCTGTCCCGCTTCGCCCGCACGCGCCCCGTCCCGGGCGGCCGGGCCCGGCCCTGGCACACCGCTGACGTGCCCTTCGCCTTCGGCAACCTCGACGCGGAGGGCGCCGACTTCCTCCTCGGCGGCGCCCCGGACGCGGACGACCGCGCCCTGTCCGCGCGCATGGTGCGCGCCTGGGTGGATTTCGCCGCCACCGGCGACCCCGGTTGGCCGGCGCTCACTCCGGACGCCACGCCGGTCCGTCACTGGGCTGTGCCCGGGGACCGCATGACGGACGACGTCACGGCCCCGGGCCGCCGGGCGCTCTGGAGGGGGGTCGGCTTCGGCCCGATCCGACTCCCGGAGGGGGATGACGGGTGACGGAGGAGAACTCTCACCCTTGACCCGAGGGTGAGGGTTCACTCGATGAGAGGTGACGAGCTGTCACCGGCGCCTGTACGTACCTCGCCGTGTTCTGGCCGTATTCCCGGTGTCCGGCACCTCCCCCCGGGGGCCGGGCCGGCAGTACCGTGGGAGGCGTACGAGACGAGGAGGCACGTTCATGAGTCCTCTGCCCCGCCACACCGTTTACGCCAGCCCGTACCGGCTCGAGGACCACGAGGGTCCGCAGACGCTCGCCGAGCTGCGTGCCGCGCTCGCCGACATCGATCCCGCCGAACTGACCGCCTTCGACGCACGCCTCGAGGCCGCCCGGTTCGGGGACGGGTATCGCGCGGTCATCACGCAGGCCCGGCAGCTGGTGGCGATCCGGACCCGCCCGGAGGTCCGGGAGGCGATACGCGCGTCGCTCGCCGGTGAGACGGAACTGATGACGGTGGAGGATCTGTTCGCCGAGCTCGACAAGGGCGGCGCCGCCTCGTGACCCACTGGATGGTCGAGATCCCCCGCCGGCTCTACAACGAGATCGCCCACCTCTCCCCCGGCGGCCGCCGCGCCCTCCACGACGCACTGGCCGCGCTGGCCGAGGACCCCCGCCCGCCCGAGTCCCGGCCCCAGCCGGTGCGGGGCGCGGAGCTGCGCCGGGTCGCCACCCTGCCGGCCGGCGACAACGGTCTGACCATCACACTCCTTTACCGGGTCCACGACCCCGTCGGCGACGAGCCGGGCCGGGTCGAGATCATCTTCCTCGTCGCCGGGCCGTAGCCTCCGGGCCCATCAGAACTTGCCCATGTGCCGGACCGTGCGGTGGCCGAGGCGGGCGGTGAGGTCGGCGACGAAGGCGTCCGAGAGCGGGGGCCAGCCCCAGAACTCGAAGCAGACCGTGCCCAGCGCGTAGGGGTCGCCCCACTGCCAGTCGGTGACCGGGGAGGGGGTGGCGCAGGCGGGGCAGGTGGCCTCGCCCGTACCGCCGGCCTCCCAGGCTTCGACGGCGGACCGGAAGGGGGCCCAGGTCCGCTCGTCCGGCTCGAAGGAGTTCGGGTAGTCGATGAAGGTGGTACGGGCGGCGCAGCGCGGGCAGACGGCGTATTCGGCGTCGTCCTCTCCCTGGCCGCCGACGAAGTGGTGGCGGCCGGTGATGACGGCGACCGGGCCCGGGCCCCAGCCGGGTTCGGTCTGGAGGGCGCGGGCCCACTCGGGGCCGGCGGCGAAGCCCTCGTCCGCGTACAGGCTGTACATCCCTTCGCGGTCCGGTTCGCGGGTCAGGATGCCCTCGGCGACGAGCCGGTCCAGGACGCGGGCCGCGAGCGGGCCGGCCTCCTCCGCCGTGGCTTCGATGTCGACGACCCGCTCGAAGTAGTCCCCCACAGCCGCTGTTCCCTCCCGTGTCCGGCCGTGGTCCGGCCTGGTACGTCCACTCTGGCACCCGGCACCGACAGTGCCGCCGGCCGCCGGTCGGTCAGTCCACCGGCCAGGTGTGCGCGGGGGCGTTGAGGTGCATGTAGTCGATGTACTGGCGGGTCATCCGGCGCAGTGCCTCGGGGCGGGGCAGGTGGGTGACGTCGTGGAGGTGGTGGAAGGTCTCGGACTGCCACACGGCACCGTTGCGGGCGCTGACGCAGCGCTGTTCGACGATCCCGAGGAGGGGTTCGCGCCACGCGGTGTCGAGGCCGAGGCGTTCCAGGCCGCGGTGGGCGAGCGGGAGCAGGCGGCGCAGGACCAGTTCGGTGACGGGGATCTGGCCCATGCCGGGCCAGAAGAGTTCGGCGTCGATGCCGCGGCGGGCGGCGGTGTGCAGGTTGTCCTCGGCGGCGGAAAAGGACATCCGGGTCCAGACGGGGCGGTCCTCGTCGACGAGGGCGCGCAGGAGCCCGTAGTAGAAAGCACCGTTGGCCATCACGTCGGCGACGGTGGGGCCGGCGGGCAGGACGCGGTTCTCGACGCGGAGGTGCGGGACGCCGTCGACGACGGCGTACACGGGCCGGTTCCAGCGGTAGACGGTGCCGTTGTGGAGGGTGAGTTCGGCGAGGTGCGGTATCTCGCCGCGGTCGAGGGTGGCTTCCGGGTCCTCGTCGTCGACCAGCGGGAGCAGGGCGGGGAAGTAGCGGGTGTTCTCCTCGAAGAGGTCGAAGACGCTGGTGATCCAGCGTTCGCCGAACCAGACGCGGGGGCGCACGCCCTGGATCCTGATCTCGTCGGGGCGGGTGTCGGTGGCCTGTTCGAAGAGCGGGATGCGGGTCTCGCTCCACAGTTCGCGGCCGAAGAGGAAGGGCGAGTTGGCGGCGAGGGCGATCTGGACGCCGGCGATGGCCTGGGCGGCGTTCCAGTGGTCGGCGAACTCCTCGGGGGCGACCTGGAGATGGAACTGGGTGCTGGTGCAGGCGGCCTCGGGGGTGATGGTGTCGGCGTAGGTGACGAGCCGTTCGACGCCGTCGATCTCGATGAGGAGGTCTTCGCCCCGCGCGGCGAAGATCTGCTCGTTGAGGAGGTGGTAGCGGGGGTTCTCGGAGAGGGCGTGGTGGTCGACGTCGGCGCGTTCCAGCGTGGGCAGGACGCCGATCATGACGAGGTGGGCGCCGACCGCGGAGGCGCGTTCCTCGGCGTGGTCGAGGGCCGCGCGGATCTCGCTCTCCCAGGCCTCGGGGCCGCCGCCGGCGGCGAAGCGGCGGGGCGCGAGGTTGATCTCCAGGTTGAAGCGGCCGAGCTCGCTGGACCAGGCGGGGTCCGCGATGGCTTCGAGGGCCTCGGAGCTCCGCATGGCGGGGCGGGCGTTCTCGTCGACGAGGTTGAGTTCGATCTCCAGGCCGACCTGTGGCCGCTCGACGTCGAAGCGTGACTCGCGCAGCAGACGGGCGAGCACGTCGAGGCAGGTGTGCGTCCGGTCGCGGAACCGGCGGCGGTCGTCACGGGTGAACGTCTGCGCCGGGACGTCTCGTCCCATCGGGTCCTCCCGCGTGTCGTCCGGTGCGGAGCCCTTCTGTCCTCCTCTCAGCGTGCCACCGGGAGGCGTACGGCTGCCAGCGCGGGCCCGCGGGCTGGAAGAATGGCACCGACCACGCAAGATCCCGGAGCGCCGGGAGAACCGGGCAACCGGGAAACAAGGGGGGAACGCGCATGATCCTGCTCGTCCTGAGCGGTGTCCTCGTACTGGCCGTCGCGGGCTGCGGCTGTGTCGTCTGGGCGGCACGCGGCGGACCGCGCTGGGTGCGGGGTGTGGCGGCCGTGACGCTCGCCGCCGGTGAGCTGGTCCGTGGCGCGCAGCGGTCGGGCCGCCGGCGGCAGTCGCAGGAGCAGCAGTTCCTCGGGAACGGCGGGGGCGAGGGTGGCGGCAGCGACTGAGGCGGCCGAGGACGCGCCGACGACGGACCGCGACCACCGCCATCGCTTCCTCGGCATCCCCGGGCTGACCGGCAGTCCGCCCCGTACCGCCGTCGTCGTCGACGTCATGCGCGCCTTCACCGTCGACGGGCGGGCGGCGGAGGACCTGGCCTGCGCCGAGTACATCGCGCGGCTGCTCGGCGACGGCGACGGCGACGCCGGGGCCGGGCCCGATGTGGCTCCGTACGTTCGGCGGGCGCGGGACTCGCGCGCCGCGGGCGAACTCGCGGAGGGGGTGCGCCGGGGCTATCGCGGGGTGCACGCGGAGGATGTCGCGCTCTGTCTGGAGGCGGACCGGTTCGGGTTCGCGATGGTGGCGCGCCGCGAGGGTGCTCTGACGGTGCTGCGTCCGGTCGAGGTGTGCGCCCCGGCCTCCCGTCACTCCGGCAGGGTGGGCGGCCAGGGGTAGCCGAGTCGATCCGCGTCCCACGAGCCGCCCCACACCTCGGCGACGGCGCGCGGGTCACCGGCCGTGAGACGGGCCTCCAGGCGCGCGGCCTGCCGGGCGGGGTCGTGGTCGTAGACGGGGAGGGTCAGGCCGAACTGGAGCCAGGGGCGGCCGGGTTCGGGGTCGATGCCGGGGTGCATCAGGACGACGTGGATGCGGTCGGGTTCGTCGCGGGCAGCCCAAACCGCCTCCAGTTCGCACTCCCAGCGGGCGAGCCGGTCCGCGCGCCGCCGCAGCGCGGCCTCCAGGAGCCGGGCGACCGCGCAGGCCGGCCACTCCCAGCCGCGGTCCGCGGTCGCGCGCCGTACCTCCGCCTCGTACTGCTCGGCGTCGAAGAGCAGGTCAGGCAGCCGCAGTCCGGGGTCGGCCGGGTCGCGCCAACCCGCCCAGACCACGTCGTCGCCGTCCTGCTCCACGGTTGCGTAGAGGGCGCCGCAGCAGCTCTCCTCGCCGCATCCGCCGCCTGCCAGCCGGACCTCGTGCGGCATGGCACCGGCGTGCAGCGGCATCTCGTCCGGGTCCAGCAGGTGGCGGGGGCTCGCACCGCGAAAGCGGGAGGTGATGTCCGCCAGCAGGTCATGACCGTCGACGACAGGTCGGACCTCGGCGGCTCCGGGCCGGCCGACGATCCGCAGGTGGAGAAGCCGGCGAAGGGCGCGTTCCGTGGACACCGGTCGATGGTCGCCGAGGCCGGGACCGCCTGTCACGCGGAATTTCCCCCCGTCACCGCCTCGCCTCCGCCCGCACCGGCCTGCGGAGCAGATAGCCGGCCGCGAGGACGATCAGCACCAGCATGCAGGCGATGAAGACGAGGCCCGCGCCTTCGAGGCCGAGGGGGTCGGCGAGCAGCCCGACGCCGATGACGGGGACGGAGATGCCGGCGTAGGCGACGACGAAGAGGGTGGAGATGACGGCCGCGCGGCGGTCGGCGGGGGCGGCCTGGGCGACGGCGGCGATCGCGGCGCGGAAGGCGAGGCCCTGGCCGGTGCCGCCGACCAGGGCGGACAGGACGACGAGGGCGAGGGTGTCGGTGTAGAGGGCGCCGCCGAGGAGGAGCAGGCCGGCGAGGAGGACGGCGCAGCCGAGCGGCAGGGAGCGGGCGACGCCGACGCGGCTGACGGCGAGCTGTCCCGCGGTGGAGGCGAAGAAGGCGAGGGCGACGACGAGGCCGCTGACGGCGTGGTTGTCGACGTGGAGGTAGCGGGCGAGGAAGGCGGGGCTGACCGAGGTGAAGACGCCGAAGAGCGCGAATCCGACGAAGGCGGCGACGGCGGACGGCACGAACACCGCCCGGACCTGTGGCGGCAGCGCGGGCCGCTGGGGGCGTACGGCAGACAGCGGGCGCCGGTCGGTGACGGTCTCGGGCAGGCGGAGCAGGACGAGCACGGAGGCGGCCACCAGGGCGAGGTGGACGACGAAGGGCAGCGTCAGCGGGTCGGAGGCGTACTCGGCGAGGAGGCCCGCGAGCAGGGGTCCGCAGCCGAGGCCGCCCATATTGGCGGCGGTGGCCACGAAGGTGGCACGGGAGGCGCCTCCGGGCGGGGCGAGCTCCAGGACGTAGGCGGTGGCCGCGCCGGTGAAGAGGCCGGCCGACAGGCCCGAGAACAGCCGGCCCGCGTACAGCCAGGGCAGTCCGTCGGCGGCGAGGAAGCAGCCGGCGCTGGCCGCCGCGAAGCCGAGGCCCCACAGCAGGGCGGGGCGCCGGCCGACGGTGTCGGAGGCGTTGCCGGCGAGCAGCAGCACGCCGATGACGCCGAACGCGTACACCGCGTAGACGACGGTCACGGTCAGCTCGGAGAAGCCGAACTCCTGCTGGTAGAGCGGGTAGAGCGGGGTCGGCAGGGTGGTGCCGGCCATGCAGACGACGAACACCGCCCCGGCGAGCAGGCACCGCAGCCAGCCCCGCTGTCCCGCCGGATCCGCACCTCCGTCTTCGCGCATGGCGCCGACCGTAACCCGGGGGTCCCGCCGGGCCCGGCGGGACGCACCGGGGCGCCCCCGGCTCCCCTCTTCCGCCCGCTCCGGGAGACCGTCCCGTGCTGCGCGCCGCGCCGGGACAGGTTCTGCTGGGAAGAGCAGGACACCGGCCGTCGGCCATCGGCCATCGGCCATCGGAACACCGCACCGGAAGGGACCACCCCATGAAGGCACTGCAGTACCGCTCCCCCGGCGCCGCCCCCGAGGTCGTCACCGTTCCCGATCCGGAGCCCGGCCCGGGGCAGGTGCTGCTCAAGGTCACCGCGGCCGGTGTCTGCCACTCCGACATCGCCGTCATGAGCTGGCCGGCGGAACAGATCCCGTTCACGCTGCCGCTCACCCTCGGCCACGAGGGCGTCGGCACGGTCGCCGCCCTGGGCGCGGGCGCCACCGGGTTCGCGATCGGCGACCCGGTGGCGGTCTACGGGCCCTGGGGCTGCGGCAGCTGCGCCAAGTGCGCGGAGGGCAGGGAGAACTACTGCCTGCGCGCCGCCGAGCTGGGCATCCGGCCGCCGGGTCTGGGCGCGCCCGGCGCCATCGCCGAGTACCTCCTGGTCGACAGCGCCCGGCACCTGGTGCCGCTCGGCGACCTCGACGCTGTGAAGACCGTGCCGCTCACGGACGCCGGCCTCACGCCGTACCACGCGATCAAGCGCTCGCTGCCGAAGCTGCTGCCCGGCAGCACGGCGGTCGTCATCGGCACCGGCGGGCTCGGGCACGTGGCCGTCCAGCTGCTGCGGGCGATGACCGCCGCGCGGGTGGTGGCCCTGGACGTCAGCGAGGAGAAGCTGGCGCTTGCGAGGGCCGTCGGCGCGCACGAGACGGTGCTCTCCGACGCCTCGGCGGCCGGGGCCGTGCGGGAGCTGACCGGCGGGCTCGGCGCCGAGGTCGTCCTCGACTTCGTGGGCGCGCCGCCGACGGCCACCGCGGCGGGCGCCATGGTCGCGGTCGAGGGCGACGTCACCATCGTCGGGCTCGGCGGCGGCACGCTGCCGGTGGGCTTCGGCGCGCTGCCGTACGAGGCCACGGTCACCGCGCCTTACTGGGGCACCCGGGCGGAGCTCATCGAGGTGCTCGACCTGGCCCGGGCCGGTGCCGTGGACGTCCACGTCGAGACGTACGGGATGGACGAGGCACCGCTCGCGTACGAGCGGCTGCACGAGGGGCGCGTCGACGGACGGGCCGTGGTCCTGCCCCACGGCTGACCGCGCCGCCCGGAGGCCGGCCCCTAAGGCGCGACGCGCACCGGGCTCGGCGGGCGGTAGTCGTCGTAGGAGGCGTCGTCGCCGCGGGTGACGGTGCCGTTGGTGATCTGGCCCGCGAGGCCGAGGATCAGGAAGACCCAGACCAGGACCTTGGCGGGGGTGCCGAGGACCAGGGGGCGGGTGGCCGACACGGGCTGCTGGGCGGCGGGCGCGGGTTCGTCGCCGAAGACGCCCTTGGGGTACACGGGGGTCAGCATCATCGTGTACGCGCTGAACCGCATGCGGTAGCGGACGACGGCCGCCGTCGCGGCGAACACGGGCTCGGGCAGCCGGCCCAGGATGACGGTGATGATCCAGAACACCCAGCCGATGGCGAACCAGCCGGACTGGGCGAGACCGCTGACGATGGCCGCCGGGATCATCAGGATGATGCGGAAGAGCACGGCGAGCCGGTTGAGCGGGGTCTGGCGCAGTTCGATCTGTACGGGGTAGCCGGAGGCGTCGAAGGCGAACGGCGGGTAGCGGTCGACGAGCAGCGTCGAACTGGCCGTCACCCGGGTCTGGTAGGCGAGGACGTCGCCGAGGAACGAGTGGATCGGGTCGGGCAGCCGGCCGAGTACGAGGGCGGCGAACCAGCCGACGATCGTCACGAAGAACGCGGCGACGGACAGCACCATCACCACGATGAACTGTGGGATGAGCAGCAGCCAGCGCAGGAACACCGTCCAGCGGCGCTGCTGCCCGGGCCCGGGCACGTCGAGTGGCGGGCGGAACTCGCCCGCGTCGGTGTCCTGCGGGGGCCGGGGGTCCCAACCTGCGCTCATCGCCGCCTCCGTGTCCCTGGGTGCCGGGTGTGGGTGCCGGATCCTCTCGATCCTGGCGCGGCGGCGCGGGCCGCGCACGGCCGCATGGGCCACGCGGGGCAAGGCGGGGCAACGCGGGGCAACGCGGGGCAACGCCTAGACGGGCGACGGGACCAGGCCGGGGGCAGGGGCCGGGGCGCGGTGGGCGGCGCGGTAGGCCAGCGGGGAGAGGCCGAGATGGCTGTGGAAGTGCTTGCGCAGGGCGACCGGGTCGCCGAAGCCGCAGGCGGTGGCGATGCCGGCGACGGTGAGGTCGGTGGTCTCCAGGAGGTGCCGGGCGTGGCCCAGGCGGCACTGGATCAGCCATTTCAGCGGGCTGGTGCCGACCTCGGCGCGGAATCGGCGGGTGAAGGTCCGTTCGCTCATGTGCGCGTGGCGGGCCAGGTCCTTGAGGGTGAGCGGTTCGGCGAGGCGGTCGAGGACCCATTGGCGGGTGGCCGAGGTGGAGCGGTCGGCGTCGGCGGGGACGGGGTGCTCGATGAACTGGGCCTGTCCGCCCTCGCGCCACGGGGCGACGACGCAGCGGCGGGCGGCGGCGCCCGCCACGGCGGCCCCGTGGTCGCGGCGGACGAGATGGAGGCACAGGTCGATGCCGGCCGCGCCGCCGGCCGAGGTGAGCACGCGCCCGCTGTCGACGAAGAGCACGTCGGGGTCGACGTCGACCTCGGGGAAGAGGCGGCCGAAGGCGTCGCAGAGGGCCCAGTGCGTGGTGGCGCGGTGGCCGTCGAGGAGGCCGGCGGCGGCGAGCAGGAAGGCGGAGGTGCAGAGGCTGACGACCCGGGTCTCGGGGCGGATCAGGGCGAGGGCCGCGGCGAGTTCGTCGGGCAGCCGGCCGGTGGCGAGCAGTTCCTCGCTGGGTTCCTGGGTGGCGATGACCACGGTGTCGGCGGTGGCGAGGGCCGACTCGTCGTGGTCGAGGACGAGCCGGAAGTCCTCGGCGGTGCGGACCGGGCGGCCGCCGAGGGAGCAGGTGACCAGGGTGTAGAGGCGTTCGCCCTGTTCGTCGCGGGCCTCGTTGAAGACGCGGGCAGGGACGCCGAGGTCGAGGGGCATGACGCCGTCGAGGGCGAGGACGGCGACGCGGTGCGGTTCCGGGGTGGCCATGGCTGGAATGGTACGACAGCTGTCCTTCCGGCCACTCACGCGCACGAGCCGGGCCGGGAAACCCTGGGGTCTGCCGGGGCTTCCACCCCGGTCTGACCATGTGAGACGAAGGATGACCATGAGCGTGAGCGAGACGACCATGCGGGCCGTGACCCTGGCGGAGTTCGGCGGCCCCGAGCGGCTGGCCGTGACGGAGGTGCGGCGGCCGGAGCCGCTGCCCACCGAGATCCTGGTGCGCGTTCACGCGGCCGGGATCAATCCGGTGGACTGGAAGGTGCGGGACGGGAAGGTCGGCCTCGCCGGGCTCTACACGCTGCCGCTGGTGCTCGGCTGGGACGTGTCGGGGGTGGTGGAGGCGGTCGGGCCGGGTGTCACCACGTTCCGGCCGGGCGACGAGGTGTACGGGATGCCGTGGTTCCCGCGGGCGGCCGGGGGTTACGCGGAGTACGTGACGGCCCCGTCCCGGCAGTTCGCCCGCAAGCCCGCCTCGGTCGGGCACGTGGAGGCGGCGGCGCTGCCGCTCGCGGCGCTCACCGCCTGGCAGGGTCTGGTGGACACGGCGCGGGTGACGGCCGGGCAGCGGGTGCTCGTGCACGCGGCAGCCGGCGGTGTCGGGCATCTGGCCGTGCAGTTCGCCCGGCACCTGGGCGCCGAGGTGGTCGCCACCGCCCGGGAGCCGCGGCACGCGTGGCTGAAGGAGCTGGGCGCGGCGCAGACGATCGACTACACGCGCGAGCGTTTCGAGGAGGTCATGGAGCCGGTGGACGTGGTGCTCGATCTGATGGGCCGGGTGGACGACACCGATGTGCGCTCGGTCGCGGTGACCCGGCCGGGCGGTCTGGTCATCTCCTTCCCCGAGGGCGTGTCGGAGGCCCTTGCCGCGGCCGGTGCGGCGGCGGGGGTGCGGACCGCCTCGATGATCGTCGAGCCTGACGCCCCCGCTCTGGCGGCGATCGCGGAGCTGGTCGACGCGGGCGCCGTACGGGTCGAGGTGGAGCGGACCTTCCCGCTCGGCGAGGCGGCGGAGGCGCACCGGCTCGGCGCGGCCAACCGGACGCGCGGCAAGCTGGTGCTCGACGCCACGCGCTAGGCGCCGCACGGGTTCGACGGGGCGCGGGGCGGGACTCCGTGGGGCCGGTCGTGGCCCGGGGGCCGGGCACCATATCAGCGCAGAGGCCGCGCCAGGCGCGTTTTCGACTACTCTCCACACCTGTGCGCATGCGTACGGTAGTCATGGGGCCAGGGAGGGAACACCTTGGTCTTCAGTCTGAGTCGCCGCCGCAAGTCCGCCCCCGTCGCGCCCGTCACCCCCGTCGCGCCCGTCGCGCCCGCTTGTCCGTACCCGCACGGCACCGCCGTACCCGGGGCCGTACGGCAGCCGCCGCCGACGGCCTCGCCGCTCCGGCAGGAGGCCGAGCGGTTCGTCCGCCAGTTCCACGAGGAGCAGCCGCACGCCGGTGACGCGGAGGCGCGGGTACGGGAGGTGCTCGCCGAGGTCGACCGGACCGGGACCTACGTCCACTCCCCCGCCGAGCTGGCCTTCGGCGCGAAGGTCGCGTGGCGGAACGCGGCGCGCTGCATCGGGCGTCTGTACTGGCGCAGCCTGGTGGTGCGCGACCTGCGGCGGGTGACGGCTCCCGACGAGATCGCCGAGGAGTGCTTCGAGCATCTGCGGGTGGCCGCGAACGGCGGCCGGATCCGCCCGGTGATCTCCGTCTTCGCGCCGGACCGGCCGGGGCGGCCGGCCCCGCGGATCGTCAACGACCAGCTGGTCCGCTACGCGGGGCACCGCACGGCGGGCGGGTCCTGGGTGGGCGATCCGCGCGGCGCCGGGCTCACGGCGGAGGCGCGGGCCCTCGGCTGGAAGCGGGATCAGGAGGAGTTCCAGGTGCTGCCGCTGATGGTGCGGGAGCGGCCCGGCTCGCGGCCGGAGTGGTTCGAGCTGCCGGACGGCACGGTGACGGAGGTGCCGCTGCGCCATCCGGACCATCCGTTCTTCGCCGACCTGGGGCTGCGCTGGTACACGGTGCCGGCGATCAGCGACATGGTCCTGGAGATCGGCGGGATCCGGTATCCGGCGGCGCCGTTCAACGGCTGGTACATGGGCACGGAGATAGGCGCCCGGAACCTGGCGGACGGCGAGCGGTACGACCTGCTGCCGCGGGTGGCGGACGGGCTCGGCCTCGACCGGTCGAGCGAGCGCACGCTGTGGCGGGACCGGGCGCTGGTCGAGCTGAACGTGGCGGTGCTGCACTCCTTCCAGGAGGCGGGCGTGACGATGGCGGACCACCACACCGAGTCCGAGCGGTTCCTGCGGCACATCGCGCAGGAGACCCGGCACGGCCGGCCGACCCCGGCCGACTGGAGCTGGATCGTTCCTCCTGTCTCCGGCTCGGCCACCCCGGTCTTCCACCGCTACTACGACCCGGTGGACCCGTCACTACGCCCGGCCTTCCTCCCCCGGGCTGATCATCCGCCCACCGCCTAGGCTCGGAAACATGACTGTGGCTCTCTTCGCCGGAATCGCCGTCAGCGACTACGCGGCGGCGCTCGCCTGGTACGAGCGGCTGCTCGGCGCGCCGCCCACGTTCCTGCCGAACGACATCGAGGCGGTGTGGGAGCTGGCGCAGCACCGTTCGCTCTACATCGAGCACCGTCCGGGGCACGCCGGTCACGCGATGCACACCCTGTTCGTCGACGACTTCGACACGGTGATCGGCGACATCGCCGAGCGCGGGCTGCTGCCCGTCCAGCGCGAGACATACGGGAACGGGGTGCGCAAGGCCACGTTCCGTGACCCGGACGGGAACGAGATCGGGTTCGGCGGCGCTCCGGTGGCGGGGCACGAGGGCTGACGGTGGGGCCGGGGGCCCGAGCCGGGGCCCGGCGCGGAGGTGCGCCGGGCCCCGGCCTTCGTTCGCTCCGCCCGCTCAGCCCGCTCAGCCCGCCGGGGCGTAACCCGCCGGGCGGGTGGTGAAGCCGGCCCGGCCCTGGGTACGGCTGCGCAGATGGGTCGCGTAGCCGAAGAGCGCGGCGAGCGGGACGGTCGCGGTGAGGACCGCCGTGTCCGCGTGGGTCGTGGAGTCGGTGATCCGGCCGCGCCGGGCGGTCAGGTCGCCGAGCACCGTGCCGACGGCGCTGTCGGGTGCGGTGACGGTGACCTCGACGACCGGTTCGAGCAGGGTCGTGCCGCCCGTGCGCAGGGCCTCGCGGAGCGCGAGCCGTCCGGCGGTGCGGAAGGCGAGCTCGGAGGAGTCCTTCACATGGGTGGCCCCGTCGGTGAGGGTGACCCGGACGCCGGTGACCGGATGGCCGCCGAGCGGTCCGTCGGCCAGCGCGTCCCGGCAGCCGGCCTCGACCGCGCGGACGAACTCCTGCGGCACGCGCCCGCCCGTCACCGCGGACCGGAACACCAGCTCCTGCCCGGAGGGGTCCTCGCCCTCGCCCAGCGGGGCGACGTCGAGGACCACGACGGCGAACTGGCCCGCCCCGCCGTCCTGTTTGACGTGCCGGTAGGTGAGACCGGTGACGGCGCCGGCCGGGGTCTCGCGGTACGCCACCTTGGGGCGGCCCACCGTGACGTCGAGACCGTGGGCGCGGCGCAGCTTCTCCACGGCGACCTCCAGATGCAGTTCGCCGAGGCCGGAAACCACCGTCTGGCCGGACTCGGGGTCGGTCCGCACGGCCAGCGAGGGGTCCTCCTCGGCGAGCCGGGCGAGAGCGACCGCGAGCCGTTCGGTGTCGCGGCTCTGCCGGGCCTCGACGGCGACGGACACCACTGGGTCGGCGGAGACCGGCGGTTCGAGCCGGACGGCGGGCGCGTCGGTGGCGCACAGGGTGGCGCCGGTGCGGGCCGCTTTGGGTCCGACGACGGCGACGATGTCGCCGGCCGTGGCCCGGTCGGTCTCGGTGGTGCGGTCGGCCTGGACGCGCAGGATGCGGGCGATGCGTTCGGTGCGGCCGGTGGTGCTGTCGAGCACGGTGTCCCCCTTTCGCAGTGTGCCCGCGTAGACGCGGAGGTAGGTCATGCGGCCGATGGGTGTGGTGGTGACCTTGAAGACGAGCCCGGTGAGCGGCGCCGTGGGGTCGGCGGGCTGCTCGCCCCGTACCGGCGGGAGGTCGGCGGGGGCGGGCAGATAGGCGACGACGGCGTCGAGCAGCGGTTCGACTCCCCGGTTGCGGTAGGCGGAGCCGCACAGCACCACCACGGCCTCGCCGGTGAGGGTGAGGTCGCGCAGTGCGGCGGTCAGGGTCTCCGGGCTGAGCGTGCCGTGGGCGCAGTACTCCTCCAGGGCGCCGGGGTGCAGTTCGGCGACGGTCTCGGCGAGCCGTTGCCGGCGCCGTACCGCTTCGTCCGCGAGCGCTTCGGGCACGGGTCCGGTCTCGTACGTGTCGGTGCCCGCCCGCCACAGGTGGGCGCGCAGGTGTACGAGGTCGACGACGCCGGTGAAGGCGTCCTCGCGGCCGATGGGCAGCTGGACCGCGAGCGGTACGGTGCCGAGCCGGTCGCGGATGGAGGCGACGGCCGTGTCGAGGTCGGCGCCCGCACGGTCGAGCTTGTTGACGAAGGCGAGGCGCGGGACGCCGTGCCGGTCGGCCTGGCGCCACACGGACTCGCTCTGCGGCTCGACGCCCGCGACGGCGTCGAAGACGGCGACGGCGCCGTCCAGGACGCGCAGCGCGCGCTCGACCTCGTCGGCGAAGTCGACGTGGCCGGGGGTGTCGATCAGATTGAGGCGGTGGCCGGCCCAGTCGCAGCTGACGGCCGCGGCGAAGATGGTGATGCCGCGGTCGCGTTCCTGCGGGTCGAAGTCGGTGACGGTGGTGCCGTCGTGGACCTCGCCGCGCTTGTGGGTGGCGCCGGTGAGGTAGAGGAACCGCTCGGTGAGGGTGGTCTTGCCGGCGTCGACGTGGGCCAGGATGCCGAGGTTGCGGATGCGGGTACGCATGGTGATGTGGTCCTTCGCGTGCGATGCGGTGGAGATGCAGGGCAGCGCGATTCCCGTGACGGGGTGTGCGGGAGCACGGGGGCAGGAGGCGGCCGGGTGCTGAGGAACTGAAGGGGCCTGTGGTCCTGCCGTGTTGCGTCGCGGGTCAGCGGTGGCGGCCGCGCAGCCGGCACCGGGGCGACGAAGAGGCCAGGATCACGTCGTACCGGCTACGAGAGACACCATGCACGCGGGCGGCGGCGGTGACGGTGATGGCCGTGGCGCGCATGGGTGTCTCCCTTCGTTCCGTGACAGATGTGGTGTGTCGGTACGCGGTGGAGTCTAGGCAGCCGAAGTCCGGTCGCGACAGCGGTTTTTCGCGGCGACGGGGACGCGGGACGACGAACGGGACCAGGCCGGAAGGGGGCTCAGTTCCTGGGGGCGCGGCGCTGCAGGCGGGCCCTGCTCACCCAGTACGTGATGATCGCGCCCCAGAACAGCGGGAAGGCCAGCGAGCCGAACGCGGAGACCCGCCACAGCACCAGGCTGAGGGCCGAGTGCAGGGCCATCAGGCCCACCGCCACCGCCATGGCGATCACGGGCTTGCAGCCGCGCGAGACCAGAAGCAGCGGGCGGCGCAGCCGGGGCGGCACCCGACGGGTCAGCCACAGGAACCAGCCGCCCCAGCCGCCGATCATCACGGCGGCGGCGAGCAGCACACCGGTGAGCGCCGCGCCGCCCTCGGCGCCGGAGCGCAGGTGGACGGAGGCCATGGAGGCGGCGACGAAGCCGGCGAGGGCCACCCAGCGGGAGCCGGCGACGGTGCCCCAGGCCATGGTCTCCAGGTTGTGGCGGGCCTGCCGGTCGTTGAGGTCGAGGGCGGCGGACTGGACGAAGCCCTCGGCGGCCTTCGTCCAGGAGCCGGGCCGCCACCAGCGGCGGCGCAGATGGAGCAGCGAGAGGTTGTTGTGGGCCTCGCTGCTCTCCGGGTCGAGGCGCAGCGCCGTCTCGTACGCCCGCTCGGCGACCTCGTGGTTGCCGAGGCGCTGCGCGGTGAGGCCGACGAGGAAGTGGGCGTCGCTCTCCTCGGGGGCGAGGGAGACGGCGGTGCGGGCGCACTCGTAGGCGGCCCGCTTGCGTTCGGGCCGTACCGAGCGGTCGAGGACGGTGCCGAGGGTGTAGTGGGTGGCCCAGTGGTGCGGGGCGAGGGCCACGGCGCGGCGGGCGGACTCCTCGGCCTGCTCGTACCGCTCGGTGGTGAGCAGGACATGGGTGCGCATCAGCCAGCCGCCGATGGAGTCGGGTTCGGCGCGCAGGGCCCGCTCGACGAGGTCGAGTGCCTGCGCCTCGTCGCCGAGGCGGTGCCGGCAGCGGGCGAGCAGGACGAGCGCGGTCGCGTCGTCGGGGTGCGCGGCGAGGTGCCGGGCGGCGGCCTCGGCGGCCTGCTCGTAGCGTCCGAGGTCGTAGAGCGCGTCGGCCTGGAGCAGGTCCCGGCCGGTCGGGTCAGGGGCCGTCACAGCTTGCGCTTCTTCTTCAGGTGGGTGAGCAGGTCGTCGTACATGCCGCCGTCGTTGGCGAACATCGCCACGTTGCGGGCGGAGGCGAACCAGGACTCGCTGGACGGCTTGATCTGCCGGGCCGCCTGCAGCAGGTCCTTGGTGGTGATCATGCGGATGGTGCCGGTACGGGCGGAGTCGAGGAGCGCGCCCTCGGCGGCGGACTCGCAGACATGGGCGAGGTCGGCGCCGGAGAAGTCCTCGGTCGCCTTGGCGATCTTTCCGAGGTCGACGGACTCGATGGGCCGCTCGCGCAGGTGGTAGCGGAGGATCGCCTCGCGGGCCGGGGCGTCCGGTGGCAGGACGAGCAGGGTGCGGTCGAGGCGGCCGGGCCGGCGGAGGGCGAGGTCCACGTCCCAGGGGACGTTGGTGGCGGCGAGCACGAACACGCCCTCGTTGCGGTCGCCGTCGACACCGTCGAGCTCGGTGAGGAGCTGGTTGACGACATTGCGCAGTCCGCTGTGGTGCATGCGGGAGCGCTTGGCGCCGAGGGCGTCCAGCTCGTCGAGGAAGACGACGCAGGGGGCCTGGCGGCGGGCGGTCTCGAAGATGTCGTGGACGTTGCGCTCGGAGGTCCCGATGTACATGTCGAGGATGTCCGCGAGCGACACCGACAGGAAGGACGCGCCGAGTTCGCCCGCGACGGCCCGTGCGATGAACGTCTTGCCGCAGCCGGGCGGGCCATACAGGAGCAGTCCGCCGCGCAGCGACTTGCCGTAGAGGCGGCGCAGTTCGGGGTTGCGCATGGGCGCGAGGAAGGCGGCCTCCAGGCGCTCCTTGACCTCCCGCATGCCGCCGACGTCGGCGAGTCGTACGGCTCCGGGCGCGTCGACGTCCCAGGCGGCGGCGTCGCCGGGGTCGCCGAAGCCCTCGGAGGCCAGCGGCACCTCCAGGCCGGTGCCGGTGCCGGTGCCCGTGTCCTCGCCGTCGTCGTCGTGACCGCCGTCGGTGAAGCGGGGGCCGACGAGGTCCGCGACCTCCTGCTCGGCGGCGGCCCAGTCGAAGGCGGGCGGGTCGGCAGGGGAGTCGGCGGGCGCGGGCGGCGGGGGCTGGGCCGGGAGGCCCATCGCGCGGACCATCAGGTCGCGGGCGGCCGGGTCGCCGGGGGCGTGCTGGAGGGCGGCCGCCGCCTGGCCGACGGCCTCGTCGTGGTGTCCCTCCGCGAGGAGCAGCTCGGCGAAGTGCAGCCGCAGCGGGACGTCTTCGGGGGCGGCGGCCACGGCGGCGCGCAGGCTGCGGAGCAGCGGGGACTCGTCGGACATGCGCCCCAGCCTAGAAAGCGGCGGTGGCCGTCCGTGCACCGGGTGTCGGCACCCGGTGTCAGGAGGAGGTGCGGTCCGCGCGGCCGGCGCGCGCGTCGAGCACGGTCCGCAGCAGACCGGCGACGGCCGTCGCGCCGCCGAGGACCATCAGCACCACGCCGACCTTGGTGAGGGTGAACACGGGTATCTCGACATCGGCCGTGAACAGCTTGAGGCCCAGGCCGACCAGGAAGGTGATGCCTCCTTCGAGGAGGTTCTTGGTTCCGCGGTGCATCGTGATCGTGACAGCCTCTCGTGGGACGGGGGTGGCGGTGTCCTCAGCGTAGGCAGCCGACAGCCCCGGTCTCCTCGCCCTCGTGGACGAGACCGGCCTCCGTCGTTCGACGGAGGCCGGGTGGTGCGAGAGGCGGTACAAAAGGCGGTACGAGGGCGTCAGGAGCGGCCTCGGGTGCGGCGGTTCCCGCCCGAGCCGCCCTGGCCGCCGCGTCCGCCCTGGCCACCGCCACCGCCACCGCGTCCGCCGCCACCACCGCCGCCGCGGGAGCGCCTGCGGTGCGGGGAGGGTACGGGGGCACCGGCACCGCCGGCGGCCTCCGGGGAGGAGAACATCATCGGCACGGCGGGCGGGACCGGGGCACCGGGCGCGGCCGGAGCGGGCGAGACCGCCGGTGCGGAGCCCGCGGAGGCCGCCGCCGAAGCCGCCGCCGCGGCGGCGCGGGCGGCGAGCGAGTCACGGCCGGTGGAGGCGCCGCCGGCGCCGGCCAGGACGGACGCGTGGGAGATCAGCGGCGCGCAGGCCTGGCAGATCTCGGCAAGGGTCCAGACCTCGGCGATCACCGGGTTGTGGATGAGGACGAGCAGCGTCCGGCCCGTGCAGGTGGTGCGGGCGCTGTGGTGCCGGCAGTCGCTCGCCCCGCAGGCGCAGGCGGCGTTCGGGCGGACGGTGGCCAGGCGGGCGTGGGCGCGGACGTGCTCGGCGGCGAAGGTCCGCAGGGACGCGAGGTCCTTCGATCGGGCCGGCATGCGGCAGCCCGGCGTGGTGCAGGTGACCGTCGCCGAGTGGTCGGGGTGACCCGTGAGGCGGATCGTCCAGGTCCGGCCTGGCACACGTGATCCAGGGAGCATGCTCAACGCGCACGTTTCCGTTCAGGTGAGAGGGGTGTTGGCCATGGTTTTACCCCGTGCGCGCCACAGGTTCACATCCGGACCCCCTCGGACCGCGCGTGGCGGCCGGATCCGGCCCCCGGACGGGCGCATTTCCGCCGCCCGGGCGGTGTGCGGTGGCGGGCCGGGGACGGGACACGGAGCATGGAAATCAACTCGTGGAGATCGACGAGTGGCGGGAGTGTCCGCATGAGTGAGAACGCGGCCGAGAACGAGGCCGGGAACGAGGCCTGGGGCGATCAGGTGTATCAGCCCGACGGCAGCGAGGTGCAGGACGACGCGGGGCTGCTCGACGCCTCCGACACGCTGGACGGCCCCCTCGACAGCCCCCTCGACGAGGGGTACGCGCCGCCGGACCGCCCGTGGGCCGTGGAGCACACGGGGGTCACGGCGGCCGAGCGGCTGCGCGGCGAGTCCCTGGAACAGCGGCTCGCCGAGGAGCAGCCGGACGACGCGCCGGACCTCGACTGGGACGGCGTCGGGGACACCGTGGACACCGACGGCGAGCCGCTGGACGGCGAGGTCGGCAACCGCCGCTCGGGGCGGCTGGTCGCCCTGGACGACGGACGCGCCCTCTCGCCCCTCGAGGGCTACGCCCGTGACGTCGGCATCGACGGCGGCGCGGCCTCCGCCGAGGAGGCGGCGATGCACTTGGTGGTCGACGAGGAGTGACAGAGGGGACGCGGAGGGTGGCGGGCGGGCCGGTACGGCCGCGACTCGGCCCTCCGGCGCGAACGCCGAGCGGGCCACGGCGGCGGGCGGCGGCACCCGGTGCCGCGGGGCCGGTGAACCCGTACTTCTGACCCCTTCGCGCCACTTCAAACGCGAAGCGGGGTAGGTTCTCACGGAAGTCTGAGATCCGCGTCAAGACCCCGTCAGCCGTTACCCAGTCGTGATAATCGGGCATTTCGCCCCTGAATCGCCCCCTTCGCCTGGCACGAAGTGACAGACTTCCCCGGCGGTATCCGCCCGCGCACCTATCGCACTTCCCGCTGCCCCGCAAGGCTGCCGCGCCAGGAAGTTCGCCCTGCCGCTCGGTAGCTTCGGCCCACATGACCGCAGCACACAAGACGTCCCCGAAGACCGCCGTCGACATCGGACCCGCCCGCCCGGCGGACGGTGCGGACCTCTGGCGGATCGCCCGGGGGGCCGAGGGCCTGGACCTCAACTCGCCCTACAGCTATCTGCTGTGGTGCCGCGACTTCGCGGCCACGTCGGCGGTCGCCCGGGACGCCTCGGGACGGCCCGTGGGCTTCGTGACCGGATATCTGCGGCCCGAGGCGCCGGAGACGCTTTTCGTCTGGCAGGTCGCCGTCGACGATTCGCATCGCGGAACCGGGGTAGCCGGAGCACTGCTCGACGCCCTGGCCGAGCGGCTGACGGCCGAGGGGCGCGGGCCGAGCCGGCTGGAGGCCACGGTCACTCCGGGGAACGTGGCCTCGGACCGGCTGTTCCGATCGTTCGCACGCCGCCGCGGGGCGGCCCTGACCCGGGAGGTCCTGTTCCCCGCCGACGCCTTCCCGGACGCCGGCGACCCGACCGACTCCGGCACCCCGCACCACCAGGCCGACCAGGCCACCGCGACCACTGCGGCCACCATGGCCGACCCGGCCGACCCGGCCCATGAGCCGGAGCTGCTGTACCGCATCGGGCCGCTGGCGCACTGACCCCGCGCCCCGCCGGCCCGACCACCCCCGAAACACCGAGAACCGAGATACGGGAGAACCGTGACCCTCACCGACATCGCCCCGTCCGTCTTCGAGACCGTCGAATCCGAAGTGCGCAGCTACTGCCGCGCCTGGCCGGTGGTCTTCGAGCAGGCCCGCGGGAGCCGGCTGTACGACGAGCACGGGCGGTCCTACCTCGACTTCTTCGCCGGCGCCGGCTCTCTCAACTACGGGCACAACAACCCGGTGCTCAAGCGGGCGCTGCTCGACTACCTGGCCGGCGACGGCGTCACCCACGGCCTCGACATGTCGACGACCGCCAAACGCGACTTCCTGGAGACCTTCCGCTCGGTGGTCCTGGAGCCCCGGGCGCTGCCCTACAAGGTGATGTTCCCGGGCCCGACCGGCACCAACGCCGTGGAGGCCGCGCTGAAGCTGGCCCGCAAGGTCACCGGCCGGGAGACGGTGGTCTCCTTCACCAACGCCTTCCACGGCATGTCGCTCGGCTCGCTCGCCGCGACCGGCAACGCCGCCAAGCGGGCCGGCGCGGGCGTCCCGCTCCCCCATGTGACGCGGATGCCGTACGACCACTACCTGGACGGCCGGATGCCGGACTTCCTGTGGTTCGAGCGGCTGCTCGCCGACCCGGGCTCCGGCCTCGACCGCCCGGCGGCCGTCATCGTCGAGACGGTGCAGGGCGAGGGCGGCATCAACGTCGCCCGCGCCGAGTGGCTGCGCGGCCTCGCGGACCTGTGCCGGCGGCACGACATGCTGCTGATCGTCGACGACGTGCAGATGGGCTGCGGCCGGACCGGCGACTTCTTCTCCTTCGAGGAGGCCGGCATCACCCCGGACATCGTGGCGCTGTCCAAGTCCATCAGCGGCTACGGCCTGCCGATGGCGCTGTGCCTGTTCCGGCCGGAGCTCGACCAGTGGCAGCCGGGCGAGCACAACGGCACCTTCCGCGGCAACAACCCCGCCTTCGTCACCGCCACCGCCGCGCTCGACACCTACTGGCGCGACGACACCCTGCGCGACCGGACCCTGGCCCGGGCCGCCCGCGTCGAGGGCGCGCTCGGCGACCTTCTCGGCGAGAACGGACGCTCGGCCGTCTCGTTCCGCGGCCGCGGCCTCGTCTGGGGCCTGGAGTTCGCCGACGGCAAGCAGGCCGCGGCCGTCTGCCGCCGGGCCTTCGAGCTCGGGCTGCTCCTGGAGACCTCCGGGCCGTACGACGAGGTGGTCAAGCTGCTGCCGCCGCTGACCGCGACGGACGACGAGCTCGACGAGGGCCTGGGCATCCTGGCCCGTTCCGTGCGGCACACGGCCTGACCGAGGCGACCAGCGCCGCCTCTCCCGTACCAGCCCCACCACACCCGTATCGCCCGCCCCACCCCCGTACCACCGAAAGGCCCACCGCATGATCGTCCGCAGTTTCGCCGAGATCGAGAACACCGAGCGCCACGTCCGCGCCGCCTCCGGCACCTGGGAGAGCAAGCGGATCGTGCTCGCCCGTGAGCGGGTCGGCTTCTCCCTGCACGAGACCGTGCTCTACGCCGGGACCGAGACGTCGATGTGGTACGCGAACCACATCGAGGCCGTCGTGTGCACCGCCGGCGAGGCCGAGCTGACCGACCACGAGACCGGCCGGACGTACACCATCGTGCCCGGGACGATGTATCTGCTCGACGGGCACGAGCGGCACACCCTCAAGGTCAAGCAGGACTTCCACTGCCTGTGCGTCTTCAACCCGCCGGTCACCGGCCGCGAGGACCACGACGAGAACGGTGTCTACCCGCTCCTCACCGAGCCGGACCCGGACCCGGTCTGATCCCCTCCCCCTCCCCCGCACACACCCTCCGTACGAGATTGGAAGGCGCCACCCGTCATGACCTCCGCACCCACCCGTCCCGTCGACCTCTACCCCACCCGCGGCACCGAGGAGCAGCTGATCGGCCGCAAGGACCCCGTGGTGTGGTCCGAGCCCGGCACGCCCGGCCCGTTCTGGGCCCGTGAACTGGAGGAGTTCGAGCGCGACGGCTTCGTCACGGTCGACGACCTGGTCACCGCGGACGAGGTCGTAGGGCTCCGGGCCGAGCTGGACCGGCTGGTCGCCGATCCGGCCGTGCGCGCGGACGAGCGCTCGATCGTCGAGCCGCGCTCGCAGGAGATCCGCTCGGTGTTCGAGGTGCACCGGATCAGCGAGGTCTTCGCCCGGCTCGCCGCCGACCCGCGGATCGTCGGGCGGGCCCGGCAGATCCTCGGTTCCGAGGTGTACGTCCACCAGTCGCGCGTCAACGTCAAGCCCGGCTTCGGCGCCAGCGGCTTCTACTGGCACTCGGACTTCGAGACCTGGCACGCCGAGGACGGACTGCCGCAGATGCGGACCGTGTCGGTGTCGATCGCGCTCACCGCGAACCACACCACCAACGGCAGCCTGATGATCATGCCCGGTTCGCACCGCACCTTCCTGGGGTGCGCGGGCGAGACGCCGAAGGACAACTACAAGAAGTCGCTGCAGATGCAGGACGCCGGCACGCCGTCCGACGAGGCGCTGACGACCTTCGCGGACGCCTGCGGGATCCGCCACTTCACGGGTGCGCCGGGCTCGGCGACCTGGTTCGACTGCAACGCGATGCACGGCTCGGGCGACAACATCACGCCGTACCCGCGCAGCAATGTCTTCCTGGTGTTCAACAGCGTGGAGAACGCGCCCGAGCTGCCGTTCGCGGCGCCGGTCCGCCGGCCCTCCTTCATCGCCTCGCGCGACATCACGCCGCTCGGCTGACCCTCCTGTCCCTTCCTGCCGCCTCCTGTCCCCTCGCTCATTCCCCCGTCGCCCTACCGGAAGGACCGTCATGTCCCGTCCCGCACACCTCGACCGGCGCGGATTCCTCGCTCTGGCCCCCGCCGTCGGGGTCGCCGGCCTGCTCGCCGGGTGCAGCCGCACGGAGGTGGGCACGGGCGCGCCGAAGGCGGACGCGGAGCTGCTGACGAAGCTGCGCGACCAGGGCTTCGTACGGGTCGGCTTCGCCGGTGAGGCGCCGTACGGCTTCCAGGACGGCGACCGGCTCGCGGGCGAGGCACCGGCGCTCCACCAGGAGGTGTTCTCGGCGCTCGGGGTGCGCGAACTGCGGCCCACGCTCACCGAGTTCGGCTCGCTCATCCCCGGGCTGCTCGCCGGCCGGTTCGACGTGGTGAGCGCCGGGATGTCGATCACGCCCGAGCGCTGCGCCAAGGTGATCTTCTCCGAGCCCGAGTTCATCTCCCCCACCGCGCTGATGGTGCGCAAGGGCAATCCGAAGCGGCTCGGCGATCTCGCGTCCGTGGCGCGGGCCGGTGCGACCGTGGGCGTCCTGTCGGCCGCGGTGGAGGCCTCGTACGCCAAGGCGGCGGGGGTGCCGGACGGTGCGGTGAAGACGCTGGCCAAACAGCAGGACGGGCTCGACGCGCTGCTGGCCGGCCGGATCGACGCGTTTGCGCTGACCGGTATCTCGCTGCGCTGGCTGGCGCGGACGAACGCGGGCGCGGCGGTGGAGGTGACGGCCCCGTTCGTGCCCGAGGTGAACGGGGTCAAGCAGTGGAGCGCGGGCGGCGCGGTGTTCCGGCCGGGCGCCACGAGCCTGCGGGACGCCTTCAACCGGGAGCTGGCGCGGATCACCGGTGATCCGGGGCGCTATGTCCAACTGATCGGGCGCTATGGCTTCACCGAGCGCGAGGCGCCGCCGCGCACCCTGCGCACCGCCGATCTGTGCGCGGGCCGGGGAGCGGCGTGAGCGGGTTCCTGGCGGAGAACCCGGCTCCGGCGGAGAGCTCGTTCCTGGCGGAGAGCTCGTTCGGGGCCGAGCTGGAGCGGGCGCTGCCGCGGCTCGGCGAGGGGCTGCTGGTCACGATCGAGGCGACGCTGCTCGGCGCGGCGCTCGCCCTGGTGCTCGCCTACGCGCTCGGGCTGCTTTCGCGCTCGCGGCGGCTGTTCGTGCGGGGCGCGGCGCGCACGGTGGTCGAGTTCTTCCGCGGCACGTCGCTGTACGTGCAGTTGTTCTGGCTGTTCTTCGCGCTGCCGATGCTCGGGTTCCGGCTCGAACCGCTGGCCTGCGGTGTGCTGGCGTTCGGCCTCAACTACGGCGCCTACGGGGCCGAGGTGGTGCGCGGCGCGATCGCGGCGGTGCCGCGGGCGCAGTGGGAGGCGGCCGTCGCCCTGGGCATGAGCCCGGGGCAGCGGCTGCGCCGGGTGGTGCTGCCGCAGGCCCACCCGCTGATGGTGGCGCCGTTCAAGAACCTCCTGGTGCAACTGCTGAAGGCGACGCCGCTGCTTTCGCTGGTGACGGTGCCCGATCTGACCTTCGAGATCGACCAGTTGCGGTCGGCGACCGGGAACACGGCGGCGGCGTATCTGCTGCTGCTCGCGGTGTACGGGGTCCTGGCCGGGGTGCTGAGTCTGCTGATGAACGCGCTTGAGCGGGCCGCCCGGGCGCGGCTCGGCGCGGGAGGTGCGGCGTGATCTGGGACGGACAGGCCGCCGTGGACGCGCTGCCCGTGGTCCTGAAGGGCTTCGGGATCACGCTGCTCGCGACGGTCCTCGGGTTCGCGGTGGCGGCGGTGCTCGGTCTGGTGCTCGCGCTCGTGGGCCGCACCGCCCCGCGCTGGGTCGCGGCGCCGGTGAACGGCGCCGCCGCCTTCGTACGGTCGACGCCGCTGCTCGTGCAGCTGTTCGCGGCGTGGGTGGTGATCTCGTCGCTCGACGCGCTGGCGCTCGGTGTGCTCGTCCTGGGCGTGCACTACGCCGCGTACCTCTCCGAGGTGTACCGCACGGGCATCGACTCGGTGCCGAAGGGCCAGTGGGAGGCGTGCACGGCGCTCTCGCTGCCCCGCCGGCGGGTGTGGCGGGCGGTGGTGCTGCCGCAGGCGGTGCGCAACGTGCTGCCGCCGCTGGGGAACTACGCGGTCGCGATGTTCAAGGAGACACCGCTGCTCTCGGTGATCACGGTGCACGAGATGGTGCACGAGGCGAACACCTTCGGCTCCACCCATTTCGCCTATCTGGAGAGCTTCACGCTGGCCGCCGCGGTGTTCCTGCTGGCGAGCTGGCCGACGTCCGTGCTCGTACGACGACTGGAGGCACGCCTTGCAGAAGGAGCATGACCACCACCTGGACGCCGAGGCGGTGCGCTTCGACCGGGTCACCAAGCGGTTCGGGGACCACACGGTGCTCGACGGGCTGGATCTGACGGTCGGGCGGGGCGAGCGGGTCACCCTGATCGGGCCGAGCGGCTCGGGCAAGACCACGATCCTGCGGCTGCTGATGACTCTGGAGCGGGTGACGGAGGGCGTCATCCATGTGGGGGGCGAGCCGTTCTCGCACATGCCGGGGGCCGGGGCCGGCGGGCTCGTACCGGCGAGCGAGCGGTATCTCGCGGACCGGCGGCGCGGCATCGGCATGGTGTTCCAGCACTTCAACCTGTTCCCGCACATGAGCGTCCTGGAGAACGTCGTCGAGGCGCCGGTGCACGTGCTCAAGGAGGGCCGGGAGGAGGCGGCGGAGCGGGCCCGGGCGCTGCTCGGCATGGTCGGCCTCGCCGACAAGGTCGACGCCCGCCCGACCCGTCTCTCCGGCGGGCAGCAGCAGCGCGTGGCGATCGCCCGCGCGCTCGCGATGCGCCCGGAGATCCTGCTCCTGGACGAGGTGACCTCGGCGCTCGACCCGGAGCTGGTGGCGGAGGTCCTGGACGTGCTGCGGGACGTCGCGCGGGACACCGACATCACGCTGCTGTGCGTGACCCATGAGATGGGCTTCGCGCGGGACGTGTCCGACCGGATCCTGATGTTCGACCAGGGCCGGATCGTGGAGTCGGGGCGGGCCGGCGAACTGCTCGACGCGCCCCGGCACGAGCGGACGCGGGCGTTCCTCAGCGCGGTCCGCTGAGGAATGCCCGCGTCCGGGGGCCGGTCAGGTGTGTTCGGCGGGGGCCTCGGCGAGGAGTCCTTCCCGCAGCCGGGCGAGGGAGCGGGCGAGCAGCCGGGAGACGTGCATCTGGGACACGCCGAGCCGGTCGCCGATCTCGGACTGGGTCAGCTCCTCCACGAACCGCAGGTGGAGGAGAAGCCGGTCCCGCTCCTCGAGCAGTCCGACGAGCGGGGCGAGGGTGTGGAAGTCCTCGAAGAGCGCGAGCGCCGGGTCCTCCTCGCCGATGAAGTCGGCGAGCGAGGCGTCGGCGTCGTCCTCGTCGCCACCGTAGGCGGCGTCGAGGGAGGCGGTGTGGTAGCCGTTCGCGGCGATCTGCGCCTCGACGACCTCGTCCTCGGAGAGCTCCATCCGCTCGGCGAGCTCGGCGACCCGCGGCGCGCGGCCCAGCCGGGAGCTGAGCTCGTCATGGGCCCTGGCGAGCTCCACCCGGGCCTCCTGGAGGCGGCGCGGGACGTGCACGGCCCAGGTGGTGTCGCGGAAGAAGCGCTTGATCTCGCCGACGATGTACGGCACGGCGAAGGTCGCGAACTCCACCTCCCGGGCCAGGTCGAAGCGGTCGATGGCCTTGATGAGTCCGATGACGCCGACCTGGACGATGTCCTCCATCTCGTCGCCCCGGGCGCGGAAGCGCTGCGCCGCGTACCGGACGAGCGAGGTGTTCATCTCGATCAGGGTGTTGCGGACGTACTGGTGCTCCTCGGTGCCCTCCTCGCGCACCGCCAGCTCGCGGAGGAAGACCTTCGTCAGGGCGCGTGCGTCCTGGGGCGCGATCTCGCGCGGTGCCTCCAGAAAGGGCAGGTCCTCATACGTGCCGGCCGTCGTCGTCGCCTTGACCCTCTCGGTCCGCACGGGGACAACCTCCTGTTTCTCGCGGATCGTTCGTCTGTGGCGCTTCGCCTACCCCCGCTGCGCGGGGGCACGCATGGCGAGTTCGGGCGCGACGAGAACGGCGGTGACCCGCTTGCCGCACGGCGCGGGCTCGGTCACCACGTACCGGCACAGCGCGGTCACGATCTCCATGCCGTGGCCGCCGACCCGCTCGGGGTCGGGCGGCCGGAGCACCGGTCCGGCGGTGGATCCGTCGAGCACCGATATCACCAGCGTGGCGTCGCTCCGTGCGAGTTCGAGGCGGAGCGGGCCGGGGGCGTGCTTGACGGCGTTGGTGACCAGTTCGCTGACGACGAGCAGCGCCGTGTCGGTGTCCACGTCCGGGTCGGTGCCGGCACTCCCGCGCAGGAAGCGAGCGGTGGCGTCCCGCGCCACGGTGACCGTACCGACGCCCCCGTCGTACCACCACCCGGCCTCGGCGGCGTGCTCGGTCATGGCCCTTCCCGCTCCTCTCTTCCCTCGTCTCCGTCGGCGGATGCGTCGCTCCTGCCCCGCCTTTCCGTTCCCACACCTCATGCCCCGCCGGGCGGGGGAAGCCGGAGCAGGTCTGGCGGACGGCGGCCAGACGCTGCGGCGGCCAATACGGCGGCACGCTCTCCCGTACGGGCGGAGGGCGAGGTGCTGCTCGTGCTCGCCGTGGACGCCGCCGCGGCGGACGCAGTCGGGACAGACGGCTGTCTGCCATCGGTGAACACCACCCCGAGCGGGCGCAACGGTCATTACCGTCCAGTCGCATGACGACGGTCACAACCCGTACGGTCGAGTACCCGGCCGACGACCTGACGATGATCGGACACCTCGCGCTCCCGGCCGGTACCGGGCGCCGGCCCGCGGTCCTGATCGGACCCGAGGGGATGGGGCTCAGCGATGTCGAGCGCCGGCGGGCCGAGGCTCTGGCCGGGCTGGGGTACGTGGCGCTGGCATTCGACCTGCACGGCGGACGCTATTTGGGTGACCCCGAGGAGATGTTGGCCCGGTGCATGCCGCTGCTCGCCGATCCCGACCGCATGCGAGGCATCGGTCACGCCGCGCTCGACGTATTGCGTGCCGAACCACGGGCCGACCCCGGCCGGACCGCCGCCGTCGGCTACGGCACCGGGGGCGCGGTCGCACTGGAACTCGGTCGCGATGGCGTCGACCTGCGCGCGATCGGGACGGTCAACGCGCTGACCACGGGCCGACCGGGCGAGGCGGCACGCATTCGCTGCCCGGTGTGGGCCGGGGTCGGGTCGGAAGACCCGATCATGCCGCCCGCGCAACGGGAGGCGTTCGCCGCGGAGATGCAGGCCGCGGGCGTCGACTGGCGCCTCGTGGTCTACGGAGGAGCCCTTCACGCCTTCCACCATCCGCCGGTCGACCACCCCACGGTCCCCGGCGTCGGCCACCACCCACGGCACGCGGAGCGAGCCTGGCGTGACGTGGTCGCCCTGCTCGCCGAGTGCCTGCCCGTCACGGATTGATCCGATCGGCTCCTGGTACTCACTCCTGAGTCCTGCACGGTGAGCTGCCGGTTCAGCTCCTGGTGGTGCCGGTCGGTCCGGGCGGGAGGCCGCGCGGATGGCGAGTTCACGCCACGGAGGCGGGGGTTCCGCATTTCTGCGGCCTCCTCGGGCAGCACACACCCGAGCCCGCGGCCGGAACCACGGCCGCCGACACGAGGAGCGACCATGCCGAGCCGCCAACCGGCCGACGAGCCGGTCTTCATCGCCGACTTCTCCGCACCGGACCAGTGGGTGGCGGGCCGTTCGTGGGCCTATCCCGACGGCGGACCCGTCAACCCCCGGGACAACAAGCTGGACCACCTGGTCGAGGACCCCGCGTACAGCCGGTCCGGGGTCTTCCGGGCGAGCCGCCGGCGGGACGGGCTGTGGGACGCGGGGCTGCTGACCACCGAGGGCAGCCGGGAGGGCTTCGAGGTGCGGACGGGCGACGTCCTGGAGGCGCGGGTGCGGCTGCCGGAGGAGATGGGCGCCTGGCCGGCGATCTGGACCTGGCGGGACGGCGGCCAGGAGGTCGACGTCTTCGAGTACCACCCGGACAACCCGGATCTCCTCGAACTGTCCAACCATGTCCGCGGCACCCACCTCTACCACCGCTCGCCGGCGGTGCGGCCGGGCGGAACGATCCGGCTGCGCACCGAGTTCGGCGCCCGGTCGGTGGTGTGGTGGGTCGACGACGAGGAGGTCTTCGCGGACCGGCGGGGCGTCGGGCGGTCCTGGCACGCCGGTCTGATCGTCAATCTGTCGGTGTGCGCGGGCCGCTACCACCCGGCGCCCGACCCGGACGTCGACGAGATGTCGTACGAGGTGAGCGGCCTGCGGGTGTTCCGGCCGGGCGGCGCCGGTCACCACCAGTAGGCCGGGTACCTCGGCGCGCCGCGGCGCAGCCGGGAGACGGCGAACTCCATGAGGACGAGCACGATCGACGCACCCAACAGCAGCGGCACGAAACGGACCGGCGCGGGCTCCTGAAGGACGATCACGACGGCGGTCGCGCAGGCGGGCGCGTGCGGGGTGCGGGCGAGGAAGGTGAGGGCCAGGGTCACGCCGGTCGCGATCGCGGCGGCCCAGGCGGTCGGTCCGGCCAGGGCCAGGATCGCGTAGCCCACCCCGGCGGCGAGCAGATGGCCGAGGACGACGCTGCGCGGCTGCGAGAGCGGGAGCGTGGGAGCGCTGTGCACGAGCGCGGCGCTCGCGGCGAGCGGCGGTATCAGCACCGGCTCGTGGATGACCGCGCCGATCGCGACGAGCCCGAGCAGGACGACTGTCACGGCGCCGATGCTGTGGAACGCCGCCGCCGGCGCCGGGCGGGCCGGGGCCCGGGCGACGATCCGGGGCCTGGGCCGGGAGTCGGTCCCGCTCTCGGAGTCGGTCTCGGTCGTGGGTGCGGCAGTGTCGGTGCTCATGGTGACGTGTGTGGTTTCCGGGCAGGCGGCCTCGAGCCGGCGGGGAGGGCAGGGATCGGCGGGCAGGCGTACGAGACGCTGTGGTCGACAGTCGGCCCGCCCTTGCGCCCACGCCCGCATCGCCCCGATACGGGCGACACGACCACCCCGATGGTATACAAAACGTTGAAGCGCCGACGAGCCGGATCCCACGGACCGAGACAGATGCGTCGCAGGTCACAGCCCTACGTCCATCAGCATCCCCTCCATCCGCGCCCGCCCGAGCCCGGGATGGGCAGCCGCCGCCTCGACCACCTTGGGGTCTTGGTCTGCCAAAAGCACGTCGAGCAGGCCCTCCGGGAGACGTGGGTGCCGGGCCGCCTCGGCGCGTACGAAGGCCTCGGGGTCGGCGGCGAGCCGGCGGAGGTGGTCGAGCGGCAGCTCGGGGTCCCGCAGCACGACGAACCGCGCCCCCGCGCCCGGCGCGTCCACCAGGGTGCGCAGCCGGTGCCGTGGGAAACGGGGATGGTCGACGATCAGCTGCCGGGTGTGATACGCCTCGCCGTGCTCCCGGAGCAGCGCCTCCAGGACCTCCGGCGGCGCGTCGGGCCGTCGGGCGGCGATCCGCCGGACTCCGACGTCCGGGTCGGCGTCGAGGCGTCGCCACGCCTCGGCCGGCAGATCCGGGCAGGCGGCGAGGGCGCGCCGGAACCTCGCGTGGGGGCAGTCCAGGTAGGTCAGGCGCTCCCCGAGCGGGACTTCGCGCAGCCAGTCGGGCTGCGCCATGTTCCAGCAGAGCGCCACCATCGCCGGAATACTGCCCGCCGCACTCTCCGCTGCGACCAGCGCGAACAGGTGGTCCCGCGTCGCGGGGTCGACATGGCGGCTGAGGGCGAGGCTGATCCGTACGCTCGGGTCGGTCGAGTCGAGGAGCTCGGTGACCATGCCGGCGGTCAGGTACGGGTTCCCGGCCACCGTCCGTACGAGCCGCTCGTCCCCGCTGTCCACGAGCGTGGTGAAGGCTTCCCACGTCAGCGGCACGCGGCCCGCCAGGTGGCCGCGCACCGCAGGGTCGGCAAGGAACCGGTCCACGGATTCCGGCGGGACGCCCGGCTTCGCCTGCTCGGTCGCGGCGGCCCGGACCTCCGGGGCGGGGTCGGCGAGGAAGCGCTCCTGTACGTCGAGGGGGCGATCGTGCCAGCAGCGCGCGACCACCGCGCGCACGGCGGGGTCCGGGTCGACCATGAGTTCCGTCCGCGGCCGACCGTAGGCCTCCTCCAGATGATCGAAGCCGATCTGACTGCCGCCGGCCACGATGTCGCGGACAAAACTCGCGTGCGCGTCGCGGACCGCAGGGTCGGGGTGGGCGGCGATCAGGCGGCGCGTCGCCGGGGAGATGCGGTCGCCGTACATCAGGGTCGCGGCATCCGCTCCCCCGTGCCTCAGCATCGCCTCGGCTACGGCGTCCGGGAGCCGTCCTCGGCGCGACGTCAGCCCGTGCCGTCCTGCGTCGTGCGCGGCCAGGCGGACCAGCAGGTCCTCGGGGGCGGCCGGGTTGCGGCCCAGGCCGGAGAGTTCGGGGTGGCGGAGGCTCGTCATGGGTCCCAGACAAGCAGGCGCCGGTCGGCGGCGGGGCGCATCCGCGGAAGGACGGAGGAGAACGGAGGAGGGCTTCCGGATGGGGCATGCGCCACTGACATAATCCGCACATGCGTACGGGCGAGCCGATCAGTCACCGACCGGATCTGGGCCTGGTGGTGGTTCCGCCGGGCGACGCCAAGGTGTCCGTCTCGTTCGCCGTGTTCGACGACTCCGTTCCCGCGCTGCGTGCCTTCGTGCTGTCGCGCCTCGGCGGAGCCGGCGCCGTGGAGCGGGCGCCGCGCGGGGCACGGTGTACGCGGCTCGTGCCGGTGGTCGTGGGGCTCGTGCCGCGACCCGACAACACGTACAACCCGCGCGCCGTGTCGATCACCGCGTTGCCGGTGGACGGCGGTTCGGCGCACGCGCGGCACCTGGGGTACGCGTACGACAGCTTTCTGCACTTCCAGGGCGCGGACATCCACCGGCTTGCCGAGGCCTCGCCCGTGCCGATCGGCTGTCACGGGTGGATCGAGCTGGAGCCGGTCGATCCGGAAGAGGCGGCGGACCGGCAGGAGTTCGACCCGGACGGGGACGGGGCGCCGGGCCGGGACCGGCCGTTCACGCTCGCCGAGCAGATCGCGGCGGGGCACTGGATCGGGGCCGTACGGCTCAACCTGCCCGACCGGGACGAGCTGCGCGCGCTGGTCGACGCCTTCGACCCCGCCGGGTTGCCGGACGCCCGGCCCGAGCCCGAGCACGAGTCCGCCGACGCCGCACCGGGACCCGCCCCCGCACCGCTCCCCCACGACCCGGAGGCCGAGCGGCGGGTCGCGGCCTGGGCCCGTTATCGGGCGCTGCCGCACGACTTCGCCGGGCTGCGCGCGGTCAGCCGGACCGTGCACGGGCGGGAGTCGGTGCTCGTCGTGGACCGGGCGGGGCTCACGGCGGGCGAGTTCCATCTGCCGGACGGGCCGCTGACGCTGCTCGACGAGCGGGTACGGCCCGAAGCGGTGGCGGCGCTGCGCCGGCACGGGGTGCGCCCGCCCGAGGCGCCGGACACCGACGGGTTCCCGGACGCGACCGTCGTCGTCGGCAGCGGCGGACCCGGCGGCCCGGTGTGGTCGCTGCGGGTGGTCATGGACGGAGTCGCGCGCCGCGATCTGCCGGAGGCGGGCACGTACGACCCGGGTTCGGGCACGCTGACCGTGTACGCCGACGCGTACGCCGAGCCGATGGCGGCGCTCGTCCGCCGGCACGGGGCGGAGCCCCGGAGCGTGGTCCGCCGGGCGCCCGACGCCGACACCCGGGAGCACAACCGGCGCGCCGGGTCCCCGGCCACCCAGGCGGGGCCGCTGCGCAGCCCGGCCCGGCTGACGGCGAGCGCCCTCGCGCTGGTCCCGGCCCGGCACCGGCCGTGGCTGAACGCGCGGACGGTGTCCCCCGGTGAGCGCCCACCTGCGACGGCCGGCGCCGACAACTCGTACTACGTGCGCGAACTGACCGCGATGTTCGGGGCGCTCGCCGCGCCACGCCGTACCGCGCCATGCCGGCTGTGCGCCGCCCCGGCCCTGGAGACGGCGACGGGGCTCGCGTACTGCTTCGGCTGCTGCCGGCTGGCGCAGCGCGGGGTGATCAGGGACAACGACACGGACGGGCCGTGGACGGACGCGGTGATCCACGCGGTGCGCCGGCTGGCGGAGCTGGAGTTCTCCGGGCCGCCGTCGCTCGCCCAGCTGGGCCGGGTCACGGTCACCGAGCCGCGGCTCGCCGACGAGGCGATGCTGTGCCGGTTCCTGGTGCCGCGGCCGTTCGCGCGCCTCACGACCGCGCGCCCGGCGCGGCCGACCCGCGGCTGGAGCGACTGGCTCCGCCTGGCGGGCGTGCTGGACGGCGGGGTGCGGCAGGGACGGGGCACGGTGAGTGTGGCGAGCGACGGGCATCTGTGCCGGTCGCTGTTCGAGCGGCACGTCGACGACTTCTTCCATCACCACCGGGTGCCGCACGAGCCCGAACCGCACTACCCGCGGCACGAGGAGCTGAACACGACGGGCCTGCGCGCGGACTGGCTGCTCGCGGACGGCACGTACGTCGAGGCGCTGGGTCTGCTGGGGCAGGAGACGTACGCCGAGAAGGCGCGGCGGAAGGCGGAGTTGGCGCGGGTGTCCGGGATCCGGCTGGTGACCGTGACCGACCGGGACCTGGAGCGGCTCCCGGAGATCTTCGCCGAGTGGATTCCGAGTGGATTCCGTCGGCCGGCCGGCCGACGGCCTGTGGGAGGGTGAGGGCGTGACCTCGACCGAGACGAACGACCACCGGGGAGCCCAGGACGTGGACGTGGCCAAGGACGCGGATGTGGCCAAGGATGCGGACGTGGCCAAGGACGTGGACGTGGCCAGGGACACGGACGGCGGCCGGGTGCTGCTCGGCTGCATGGGCCTGGGCGGCGACTGGGACGGCGAGGGGTACTCCCCCGCCGACGTGGACGCGGCCGAGGCCGTGATCCGGGCGGCCCTGGAGAGCGGGATCACCGCCTTCGACCACGCCGACATCTACCGCCGCGGCAAGGCGGAGGCGGTGTTCGGCGAGGTGCTCGCCCGTACGCCGGGGCTGCGCGAGCGGATCACGCTCCAGTCCAAGTGCGGCATCCGGCTCGCGGACGGCGACCGGCCCGGCCTGTACGACCTGCGCGGGCCGAGCATCGTCCGCCGGGTCGAGGAGTCCCTGGCCCGGCTGCGCACCGACGCCCTCGACCTGCTCCTGCTCCACCGGCCCGACCCGCTCGCCGAGCCCGCCGAGATCGCCGCGGCCCTGGAGTCACTGCACCGGCAGGGCCTGGTGCGCCGGTTCGGCGTCTCCAACATGAACGCGGCGCAGATCGCCCGGATCCAGGACGCCCTGGACGGGCTCGGCTCGGGCCTCCGGCTGGTGGCGAACCAGCTGGAGATGAGCCTGCTGCGGCGCGACTGGCTGGAGGACGGCGTGCTCGTGAACACGCCCGCCGCGGCCGGCGTCGGCTTCCCGGCCGGCACGGTCGAGCACTGTCTGCGCCACGGGATCGCGCTGCAGGCGTGGGCACCGCTGGCGCAGGGCCGTTTCACGGGGCGTCAGGAGACGCCGGAGGAGCACGCCACCGCCAAGCTCGTCGCCGAGCTCGCCGCGGCCAAGGACACCACACCCGAGACGATCGTGCTGTGGTGGCTGCGGCGCCACCCGGCCCGGATCGTCCCGGTGATCGGCACCACCAGCCCCGGCCGGATCCGCGCCTGCCGCGACGCCGCCCTCGCCGAACCCGGCCTGGACCACGACGAGTGGTACCGGCTGTGGATCACGGCCCGCGGCGCCGCGCTGCCGTAGGGCCCGCGGGTTCGGCCCCTGCCACGCACACGACCTACGACCCACGACCCACCACCGAGGAGTCCGTCCCGATGACCGCCGACACCACTCCCGAAGGCCCCGAGGGCCCCGAGGGCCCGGCCCATGTGCTGCTCGCCGGCGCGCCGGACTCCCCGGTGCTGCTGCACGTGCCGCACTCCTCGCGCGTGGTGCCGCCGGAGGTGCGGGCCGGGATCGTGCTCGGGGACGCCGAGTTGGAGCGCGAGCTCGACCACATCACGGACTCCCACACCGAGGAGATCGCGGCCGTGGCCGCCGCGTCGGCGGGCACGGCGCCCTGGCGGTTCGTCAACCGGCTGTCGCGGCTCGTCGTCGACCCCGAGCGGTTCCCCGACGAGCGCGAGGAGATGCTGGCCGCCGGGATGGGCGCGGTGTACACGCGCACCACGCACCGCGCCGAGCTGCGCCCGGCCGGCTTCGACCCGGCGCCGCTGCTCGGGCGGTACTTCGAGCCGTACGCGGACGCCGTGACCCGGGCCGTGGACGCGCGGCTCGCGGCGACCGGCCGCGCGGTGATCGTGGACGTGCACTCGTACCCGACGGCCGCGCTCCCGTACGAACTGCACGGGGACGGGCCCCGGCCGCCGGTGTGCCTCGGCACGGACGCCTTCCACACCCCGCCGGCGCTGCTGTCGGCGGCGCGGCGGGCGTTCGCCGGGTTCGGCGGCATGGGCACGGACAGTCCGTTCGCCGGGACGTACGTGCCGCTCGCGCACTACGGGCGGGATCCGCGGGTCTCGGCGCTGATGGTGGAGATCCGCCGCGACGGCTACATGACCGAGCCGGGCGGTCCGGCCGGGCCCGGCGTGCGGGCCCTCGGCGTGGCCCTGGCGGCCCTGGTGGACGCGGTGACGGACGAGGTGCTCAGCGCGGGCCCGGGCGTTTCCTGAACCCCCCTCCGGCCCCCGCGCAGCCCGGGGCGGCCGGAAGGGCGGGATGATCGGGCGGGATCGGGCGGGATCGGGCCGGAGCCGTAAAATGGGGCGGGTGAGCGCACGCAGGTACGAGCTGGTGTTCTCCGACGGCGCGGGCGAGGCCCGTGACGTCGTGGTCGTCGAGCGGACCCCGGCGGCGGGCCCCGGAGGCCATCCGGTCTACACGGACCCGACCGGGATCATCCGGGCCGAGATCAGCGACCGCGACGAGGTGCGGATGCTCGCCTCGGGCGGGCATCAGGAGACGCCGCAGGCCGTCGTCGCGCGGCCGCTGCCGGAGGCCCCGGACACCGCGCCGCCGAATGTCGCCTAAGCTGCCGTGATGACCACTTTCGACCCCTCTTCCGCTTCCGCTTCCGCTCCCTCTCGTCACGTGCGCGTCACCATCGAGCTCATCGCCGAGATCACCGACGAGGAGGCGCTCAAGGCCGCCGCGCTCGACCAGGTCCGGGACGACGCCTACCTGGAGGACGCGGAGCGCGCCGAGGCCATCGAGGCCATCGGCATCGACCCGTCCGGCTCCCTGGCCCACTTCATCGACCCGGTCGCCCTCCTCGGCTCCGTGCCGGGCGTCGAGCTGGCCGCCGCCACCTGGGAGTCCGCGCGTACGGACTACGACCCGGACGAGGAGACCTGGGAGGAGCACGACCTGGCCTGAGGCCCGTTCCGGGGCCGGGAACCCTGGCCACGAACCGTGGCGGGGAACCGTGGAGGGCGCTCCGCCGTCCCCCACGACCGGGCGGCGCGGACTCGACCTGAGCCCCGCGCGCCTGGTAGGAGAACCCTGCACGGTTCGTACGGCGAGGGGGCACCATGAGACCGCTGGAGGCGGGGGATCCGGAATCGGTCGGGGACGGCCGGTACCGGTTGGTCGGGCGGCTCGGACAGGGCGGCATGGGGGTGGTCTATCTCGGCCGCTCCCGGTCCGGCCGGGCCGTGGCCGTGAAGGTCGTACGTCCGGAGCTGGGCACCGACCCCGAGTTTCTGCGCAGGTTCGCGCAGGAGGTCGCGGCGGCGCGGCGGGTCGGCGGCTTCCACACCGCGCCGGTGGTCGACGCGGACCCCGAGGGGCGGCCGGCCTGGCTGGTGACCGCGTACGTGCCGGGGCCGACCCTGCGCACGGTCATCGATCACGTCGGGGCGCTGCCCGAGGACACCCTGAGCGTGCTCGCCGCCGGGCTCGCGGAGGCCCTGGAGGCGATCCACCGGGCCGGGGTGGTGCACCGGGACCTCAAACCGGCGAACATCGTGGTCGCCGAGGACGGCCCCCGGGTCATCGACTTCGGCATCGCGCGGGCCCTGGACGGCTCGACCGCGCTCACCCGCACCGGGCTCCAGGTCGGCACGCCCGGCTATCTCGCGCCGGAGCAGCTGACGGGCGGGGCGATCACCCCGGCCGTGGACATGTTCGCGCTGGGGGTGGTGCTGTGCCAGGCGGCGGGCGGCTCCCCGTTCGGCGAGGCCGCCTCCTCGGCGGCGTGGCTCTACCGCGTGGTGCACGAGGAACCCGATCTGTCCGCCGTCCCCGCCGCGCTGCGCGGCCCGGTCGGCGCCTGCCTGGCGAAGGACCCGGCGCGGCGGCCGACGCCCACCGCCTTCATCGACTCCCTGACGGTCCACCACCCCGCCGACGAGGGCTGGCTCCCGGACGCGGCGACGCTGCTCCTGGCGACGGTGCCGCAGGTTCCTCAGGTGCCGGCCACCGTGGCCGCCGCCACCACGGAGGTCACGCCGGAGCCGGTGCTGGTTACGGAACCGGAGCCGGTGCCGGTACCGCAACCGGAGACGACTCCCACGCAACTGCCTGAGCCGGAACCCGAACCTCAACCAGTCCCTGAGCCGGCCCCCGAGCCGGAGCACCCGACACGGCCCTTGGACACGGATACGACCGCGGACACGGATCCGGGTACCGGTACGGGGCGGAGGCGCGGGGTCGCGCTTGCCGCCGCGCTCGTCGTGTGCGCGGCCGTCGTCGCGGGCGTGGTGGTCTGGCAGCCCTGGGATCGTCACCGGGCCGAAGGCAACAACGGCGGGGGCGGCAAGGCGTCCGCCGGCTCCTCCACTCCCTCCCCCGCCGCGCTGCCGACGGCCCCGCTGCTGGTGCGACAGGACACCGCGCCGGGCTGGCCCGGGAAATGCCACGGGGTGATCGCCGAACGTCCGGCGGCGACGGACACGCCGCGGCGGCTGCTTGCCGACTCGTCCGGTCCCGGGGACTGCGACATGCTGCCCCAGTGGGCGCCGGACCGGGCCTCGTTCGCCTTCACGCGCCGCAACTCCGAGGGCACCGCGGTGTGGACGGCGAAGGCCGACGGCTCCGGCGCGCGCCGGATCACCTCGATCGCCGGCGGCCGGGTGTCGTGGTCGCCGGACGGCACCCGGCTCGCGGTGCTGCGCGTGTCGGACGGTGTGCAGCAGCTCTACGAGGTGACGGTCGCGGACCGCTCGGTCCGCCGGCTCACCCACAGCGCCACCCGTGTCGAGGACCCGGCCTGGTCCCCCGACGGCCGCTCCATCGCGATCTGTCTGGAGGCGGGCCCCGGCAACATGCAGATCCATCTCGTCGACCCGTCCGCCCCGGAGAGCGAGCCGCGCCAGGTGACCCGGCTGCCGCACACCGCCGTGGACCCGGTCTGGTCGCCGGACGGCAAGACCTTCGCGTACACCGCGGGCACGGACCGGAGCCCGGCGAAGGGCGACATCCGGCTGGTCTCCGTCGACGGCACCGGCGACCGCCCGCTGGTGACGACGTCCGCCCACGAGATGGACCCGGCCTGGTCGGCCGACGGCCGGTGGGTGGCCTTCGTCCGCGGCCCGTACGCGACGCCCGCGATCTACGCCGTGCGCGCCGACGGCACCGGCGAGCGCCGCCTCACGACCGGCACCCTGCCGGAGGGCCACCCGGCCTGGCGCTGACGGCGGGACCATGGGCCGGGACCATGCCTTAGCCTCGGGCGCATGGGTGCGGTGCTTCCTCTCGTGGCGATCTTCGGCGGCCTGCTCGCGGTGCTCGGCGGCTGTGCGTGGCTGGCCGTCTGGGTGCGGCGGCGCGGCACGGCGGGCGGCGGCGCCCGCGCGGCGCTTGCCGCCTGGGAGGAGGCGTACCGGATCACCTCCTACGAGGCGTACCAGGAGATCACGGCCGAGGCCCGCCGCAAGACCCCGCTGCCCTCGCCGGACGGTCCGGGCGGCCCGGGCGGCCGGTGGCGCGCCCGCCTCCGGCTGACCCGGCGCGAGCGCTGAGCGAGCTCGCGCGGGGACGGCGCCCGGACCGGGACCGGTTCAGCTGGTGATGGAGAACGGGTCTCCGTAGACGCTCCAGTACAGCGGGGTGTTGAGGTCGAAGTTGTTCTCGTTGAGGAAGCGGCGCTGGGCGGTGCTGACGCGCGTGGTGTCGCTGTGTGCCTCCTCCTTGCGCATCTCCTCCTCACGGGCGTCGAGGAAGGCGTTCAGGTACGTCTTCTCGTTGCCGCCGCGCGAGGGCGGCGTCGCCCGGGACATCGCGACCGCGCGGATCGAGCGGAAGCCGTCCTCGCCGTGCATGACGGCGGCGTCGTAGTAGGCGAACTGGCCCAGCGCGCGCAGGCCGTCGGACTTCGCCTGGGAGACGGCGGGGTTGAAGTAGACCCGGTCGCGCTCCTCCTCCTGGGTCTGGGTGAAGACGGAGTCCTGGGCGGCCTGGCGCCAGGCGGAGGTGAAGCCGGGGTCGAGGCCCTCGTGGGAGTCGGTGCCGTTCACCTTGCGCAGTGCGGGCAGGTAGGGGGCGAGCGGGTTGCTCGGCTTCTTCGCGGTGTAGCGCTCGACGAGGTCGAGCATGTCGCCGGTGCCGGAGCAGAAGCCGATGATGCCGGCGGTGTAGCCGCGGCCGTCGTCGATGTCCTCGATGTAGGCGAACTGGGCGCGCCAGTCGAGGGAGGAGTTCTCGAAGGAGGAGACCAGCTTCATGGCGATCTCCTTCTTCCGCGGGTCGTCGAGGTTGGTGCCGGTCGTCGGGGGCGGGGTGGTCGAGCCGGTGCCGTAGGCCTCGACCTCCCAGAGGGAGTAGCCGTACGGGGTGGCGCGCTGGGTGCCGAAGACGCGGAGGTAGCGTCCGGTGCCGTCGACGGCGAGGTCGTCGGTGCCGCCGTCGCCGGTGGTGGTGGCGTACACCTGGCGCCAGGTGGAGCCGTCGTCGGAGAGCTCGACGCGGTACGCCTTGGCGTAGGCGGCCTCCCACTTGAGGACGACCCGCTTGACGGCGGTGCCGGCGCCGAGGTCGATCCGTATCCACTGGTTGTCCACGCCCTCGGCGCTGGCCCAGCGGGTGGTGGTGGAGCCGTCGACCGCCTTGGTGCCGGTGAGCGAACTGGTCTCGTTCGACGAGGTGGTGACCGACTTGCCCTGCGCGAGGTTCCCGGTCGCGGCGCTGGCGGACGGCAGGAGCCCGGACAGGGCGGGCAGCAGGAGGCCGGTCGCCGCGGCGGCGACGAGGGCGGCGGTGCGGTGGCGTCGGAGGGCGTTGATGGTGGGGGGCATGTGGCTCCACTTTCTCGGGGTGGTCCCGTGTTCAGGTGGACGGATTCCTGACCAAGAACAGTTAGGAAAGCTTCCTAACTTGAGGCTGGAGCGTATGGGGCGCCGTGGCGCGCCGCAAGAGGAAGGACGGCAAAGGGAGTTGAAACACCGTCACCGCACCGCGCCCAAGACCTGCGCGGCAGTCCCGGAACCCGCTTGACCTGCGCTTTCGTCCACCGCACACTGGGCCGACCCCGGAGACGGCCCCAGGAGACACCCCGGGGACGGCAAGGGAGGGGGAATCCAGGGAGGGGAATCTCATGAGCACGCTCGACGACTGGCAGGACCGCTGCGAGCAGCTGTTCGTCGCAGGAGGCCACGCGGACGTCCGGCGCGCCGCCCGGGAGGGGATCGAGGAGCTCGGGCCCCACCCCGATCTGTACTGCTGGCTGGCGCTCGGGCATGTCGCCGAGGACGAGGACGACCACGACGACGAGGCCGAGCGGACGTTCCGGACCGGGCTCGCGCTCGATCCGGACCACCTCGGGCTGCTGGCCGGCTACGCGGAACTCTGTCTGCGCGCCGACGGCTTCGACCGGCCCGGGCGGGCCGGCCGCGCCGCCGGGCTGACCCGGCGGCTCAAGGAGCTCGCGCCCGACTCGGCCGAGGCCGGCCGGGTCGAGGCCGTCGAACGCTGGACCCGGCGCGGCTACTGGGACGACATCAGGATGCGTACGGCGGCGCGCGCGGCGGAGACCGACGACCGGCGGCGCGCCACCGAGGCACAGGCCCGTACGCTCGGCGAGGACCTGTCCCGGGGCGGTGCGACGGCGCCCGTCGACCCCACCGACCGGGACGCCCTGGTACGGGCGGCGACCGTCGAGGCGCTCGCCGGGCCGTGGAACGCGCCGGTGCGCTTCCTCGGGCGTCACCGTTCGGCGGCGTGGGTGGTCTCGGTGGCGCTCTGTCTGGTCACCAACGCCGTGCTCCGGCAGACGGGTGTGGTGGACTCCTTCAGCTTCTGGGGCTACCTCTGGCTGCTCCCGGTCCTGCTCGTCGACCACCGGTTCAGGGCGGTCCGCAAGGAGGCCGAGGCCCGCCATCTCGCCGCGCTCGAGGCCTCGTTCGCCGAGCGGAGCTGATCGCCAACCTGACCGCGGACCTGACCGCGGACCGGATCAGGGGCCCATCCGCGCGGGCCGGTAGGGTCGCGACGGGGGCGCCGGACCAGGCGGTGCCGTAAGCATCAGGGGGTTGTGTGAAGCGGGCCGTGGTCATGGGCGGCAGTTACGCGGGGCTGTTCGCGGCGCGCGTGCTGAGCGAGTGGGCCGACGAGGTGATCGTCCTGGAGGCCGACGGGATCGGCGCGGACGGGACGGGCCGGCGCGCGCCGCACCGTCGGCAGCTGCACGCGCTGCTTGCCATGGGTCACGCGCAGCTGGAGCGCTGGTTCCCGGGGCTGACGGCCGAGCTGGTCGCGGCCGGCGCGTGCCTCGGCGAGGGCGACGACGTGCGGTTCTACGTGGACGGCAGGCTGAAGGCGCCGGCCGAGGGGCGGCGGATGCTCGGGGTCACCCGTCCGTTCCTGGAGGCGGCGGTGCGCCGGCGGGTCGGCGCGCTCCCCGGCGTACGCCTGGTGCACGGGCAGGCCGCCGGCCTGGTCCTGGAGGGCGGGCGGGTGCGCGGGGTGCGCACGGCCGAGGGGGACGTCCTGGACGCGGAGTTCGCGGTCGACGCGACGGGACGGTCCAGCCGGCTCGGGCACTGGCTGGCGGAGGCCGGCTGGGCGCAGGCACCGGTCGAGCGGATGCGGGTGGACCTGGGGTACGCGACCGCCGAATTCCGGCGCGGGGACGAGCTGGGCACGACGGTCGTCGCCCACAACACGCCCGGTCCGGCGAGCGACTACCAGCCCACGCTCTGCGAACCCGGCGCGCTGGCCGCGGTGGAGGGCGACCGCTGGTCGGTGGTGCTCGCGGGGTACGCCGGGTACCGGCCGGGGTCCGAACCGAAGGAGTTCCTCGCCCGGATGCGGCGCGGCATCGAGCCGCTGCGGACCGTCGCCGGCACCTGCGAGATGGCGGGTGAGGTGGCGACCTTCCACTTCCGGGAGAGCGTCCGGCGCGACTACGGGCGTCTGGACCGCTTCCCCGGCGGCCTGGTCGTGGTCGGCGACGCGCTGGCGAGCGTCAACCCGGTGTACGGGCAGGGCCTGACGCTGGCCGCCCTGCAGGCCAATTCCCTGGCCGCGCACCTTCGTTCGGGGGCGGGGGCGGACCCCGGCACGCCCGCGTGGGGGTACTTCCGGCGCGCGGGGGTCGTGGTCGACGCGGCCTGGCAGCTGTCGACCACCGCCGACCTCGCCCAGCCGCACGTCACCGGCCCCTATCCGCCCGGCTACCGGCTGCTGCGCTGGGCGGGCGACCGGCTCACGGAGGCGTCGGTCCTCGACTCCGAGGTCAACACCACCTACCTCAAGGTGGTCAACATGCTCGAGCACCCGCGCACCCTCACCCGCCCCGCCGTCCTGCTGCGCGCGGCCCGGGTGCTGCTCGCCGCGGACGGGCGCCGGTGACGCCGTACCCGTAGGCAGACGCCGAACCCGTAGCAGACTGAGGCGGGCCGCACCGGAAGGTGGTGCGGCCCGCCCGTGCGGCGCGTCCGCCGCTTCTCAGAGGCGCTGCCAGAGCGCCGGGACGTTGGGCGGTTCCCAGCCCGTCTGGGCCTGGTGGCCCTGGAGGCAGCGATAGGTCGCGCCGCCGTACGTGACGGTGTCACCGGCCGCGTAGACGGTGCCCGCCTGCCAGCTGCCGCCCGGCTCGGGGTCGCCGGGGCCGGGGTCGCCGGGGCCCGGGTCGGAGCCGGTGGTCTTCAGGGTCAGGCCGTAGTTCTGCAGGATCGGGTTGAGCGGCTGGAAGTACGTGGTGCCGCCGCTGGAGCAGTTGCCCGAGCCGCCGGAGGTGACGCCCTGGGCCTGGCTGCCGGAGATGTACGAGCCGCCGGAGTCGCCGGGCTCGGCGCAGACCGTGGTCCGGGTGACGCCGGAGACGGTGCCCTCCTGGTAGGTGACGCTGGTGTTGTGCTGCTGGATGGTGCCGCAGTGCCAGCCGGTGGTGGAGCCGGAGCGGCACACGGAGGCGCCGACGGGCTGCAGCACGGAGCCGGTGACCTGGACGTTGGCGCCGCCGGCGCCCTTGACGTACGGGGTGGCGGTCCAGCTGGAGTTGGCGGCGACCCAGGCCATGTCGTTGCCGGGGAAGATCGAGGCCTGGAAGGAGCCCTGGGCGACCTGGTTGAAGCCGGTCGTGGTGGTGCCGGCGCGGCCGCAGTGTCCGGCGGTCGCGAAGCCCTGGGTGGTGCCGCGGGTGACCGGGAAGCCGACCGAACAGCGCCCGCCGCCCATGTAGTACGCGTCGCCGCCGCGCAGGTCGTAGAGCGGGCGGGGCGCCTCGGCGGCGCGGACCACGGTGACCAGGTCGCGGGCCACGCCGGTGGCCGCGAGCAGCCGGTCGGCGGCGCCGGCCCGGGCCTCCTCGACGACGAGCCGGTTGGCGCGGACGTCGACGTAACGGACCGGCGCGTCGGCGGTCGCGGCCCGGTCGAGCGCGGCCTGGGCGCGCTCCAGATCGGTCAGGCTGTGCGCCACCAGACGGGCCTTCGCCCCGGTCGCGCGTATCGCGGGCAGGTCGGCGGCGCGGGTCGTGGCCACGGTGAGGGCGGCGGACTCGGCCCCGTCGACCCATGCACCGGCGAACGCGCCGCCGATGTCCTGCCGGACCCGGGCGGCGGTCGCCCCGGCCGCCGCCTCATGGGCCAGTCTGCTGAGCGCCTGCGGCCGGCTCAGGCCCAGGTCGCGCTCCATGGCGTCGAGGACTTCGGGCTGGGCGGCGGAGACGCCGAGGGTGTCGGCGGCGGTCTTCGCGGTGGGGGCGGATGGGGTCAGGGCCGTGGCGGGGGCGGCCTGGAGCGCGGCCAGCGCCAGTCCGGCGGCGGCCAGCACGGTGCCGGCCGCGCGGACGGAGCGTCGGAGCATGCGGATCTCCTCGGTTTCGTGGGGGAACTCCCGAAACCGTAGAAATCCCGTGGCCCGCACGGGAGTTGTCAGTCGGCCCCTGCCATCGCGTTATGGCCCGGTCGGGCCGCGGGTCGCGCTGCGCGCCAGGGCGTCGGCGTGGGCGGCGCGGGCGTGGGCGAGGACGTCGGGGGCGCGGCGGGCGGCACGGGATTCGGGGTGCCAGCCGAGGAGATGGCGCCAGATGAGCGGGGTGCCGGTCAGGGGGCGGGTGACCAGGCCGGGGGTGGCGGGGAAGGTCGCCCGGCACAGGCCGACGGCGCGGCCCACCTGGACCAGGTGGACGCAGGAGGCGGTGTCCGTCTCGTAGACGCAGCCCGGGGTGAACCCGGCCCGTACGCAGGCGGCGGCGAAGCAGTCGCCGAAGCAGCCGTCGCCGGGCACGTCGGTCCAGGCCTCGTCGGCGAGGTCGGCCAGGTCGATCTCGGCGCGGTGGGCGAGCGGGTGGCCGGCGGCGAGCATGACGTGCACGGGGTCGCGGGCGACCTCCGTCCAGGCCAGCCGTCCGGCCTCCGGCGGGCTGCTCTCGCCGCAGACTCCGACGAGGGCGAAGTCGAGCCGTCCGGCGGCCACCCCGCCGGCGATCTCCCGCTCGGACCAGGAGGTGTACGTGGTGACGGGCGCGCCCGGTCCGCCGCGGGCCAGCCGGTCGACGAGCCCGCCGAGCAGCGGCCCGTGGGTGCCGCCGAGCCGGTGTCCAGTGGCGCCCTCCCGGGCGAACCGCACCGCCTCCTCCTGCAGTTCGCACACGGCGGGCAGGACCACCCGGGCGCGTTCGAGCACCAGGTCCCCGAGCGCGGTGGCCCGGACCCCGGCCCGCCCGCGCTCGAACAGCGCGCCGCCGAGCGCCCGCTCGATCCGCTTCAACTGCGCGCTGAGCGCGGGCTGCGCGAGCCCGAGCGCGGTGGCCGCCCGGGTGAGGCTGCCGGCGTCGGCGATCGCCCGGATCGTCTTGAGGTGCCTCAACTCCAAGTCCATGAGCCAAGCTTGACGGCAGCGGACAGTAAAGGTCCAGACCAGTGCGGGGAGTTGGTACTCAGGGCCCGGTCCCTGCCGGACCTCGGCTCATGCGTCAGCGCTCCTCGCGGAAGTCGACGTGGGCGCCGAGGACGGGGTCGTACTTGCGCAGGATCAGGCGGTCGGGGTCGTTCTGGCGGTTCTTGCGGGTCACGTAGGTGACGCCGGTGCCGGCCGTGGACCGGAGGGTGACCACGGGGCGCTGGGTGGTGCGTGCCATGCGTGCTGCTCCTTACCGGCTGCCGCCGACGAGCTCGGTCGACTCGGGCGGGCCAGCCTCGTGCGGTGTAACCACGCCCCCGTCCCCCGCATTCCCGTGCTTCTCCGCCCCCGCTTCCCCCCTCCACCGGGGTCGTCTCCGAGAGGGTACGCTGCGGCCGAAAGCCGCTCCCTCGTCCGCCCCGGAGCCCTTCCAGGCCCTCTCCTCCCCCGGCCGTCACCCTCCGGGGTCACAGGAACGCGCCACAACGGATAGGGTGCCGAGCGATAAACCGGGATCCGCAGTTCCGCACGGGGAGAAAGATACTGATGAGTGGTCAGCAGCCGGGCAGCGCCGGCGACGCCGCGGGGGTCTTCCAGCCGCTCGACGCCGACGACCCGACGACCGTCGCCGGTTACCGTCTGGCCGCCCGCCTCGGCGCCGGCGGCATGGGCAAGGTGTATCTGTCGTACACGCCCGGGGGCCGCCCCGTCGCCATCAAGGTGATCCGGCCGGAGTTCGGCGAGGACGCCGAGTTCCGCCGCCGGTTCGCGCAGGAGGTGCGCTCCGCGCAGCGCGTGCAGGGGCTGTTCACCGCGCCCGTCATCGACGCCGACGCCGAGGGCACCAAGCCGTGGCTGGCGACGGCGTACGTGCCGGGGCCGTCGCTCGCCGACGCCGTCGTCGCGCACGGGGCGATGCCGGACGAGACGGTGCTGCTGCTCGTCGCGGGCATGGCCGAGGCGCTGCAGGTGATCCACGGCGCCGGGCTCGTGCACCGCGACCTGAAGCCGTCGAACGTGCTGCTCGCCTCCGACGGCCCCCGCGTCATCGACTTCGGCATCGCGCACGCCGCCGACGCGACCTCGCTCACCGGCAGCGGCGTCACCATCGGTACGCCGTCCTTCATGGCCCCCGAGCAGGCGGCCGGCCGCCGGGTCACCCCGGCCACCGACGTCTTCGCGCTCGGCCAGGTCGCCGTGTACGCGGCGACGGGCGTGCCCGCGTTCGGCGAGGGCACCGGGCACGGGGTGCTGTACCGGATCGTGCACGAGCAGCCCGATCTGAGCGCGGTCCCGGAGCGGCTGAGCCAGCTGGTCACCCGCTGCCTCGCCAAGGACCCGGAGGAGCGGCCGTCGATCGCCGAGGTGATCCGGCTGTGCCAAGAGGCCAACGCGGGGACCGTGCTGCGCCGCCCCGAGGACTGGCTGCCGGGCGCGGTCTCCGCCGACATCACGGCCCGCGCCGCGACCCCGGCGCCCGTGCAGGCGCCCCCGCAGCCCATGCAGGCGCCCCAGGCCTCCCAGGTTCCCCAGGCACCGCCGCAGCCGCCGACGGCCGCGCCGGCGGTTCCCGCGGCCGGGTACACGCCCACCGCGCCGGCCGGCCCGGCCCCGGGCCACGCGCCGACGGCCCACGCGACGCCGCCCGTCGGGTACGCCCCGACCGCCCCGGCCGGCGCCCCCCGGTACGCCTCAGGGGCCGGCCGCCGCGCCGCCGCACCCGGGCCACGCCTACGCCCCGACGCACACCGGCGCCGCCCCGACGCCCACGCCGGGCCCCGCCCCCGTCCCGTACCCGGGCACGGGCTCGTACCCGGCCGTCACGGGCAGCTTCCCGAACGCGCAGGGACACCCGACGCCGTACCCCGGCACGCCGGGCGCTCCGGGCGGGCAGCCGCCGGCCAAGCCCAAGAGCACCGCCAAGCGGACGCTGATCGTGGCGCTGGCCGCCGCGCTCGTGTTCGGCGGGGGCGGCGCGGGCGCCGTCTACTTCCTCACGAAGGGCGACAACAAGGGCGGTAGCTCGGCGAGCGGCGGCAACAAGGCAGGCGGCCAGAGCACCGGCAAGGCGGGGTCGAGCAGTGCGCCGTCGAACGGCTCGTCGTCGGGCGACGGTTCCGGCGGCTCGTCGGCGTCCGCAAAGCCGTCCCAGAAGGCCGACCCGACGCCGGTCGACTACAAGAACATCAACCTCACCGCCGGGTACCACCTGACGCTCGGCGACGAGGTCGTCCGGCCGCAGGAGGGCCAGGACAGCAACTACGAACTGTCCTACAGCACCGGCGGACACCTCGACGCCGAGGCCACCGGCGGCAAACTGGTGCTGCTCGACCCGGGCCAGGAGGGCACCCTCGACGTGTGCCGGGCGGAGACCCGCTTCACGAACAAGGTGTACGACAGCCAGCTGTCGCCCGGCCGCCAGATGTGCGTCATCACCGGCACCGGCCACATGGGCCTGGTCACGCTCAAGGCCTTCTCGCCGGACGACTCGCCCAGCACCTACGTGACGCTCGACCTCACGGTCTGGCGCAACGGCGCGGTCTAGGCCGTGTCTTTCGGATCAGGGTCGGATAGGCCGCGGCGTCTGGTGCGGTGCATCGCAAGGCGGCGGAGCGTCGCGATAGCGGAGCTATCGGGGCGCTTCGGCAACGCGGCGAGGTGCCGTGCCAGGCGTCGCGGACCCGGCCAAGATCCGGAAGACACGGCCTAGGCCCCACCCCGGCCCGCATCCGAGCCGGTGTCTCGCCCGGGCGGTCCGTGACCGCCCGGGCGAGCACGGCGCTGCCGCCGAGGACCGCGCCCGCCGGGGCCTCAGGCCGGGACCGTGAGCTCCATCGCCGCGAGGCGGTCCGGCTCGGCCACGACCTCGATGCCGGTGATGAGGCCGTCGTCCGCCACCGCGAAAGTGAGGACGAGACGGAGACGCCCCTGGGGGGCCATCGCGAGGGCGAAGGCGCCGTCGACGAGGGCGAGGCCGGTGAAACGGGCGCGGCCCATGGCCGCAAGCGCGCCCTGGGCGACGGTGCGGCCGCCGCTGACGGTGATCGGTTCGGGGGTCGGGACGACCAGCCGGTCGGCGTGCAGGACGACGTCGGGGTGGAGGAGGCCGACCAGCGCCTCGAGGTCGCCGCCGCGGGTCGCGGCGAGGAAGGCCTCGACGACGCGCCGCCGCCGCAGGAGGTCGGGGCTAGCGGCGGCCGGGGCGGTGCCGCCCCTGACCCGGCGGCGGGCGCGGCTGGCGAGCTGGCGCACGGCGGTCGGGGTGCGCTCAAGGAGGGTCGCGATGTCGTCGAAGGGTACGGCGAACAGGTCGTGCAGGACGAAGGCGAGCCGTTCGGCCGGGGCGAGGGTGTCGAGGACGACGAGCAGGGCGACGCCGACGGAGTCGGCCGTCACGGCCTCCTCCTCCGGGTCGTACCCGGGCCGCCAGGACCCGGGTTCGCCGGGCCGGGCGTCGAGGGGGTCCTCGCGGCGCCGGTCGCGGGACCTGAGCATGTTGAGGCAGACTCGGGAGACGACGGTGGTGAGCCAGCCGCCGAGGTTCTCGACGCCGGCGACCCCGGCCTCGTTCGCCCGCAGCCAGGCCTCCTGCAGCGCGTCGTCGGCCTCGGCGAGCGAGCCGAGCATCCGGTAGGCGACCGCGCGCAGATGCGGCCGGTCCTGTTCGAACCGTTCCGTCAGCGCCGCGCCGTCGTCCGTCGCCCGCATGTCCCGCCGCTCCCCCACTCGCCCCATCTGCGTGAACGCCTCATCAAAGCACGGCTGTTCAGCCCTCGGGGACGGGGGTGCCCTGGTGGTAGTAGAGCCGCCAGCCGGTGTCGCCCGCGCCCTTGCGCCACAAGGAGCTGCGGCGCGCCCGGCGGCCGGCGATGACGCTCTCGTACGTCAGGTGCACGAGGTCCGGGGCGAGGAGCACCCCGCGCAGGGCGGAGACCTCGATGCGCGGGCTGTCCGCCCCGCCGTGCAGGGTGGGCAGGGCCGCGACCATCTCCTCGTACGTCCAGCGCCGTCCCGAGGCGCCGACCTCGACGAACTCGGGGTCGAAGAGCCGGACGCCGTCGGCGGAGGCCCGTACGGCGGGGTCGTGCAGGCGCAGTTCACCGTCCGTCGCCGCGGCGACGGCGGCCCGTTCCTCGGCGGTGCCGGTCGTGTCGATCATGACCGCATCCTCTCCCTCCCCCGCCCCCTTGGCAACGAAATTCCGTACCGACGGGTAGGCGTGCGCGCCGTCTTGCTATACGGTCCGTCCAACAGCTTGCTAGACACCGCGTCTAACAAGCACCCCGCGAACGGCGCCCGATTCCCGCCCCCGAGGTCCTCAAGGAGCCGCACCATGGCCAGCAGCACCGTCCAGCCGGCGGACCAGACCCGGCAGCCCGAACGAGAGGCGGCCCGCCGGCTGCTCGAGTCCTCCGCGAAGCTGTCCTACGACCCCGCCACCGAGGTCGACTGGGACACCCCGCTGGACGAGGACTTCCACGGGATGAGCCCGGAGTGGAGCACCCTCTACGGCACCCGCTACTGGCAGGAGCTGACCGAGGCCCAGCGCAAGGAGCTGACCCGGCAGGAGTCGGCGTGCGTGGCCAGCACCGGCATCTGGTTCGAGATGATCCTGCAGCAGATGGTGCTCCGGGACATGTACGCCAAGGACCCGACGGACCCGCGCTTCCAGTGGGCCCTGACGGAGATCGCCGACGAATGCCGGCACTCGATCATGTTCGGACGCGGCGCGGCCAAGCTCGGCGCCCCCGCCTACCGCCCGGGCCGCTTCGTCCGCGAACTCGGCCGGGCCTTCAAGACGCTCGCGGTCGGCGAGGCCGCGTACGCCTCGATCCTCGTCGCCGAGGAGGTGCTCGACGTCATGCAGCGCGACTGGATGCGCGACGAGCGCGTGGTCCCCTTCGTACGGACCATCAACAACATCCATGTCGTGGAGGAGTCCCGGCACATGAAGTTCGCCCGCGAGGAGACCCGGGCGCGGCTGCGCGGCGCCGGCCGGCTGCGCCGCCGGGCGCAGGCCCTGGTGGTCTCGATCGCCTCGTACTTCATCGTCACCAGCATGGTCAGCCGCGAGGTGTACGAGAAGGCCGGGCTCGACGTCGAGCGGGCGCTCGCCGAGGCGAAGGCCAACGAGCACTACAAGTCCATGATGCGGTCGAGCTGCGCGGGGCTGATGGAGTTCCTGGCCTCGGCCGGACTGCTCACCCGCCCGGCGGTGGCGGTCTACCGGCGCGCCCACCTCATCTGACGCCCCCCCGCCACCAGTCCCCCGCCCCCTCCCGGAGTCCGCGAGCTGACGACGCCATGACCTACGCGATCACCCAGACCTGCTGCAACGACGCGACCTGCATCGCCGTCTGCCCGGTCAACTGCATCCACCCGACCCCCGAAGAGCCCGACTTCGGCCGGACCGAGATGCTCTACATCGACCCGAAGTCCTGCATCGACTGCGGTGCCTGCGCCGACGCCTGCCCGGTCGACGCGATCTTCCCTGCGGACGCGCTGCGGCCCGGGCAGGAGGCGTACGCGGCCGTGAACGCGGCCTTCTACGAGGACCGCGCGCCGCGCGAGGCACCGGCGGGCGGGCCCGTCTTCCACGCCTGGGGCGCCCCGGCGTTCGCGCGCAGCCTGCCGTCCGACTTCGGGCCGCTGCGGGTCGCGGTCGTCGGCACCGGGCCGGCCGGCATGTACGCCGCCGAGGACCTGCTCCTGCACACCGGCGCCGAGGTGACGCTGATCGACCGGCTGCCGGTCGCGGGCGGTCTGGTGCGCTACGGAGTGGCGCCCGACCACCCGGCGACCAAGCGGATCGGCGACACCTTCGCCCGCTTCCACACCCACCCGCGGGTCAGCATGTACCTGGGCGTCCAGGTCGGTACGGACGTCACGCACGAGGAACTGGCCGCGCACCACGACGCCGTCGTGTACGCGGTCGGCGCGGCCGGCGACCGGCGGCTCGGCATCCCCGGCGAGGAGCGCACCGGCAGCGTCTCGGCGACCGCGTTCGTGGCCTGGTACAACGCGCACCCGGAGGTCGCCCCGGACGCGATCGACCTGTCGGGCACCGAGCGGGTCGTGGTGGTGGGCGCCGGGAACGTCGCGCTCGACGTGGCCCGCATCCTGGTCGCGGACCCGGAGACCCTGGCGGCCACGGACATCGCCGACCACGCGCTCGCGGCGCTGCGCGCCTCCGCCGTGCGCGAGGTGGTGCTCCTCGCCCGGCGCGGCCCCGAGGACCTGTCGTGCACCGCGCCCGAACTCCTCGCCCTCGGACAGCTGCCGGGCGTCCGGCTGGTCGTGGACGACCACGACCCGCGGGTCTGGACGGCCGTCGAGGCGGCCGAGCCCCGGGACAAGGCGGCGCTGCTGCGGGGCGCGGTCCGCGAGCGGGTGGACTGGGCGCGCCCGCCGGGCGGGGAGCGGCGCATCGTGTTCCGATTCCACTCGGCGCCGGAGGAGGTCCTTGAGGGAGCGGTACGGGTCACGGGCGGGGCGGGCCCGGCCGGCGGGGCGGAGATCCCGGCCGGGCTCGTGCTCCGGGCGGTCGGCTACCGCGGACTGCCGGTGGCGGACCTGCCGTTCGACGAGACGACCGGCACGGTGCCGCACACCGGCGGCCGGGTCGAGGGCCGGCCCGGCACATACGTGGTCGGCTGGATCAAGCGCGGCCCCTCGGGCGGCATCGGCGCCAACCGCACCTGCGCGGCGGAGACCGTGGGCACCCTGCTCGCGGACGCCGTCGCCGGCGTGCTGCCGAAGCCGGCCGGCACCGCCCGCGGCTTCGACCGGCTCGCCCGGGGCCGGGCCCGGCACGTGGTGGACGCGCGCGGGCTCGCCGCGATCGAGCGGGCGGAACGAGCCCGCGGCGAGGAGGCCGGCCGGCCTCGGGTCAAGCTGGGCTCGCTGCCGGAACTGGTCGCGGCGGCGCGGGGACGGCGCCGCGGGGACGGCTGAGCCGACGGCGGCGGGCGCGGAGGGCGGACCCGCGCCCCCGTTGCCGTACCGCCCGCGCATCGGGGTGCGTACGGGGGCTCCCGTACGGGCTTCGGCGTGGCACCCGTATCGAGGTGAATGATCCCGATATGAGTGCACGACATGAGTACGAGTGAGAATTCGCCTGTGGTCGTGGGGGTCGACGGTTCCGAGCACAGTCTGCGGGCCCTGGAGTGGGCGTTGCAGGAGGCGCGGAGCCTGTCCGCCCCGCTGACCGTCGCGCATGTGCGCTCGGAGGCGCTGCAGCTGGGGAGCGCCCGGATCGCCTCGCTCGGCCCGTCGCCGGAGCTGCCCGACACGGTCGTGGACGCACTGGCCGCCGAGGTCGGGCCGCGGGCCGAGGGGCTTGAGGTGGGGTACGCCTCACTGGACGGCTCCGTCGTGGACGCCCTGGTGGAGGCGGCCGAGCGGGCCCGGCTGCTCGTCGTCGGGTCGCGGGGGCGCGGCGGCTTCAAGAGCCTGCTCCTGGGCTCGAACAGCCGGTCGCTCGCCGCGGCGGCGCCCTGCCCGGTGGTCGTGGTGCCGCACGAGGCGCGGGCCGCGTCCCTGGAGAGCGGGGCGGCGGCGGGGCGGGTGCTGCTCGGCCTGGAGACCGACGAGACCGCCGACGAGGTCGTGGAGTTCGCGTTCGAGGCGGCGGAGCGGCGCGGGGTGCCGCTGGAGGTGGTGACCGCGTATCCGGTGCCGCCGTCCCCGGCGCTGCTCATCGGCGCGCCGGCGCCCGCGCTCCAGGTGCCGCCGCCGATGCCGGACGAGACCCCGGATCTGGTGGAGAGCACTTCCCGGCGGCAGGGGGAGCGGCTGCTGCCGTTCACCGAGCGCCGTCCGGAGGTCGAGGTGATTCCGACGGTCACGCCCGCCGATCCGGCCGGGCGACTGGTCGAGGACTCCCTGGAGGCGGGGCTCGTGGTGGTGGGTCGGCACCGCCGGCACCGGATCGAGACGCTGCTGATGGGCTCGGTCGCGCACGCCGTGCTGCATCACGCCCACTGCCCGGTCGCTGTGGTGCCGCCGGCGCCGAAACGGTGAGCGGGCCGAAGCGGTGAGCGAGCAGCCGGCGCGGGTGCGCGGGCGGGAAAGGGAGGTTTTCACCTCTTCAGGTGATGGCGGACATGGAGAAACGTGTCTGCCTCCGGACGTGCCGGGAACCTCGTTGCACGGGGACCGATCCAGTGGAGCGTGTCCATGCATCTGATCCGAACCGGCGAGGCCGATCTCGCCGTGCGGTCGAGCGAGGGCCTGACCACGGCCGAGCTGTACGGAGAGCTCGACCTGGTGCTGGTGCAGCGCGTCCGGCCCGAACTCGACGTGCTGGCGCGCGAGGCGTCCGCACTCACCGTCGATCTGCGCCACGTCACGTTCTGCGACGCGTCGGGGCTCGGGCTCCTGGTGCGCTGCGCGCAGCGGGTCCGGGAGCGGGGCGCGGCCTGGCGGCTCGTCTGCGACCAGCCGATGATCCTGCGCCTGGTGCGGCTCGCCGGCCTCGACGACGTGCTGTGCCCGTCGCCGCCGGCCGCTCCGCCGCCGGGGCCGCAGGCCGCGGCTCAGCCGGGGCGGCTCCGGGTGTAGTCCGGGAGTCCGGGTCCGGGAGTCCGGGTCAGGGGAGTCCGGGTCCGGGAGTCCGGGTCCGGGAGTCCGGGTCCGGGAGTCCGGGTCCGGCGTTCGTGGCCGGGAGTCCGGGTCCGGCGTTCGTGGCCGCCTCTGGTGGCGGCCTCCGAACGCCGGACCGGGTGTCAGGCGGGCAGCAGTTCGCCCGCGCCGCCGGGTTCCAGGGACTGGCCCGGGAAGCCCGCCGCCGGGAGCGGCGCCGGCGGGCGCATGCCCGGGAGGCGGAGCTCAATGATGCCGCGGACGGCCGGCCACTCCTCGTCGAGGATGGAGTAGAACGCGGTGTCGCGGACCACGCCGTCCAGGCCGCGCGAGTGGGCACGGCGGACGCCCTCGCAGCTCGCGCCGAGCCGCTCGATGGCGACGCGGGAGCGGGTGTTGCGGGCGTCGGCGCGCATGGAGATCCGGCGCAGGCCCCAGGTCTCGAAAGCGTGCCGCAGCATGAGGTACTTGGCCTCGGTGTTGACGCCGGTGCCGCGGGCCTCGCTGGAGATCCAGGTGTTGCCGATCTCGGCGGCGTCGGGCACCGCGGTCAGGGGGTCGCCGTTGGGCACCCCGGTGACCGGCGGCCAAATCACCGGCCCGCGCCAGTAGTCGAGTTCCAGGAAGCGGGTCGATCCGAGAACCCGGCCGGTATGGGGGTCGACCAGGGCGAACGGCAGGGCCCGGCCTTGCGCCTGTTCGGCGAGAGCGCGGGCGATGTAGTCGCAGGAGGCATCAAGGCCGTGGGGCACGGACGTGTACGCATAGGCCGCACGATCCAGTGCGCCCGCCCAGGCGATGCCCTCGGCGTGGCGCATGGCCAGCGGCTCCAGGCGCACGGTGCGCCCGGTAAGGACTACAGGTACTGGCACGGGTCCTCGGGTCTTTCACGGGCAGGGGTCATCGCACGCCGGATCGCGGCGGCGACGCAAGGGAGGGGTTCCCGGCCCGGTGACGACCACCTTGCCCAAGGGGAAATGGGCAAGTGAAACGGTTCGCCATCGGTGGCGGGAGGAACAGTATGCAGCCCCGGGGCCCCTGAGAACAGAACCCCACACGAACCCGCGCGCACGGCTGAGTGAATGTCCGGTTCACCCCATCCCTCATTCGGCCCAGCGGAGGGTTTCGGAAGCTTTACGAGAGCCTCCGGGGGCCTGGCGGCCGGCACCGGAAAGGGCTCCGGCGACCGCACTGTGCAGCGGTCGCCGGAGCCCGTGAAATGCCTGGTCAGCGCCTACGAGGCGGCTTCGGCGCAGGCGGGGTGGCCCCAGCCGTCGGGGTTCTTGGTGATGGTGTCGCCCTTGGCGTACGCCTGGCCGCAGCGGCAGCGTCCCGGGAAGCGGGCCTTGAGGCTGGGCGCGGACGAACCGGAACGCGTACCGGAGCCACCGGAGCGCGTACCGGCGCGCGGCGAACCGGGGGCGCCGGTGGCCTTGCGGGGACGCTTGGCGGCGGCGGGGCGGGCCGAGCCGGGCTCCGGCGGGGGCAGCGGCGAGCCCTCGTCCGAGCCGGCGGGCTGCTGACTGCGGGCGGTGTGGCTCGCGGCCCGGTCGGCGGCGTCGTTCAGCGGGTCGCCGTCGACCTGGTGGGCGGGGGTGTAGACGAACTCCACGCGCCGGTCGGTGAGCAGTTCGTCGATCCGGACGACCAGCTCCTTGTTGGCGACGGGGGTGCCGGCCGAGGTCTTCCAGCCCTTGCGCCGCCAGCCGGGCAGCCAGGTGGTGACGGCCTTCATCGCGTACTGCGAGTCCATCCGCACCTCGGCCGGCACGGCGGGGTCGATGCGCTCCAACAGGCGCAGGAGGGCGGTGAGTTCGGCCACGTTGTTGGTGGCCGTGCCGAGCGGTCCGGCCTCCCAGTGGGCGATCTCGCCGTCCTCGGTCCCGATGACCCAGGCCCAGGCGGCGGGTCCGGGGTTGCCCTTGGAGGCGCCGTCGCACGCCGCGATGATCTTCTCTGTCATCCCTCGATCCTGACATGCCGGGCACCGTGCCCCGGACCACCGGCGGCGGCAGCGTCCGCCGCATCGGCATCGGCATCGGCCCCGACATCGGCACCGAGTCGGGTCGCCTCGGCGAGAAGGGCGTCGCGGCCGATGGCCTCGGCGCGGGTCGAGGGGACGGTGCAGGCGTGGGCGCCGGCGATGCTGCCGTGGAGGGCGCAGATACGGGCGGGGGCGCCGGCCAGCCAGGCGTGCAGGAATCCGGCGGCGAACGCGTCGCCCGCGCCGTTGCTGTCGACGACGGGCGCGGTCGGGGTGACGGCCGGGACGTGCACGAGCGGCTCGTCGGGGCCGGTGAGGAGGTACGCGCCGGCGGCCCCGTCGGTGGCGACGGCGATGGAGGCGCGGCCGCGGGCGAGGAGGTCGCGCAGGGTGCGCTCGGGGTCGTCGAGCGCGGTGGCGGAGACGAACACCAGGTCGGCGGCGAGGGCGAACGGCTCGTGGTAGGCGTCGCGGCCGTCCCAGTCGTGCAGGTCGGTGGAGATCGTGACGCCGGCGGCGCGGAGCTCGGGCAGGGCGTGGGCGCAGGGCTGGGTGATCGAGACGTGGGCGTGCCGGCTGCGGGCGGCGAGCGCACGCACGGTGCCGGGCGGCAGCCGGTCGGCGTCGCTGCCTCGGGTGGCGTCGTAGAGGGAGAGCCGGCGCCCGTCGGGGCCGACGAGGTTGACGGCCCGCTTGGTGCCGGTGGGCTGGGGCACGTCGGTGAGGGCGATGCCGTGCTCGCGGTGGAGGGCGCGGACGAGGTCGCCCTCGGGGTCGGCGCCGAGCAGGTCGAGGTGGTGGATGCGCAGGCCGAGGCGGTGCAGTCCGAGCGCGACGAAGTCGCCGGTCTGGCCGGCGCGGGTGACGATCCCGGTGCCGATCATGTGGCTGTCGGCGAGCGGCAGGGGCAGCTCGGGCACGTAGACGATGGTGTCGACGCCGGCGCCGCCGAGGACGAGGACGTCGATGTCCCGGCCGGGGGCGGCGTCGGGGGCGGCGTCGGGGGCGATGGAGGCGTCACTGCTCATGCGGGGCAGTCAAACAGCGGCCCGGACCGCCGCGCAAGATCTTGCAGGGGATTGCTGCAAGTTGCGGGGTCCGGGCCCGGGCCGGTTCGTGCCGACGAGAGGCAGCGGCCGTCGGTGACGATCAGCGGCCGGCGAGTTGGACGTCCAGCCACTCCAGGACCTCGGGCGTCACCGCGTCGGTGATGTCGGCGTACTCCTCGTGCTTCTTCAGGAATTTCGCGACGTACGGGCAGACGGGCACGATCCGCTTCTTGGTGGCGCGCACGTCGTTCAGCGCCTGCTCGACGAGGATCGAGGCCAGGCCCTGCCCGGCGTACGCCTCGTCGACCTCGGTGTGGAAGAAGACGCGCTGCTCGCCGCGGTCCCGGAAGGCGGTGAGCCCGGCGCGCTGTTCGTCGACCAGGATCTCGTAACGGTGCCGGGGCTCGTTTAGGCGGACGACGGGGGTGCCTGCGGGCTGGGTCATGAGGAACCTTCCTGTGGTGACCGGGGGTTGGGGTGGGAGTGGGGGGTGGGATGTGGGGGTCAGATTGTGTGCGTACGGGAACGGGTCAGCCGTGCCGGGGCCCGGCGGTGGCGGGTGCGACCGCACCGAAGGCGCGGGCCACGGCGTCGCGGACGGCGGCCTCCGTGGGTGCGGGCCGGCCCTGTTCGGCGGCCATCTCGGCCAGTGAGGTCATGGCGACCTCGGGCAGTCCGCAGGCCGTGAAGCGGGTGAACTCGTCGAGGTCGGAGGAGATGTTGAGGGCGAAGCCGTGGCTCGTCACCTTGTTGCGGATGCGCATGCCGATGGAGACGAGCTTGTCGTGGCGGGGCGTCCACACGCCGACCAGGCTCTGGGCGCCGGGCGGGGTGTCGCGCCGTACGGTCTCGAAGCCGAGCGAGTCCAGAGCGGCGACGAGCCCGTTCTCCACCCAGCGCACCACGTCACCGGGCCCGCGCTCCCCCAGGTGCAGCACGAAGTAGCCGATGAGCTGGCCCGGCCCGTGGTAGGTGGCCTGGCCGCCGCGGTCGACCTCGACGAGCGGGATCGGCGAGTCGGCGCGGGGCAGCTGGTCGACGGGCGTGCGCGAGCCGTACGTGATGACCGGCGGGTGGGTCAGCAGGACCAGCCGGTCCGGGATCTCCCCGGCCCGCCGCCGCTCGACCCAGCCCCTCATCTCCTCGCTCGCCTCGGTGTACGGCACCTCGCCCAGATCGATCCGCTCAAGCCCGGACTCGCCGACGGACTCGTTCATGTCGTCTCTCCTCCCTCTCCCGGAATTCCGCGGGGCGGCGCGGCCCCGATTTCAGGGGCCTTCGAAGCTCAGCAGGTCACCCGGCCGGCAGTCCAGTTCCCGGCAGATCGCGCTGAGTGTGGAGAAGCGGATCGCCTTCGCGCGCCCGTTCTTCCGCACCGAGAGGTTGACCACCATGACGCCGACCCGGGTCGCCGGCTGTGCCAGGGTCATCTCCCGGTCCGCCGGCAACCGGTCCAGGCGGACCGCGATGCGGTAGTCCTCATCCGGTGGCATCAGACGAGCCCTTCCGTGGCGGCGCGAAGCCTCGCGCCACGGCGGAAGGCTTCGGCGAGGGCCGCGACGAGGAGGCCCAGCAGGATGACCTTGAACTCGAGAGTGTACGAGAGGACGACCGCTTCGCCGACGCGTGTCCCCGTGACCAGCCGGCTCGTGGTGACGGCCGCCACCGAGGGGCCCAGGACTCCCATGGCCCGTGTCAGGGCCGGTGCCGGTGCCGGTGCCGGTGATACGGGGGCCTCAGCCGGGCTTGCGCAGAACCCGGGAGAGGCGTTCGCCGAGCGCGCGGTCCAGGGACGCCGCGGAGTCGATGCCCAGGGCGGCCGCCAGGTCGCGGACATGGAGGTCGGCGAGGGCCTCGGTGAGTTCGGCGAACGCGTCGGCGGCGGCCCGGCCGCGGTGCAGGCCGACGGCGACGGAGGCGATGCCGATCAGGGCGGCCGGCCACCACCACACGCCGAGGACCAGATACCCGCCGCCCCAGGCGCACAGGCGCGCCGCCGCGCCGAACCTCAGGCGGGCGGCGTGCAGTTCGGCGCGGGTGCCGTCGGCTGCGAGGAGCCAGAGGCGGGGCCAGGCCGCCGCCAGGTCCAGGCGGTAGGCGCGCCACAGCCGTTGCCCGGGTGCGGCGAGCCGGTCGCCCATGCCGAAGGGGTGGCGAGGCGAGGCGGCGGCGATGCGGTCCCGCTCGGCGAAGCGGCTCTCCGCGAGCCCGGCGAGCCGGTCGGCGTCGTCCGCCCCGGCGAGACGGGCCCGGCCGGCCGTGACCAGGGCGGCGCGGAACGCGGCGTCGGCGGCCCGCCATCTGCGCAGCCGGCGGTCGGCGAGGCGCCGCAGGAGGTGCCCGCGGGGCTCGGCGCACCAGAGGAGCTCCACCCCGGCGCCGAGGGCCTGGGCGGCCGCGCCGATCGCGGCCGCGACGAGCAGCACCCCCAGGGCCACGAGGGCGACGGTGCCGATGCTCCGGGACGCGGGGGAGGCGGCGAGCGTGTCGAGCCAGGTCCGCAACTTCCCCACGTCGGCCGCGTGTTCGTGGCCGAGCACCGTCGCCGTGGTGACGGCGGCGACGAAGAGCAGTCCGGGCAGTGCGAGCAGCGTCAGCCACCGCTCCGCGATCCGGCCCCCCAGCGCGCTGAGGAAGGCGCTGGTCACCGGAGCGACAGCGGGTTCAGCGGTCGGCCGAGGAGGCCGCAGGCGGGCTGATCGGGGGCGCCGTCGTCCGGCGCCTCCACGCGACCGCACCGGCCCGCGGGACAGGCCAGGAAGTACAGCGCGGGATGCGCCGGTCCCGCCACCGGCAGACTCTGGAACACGGGGCCGGTGGACGGGGGCGTCGTACGGTACGAGCCGAGTCCGGCGCTGTGGCCCGCGGCCAGCAACAGCTCTTCCAACTCGTCGAGGTGATCGCCGAGTTGCTGGAGGGAACGGCCGTCGCGCAGGGCGGCGGCGATGGCCTCGACGAGCCGCGCCCCCGGCTCGCCGAGCGCGTCGAACTCCGGTGAGGACGAGGGATCCGCGAGCCGGCGGCAGAGCTCCTGCAGCCGTGCGTCGCCCGGGTCCGTGTTCGTCGCTCCGTCGGCCGTGTTCGCCACGCTCCCGCTCCCCCTCGGACGCCGCTTGCCGCTTGGCGCCGATTGTATGTCCCAACCCCGGCGATCCGAGGGCTTCTTGGCTATCGTGAACACAGGCCGGTACGTGCGGGGACTCGCGAGGGCGCGGGACGCGCGGAGGGTGCGGAGGACGTACGGTCCGGGGCGGCGTCAACCGGGGGTGGTCGTGGTCAGCGCGGCGGATGCGACGGGAGCCGGAGGACCCGGCGGCACACGGCCCGGTGGCGATCAACTGCTGCTGCGCCATCTGAGAACGGGCGACCGCGACGCGCTCGACGAGGCCATCCGGTCGTACCGCCGGGAGCTCGCGGCCACGGAGCCCGGCGACGCCTCCGTGCCGGGCCGCGCCGGAAATCTCCTGATCGCCCTGCACCGGCGGTGGCAACTGACCCTCGACGCCGGTGATCTGAGCGCGCTGGTCGCCTTCGGTCATGAACGGGTGTCCGTCGATCCTGTGCGCCCTCAGGACGTGGTCGTCCTCGCCCTGACGTACCGGCGATGCTTCGACCTCTACGGGCGGGCGAGCGATCTCGACCGGGCGGTCGAGCTGTTCGACCGGGCGGCCGGCCTGCCGCAGGACGCCACGACCGGCGCGCAGACGCTGGCCGCGCTCGGCGAGGCCCTGCAGGAGCGGCACGACAACGGCGCGCGCGGCGGCGAGGTCTCCCGGCGGGCCGGACCAGCCGACGACACGCCTGATGGGACCGCCGACGGGACGGATCTCGCGCGGGCGACGAGCGCCTTGCGGGGCGCGCTGGAGATCCTGCCGCCCGGCTCGCCCGACCGGCCCGGCTACCGCAACAACCTCGCCACGGCGCTGCACAGCGCCTATCTGCACAGCGGCGACACCGCGGCGCTGCGCGAGGCCCTGGACCAGTGGCGGACGGCCCTGCGGGAGAGCCCGCCGGGCAGCGAGGTGCGCCCGCTCGTCCTTGCGAACCTCTCCCAGGGACTGCGCAGCCGGCACGATCACGACACCGACGAGGCGCACCGCGCCGAGATGCTGGAGGTGCACCGCACCGCCCTGGCCGAGAGCCGGGCCGGCCACCCGAAACACCCCGCGCGGCTCGCCGGTCTGGCCGTCGCCCTGCGGCTGGCCGCCGAGGGCAACGGCGATCCCGGGCTGCTCCATGAGTCCGTCCAGCTGCTGCGCGAGGCCCTGCCGCTGTACGACGCCGGCGCCCCCGAGCGGGCCATGGGGATGAACACCCTCGGCAACACCCTGCACCGGCTGGCCCAGTCGACCGGGGACGCGACGGTGCTCGACGAGGCGATCGCCGTCCTCCGGTCCGCCCTGGCCCAGCAGCGGCCGGGCACCGGCCCGTACGCCGACACCCTGGCGAATCTCGCCGTCACCCTGCGGGAGCGCGGCCTGCAGACGGGCGACCTGGAATCCCTCCGGGAAGCCACCCGACTGGCCCGGACCGCGCTCGACGCGGCTCCCGCCTCCCCCACCGCGCAGGCCGCCCGCCTCGCCAACCTCGGCGTGGTGCTGCAGAGCTGGCACGGCGCGACGGGCGACCCGGCCGCCGCCGACGAGGCGGTCGACACCGCCCGTCGCGCCCTGGCCCTGGCCCCGCGGACCGGAGCGGTCCGCGCGGACCGGCTGAACCACCTGGCCAACGCCCTGCGCGGACGGTTCGGCGGGCGCGCCGACAGGACGGACCCCGCGACGGCCGACCCCGGCGTCGCGGACCCCGACGTGACGAACCTCGACGTGACGAACCCCGAAACGGCACACCCCGACGTGGCGGACCTCGACGAGGCGGCCGCCCTCCTCGAGGAGGCCGCCGGGCACATCCCGTACGGCGATCCGGCACTGGCGCTCGTCCTCTCGAACCTCGGATCCACGCGCCTGACGAAGCATCACCACAGCCCCCGCGAAGGGCTGCTTGAGCAGGCGGTCAGCGACCTGGGCCGCGCCGTCTGGTCCGCCCCGGAGGGCGATCCGGCCCACGGCACCTATCTGCACACGTACGGCGACGCGTTACGCGCCCTGCACCACCAGGACGGCGACCCGGCCGTGCTGCGGGCCGCCGAGGACGCCTACCGGCAGGCCGCCGGTACGAGGACCCTGCCCGCCTACGAGCGGGTTCTCGCGGCCTGGGACTGGGGAGCCGCCGCGGCGGCAGGCCTCCGCTGGAGCGAGGCGCTGCGCGGCCATGAAGCGGCCCTGGAGCTCCTGCCGTTCGCCACGTCCGGCCGGCTGGCCCGCGGCGACCAGGAGCGCGGCCTGTCCCGGGTGCGGGGGCTCGCCGCCGAGGCCGCCGCCTGCGCGGTCAACGCGGGGCGTGCGGAGCACGCGGTGTCGCTCCTGGAACAGGGCCGGGGCGTCCTGCTGAGCCGGGCCATGGACACCCGGGACGGGATCGGGCGGCTGCGCGGCGCCCATCCGGGTCTCGCCGAGCGGTTCGTCTCGATCCGTGACCGGCTCGACGCGCTCGAAGCCGTCGACGCGGCGGAAGCGGCTCTGGGCCGGCTGCCGCCCGCCACCGCGGACCAGCGGCACACCCTGGCGAGCCGCCTAGAGGAGCTGGTGGCGGAGATCCGCCGGGCACCGGGCTTCGCCGACTTCCTCGGCGCACCGGACGAGAACGCGCTGCTCGCGTGCGCGCAGGACGGCCCGGTGGTGCTCGCCTACTGCAGCGGCTACCGCAGCGACGCCCTCGTCCTGCGTCCGGAGGGCGTCCTGCTCGTACCCCTGCCGCAGGCAACGCCGGACGCGGTCGGCGCACAGGCCGACCGGCTCCGGCGCGCGCTCGCCGACGCGATGGACCCCGCCCGCGACAAGGCCGCCCAGCGGACCGTCGCCCAGGTCCTGGCGTGGACCTGGGACCACGTCACCGGCCCCGTACTCGACCGGCTCGGCCTCTCCGGTGCTCCCGTGGTTCCCGGGGCCGGGGGCGGGGACGGGGGCGAGCTGCCCCGGCTGTGGTGGTCGCCGGGCGGGACGCTGGCCGCCCTGCCCCTGCACGCGGCAGGCCACCATGACGAGGCCGTCGACGTCGTACCGCAGGGTACGAGTGAGCCGGGGCCGGCACCGCGGACCGTCATGGACCGGGTGGTCTCCTCCTACACGCCGACCGTCCGGGCGCTCCGGTACGCCCGGGACCGGGCCGCCGCCCCGCGCCCGGCCGGCCGGCTCCTCGCCGTCGCGCTCCCCGACACGCCAGGAGCCCGGCCGCTCGGCGGAGCACGACGCGAGGCGGAGACGCTGCGCGCGCTGCTGCCGACCGATGTGCTGTACGGGGAGGAGGCCACCTTCGACCGGGTCATGGCCGCCCTGCCGGATCACCCGTGCGTCCACTTCGCCTGCCACGGAGTCAGTGAACCCGCCGCCCCCTCGGCGGGCCGGCTCCTGGTGCACGACCATCCGACCCGGCCGTTGACGGTCCGGCAGATCGCCCGGCTCGACCTGCCGGCCGCGCGGCTCGTGGTGCTCTCGGCCTGCGAAACGGCGCGCGCCGACGGGCACCTGGCCGACGAGTCCATCCACATCACCTCCGCCTTCCAGCTCGCGGGGTATCCCCAGGCCGTCGGCACGCTCTGGCCGGTGCACGACGTCGTGGCGGTCCGTGTCACCCGCCTCCTCTACCGGCGGCTTCGTACCGACGACGGCGACGGCGGGCCGGCCCTTGACGACAGCCGGACGGCGGCCGCGCTGCACCAGGCGGTCCGGGAGTGCCGGGCCGCGTTCGCCGCCAGCCCGAGCCTGTGGGCCGCCCACGTACACGCGGGCGCCTGAGGCGCCCCCGACCGAAGGAGACAGTCGCGATGAGCCGGTGGTGGCGGCGCAAGGCCGCCCAGGAAGATCAAGAACAGCAGCAGCGACAGCGCCAGGGGCAGGGGCAGGAACAGGGACAAGAGCAGGGACAGGGACGGCCGGTCGGCGGGCACATCACCCTCACCGAGGTGACGGACGGCGGTCCCGAGCAGGAGATCGTGCGGGTCGAGATCTCCCCCGAGGAGTGGCACACCATGCGCGCCCGCGCCGCCATCGAACGGCTGGGCCCCGAGCACCCGGACGCGCTCGACGCCGTACGCGAACTGGCCCGCGTGCTGGGCTCGACGCCCGGTCGCGGCGAGGAGGCGGTGGCGTACTACCAGCAGGTGGCCCGGGGCCAGTGGACGGTCCTGGGCCCCCACCACGCGGAGACCCTGCGCACCTCTGCCGAACTCGCCGCCCTGCTCCACAGGACCGGTCAGCTGCAACTCGCCGAATCGGCCTGGCGCGACACCTTCCGCGGGCAGTCGGAGACCCTGGGGCGCGATCACCCCGACACCCTGCGCAGCGCGGCCGGGCTCGCGGTCGTCCTGGAGGACCTCAGGCGCGCACCCGAGGCAGAACCGCTGGCCCGGGACGTGCTCGAGCGGCGCACCAGGCTGCTCGGACCCGACCATCCGGACGTGCTGACCGCCGCCAACTCCCACGCGGCCTCGCTGATCAAGTGCGCCCGCCATCAGGAGGCGGAGCGGGCACTGCGCGGCCTCGTGCCCCGGCTTGAGCGGCGTTACGGTCCCGACCACGAGCGCACCGCGGCGGCCCGGGCCAACCTGGGTGCCGTGCTCGTACGGCTGAATCGCCACGCCGAGGCGGAGACGCAGCTCCGGGCCGTCATCCGGTCCTTCGAGGCGACCGTGGGACCCCACCACGAGAACACCTTCACGGCGCGCAACAACCTGGCCGCCGTCCTGCACGCCATGGAGCGGTACGAGGACGCCGTCCCGGTGCTGCGCGACGTCCTGGCCGGCCGGGTCGCCCTGAACGGCGAGGACCACCCGGTCACCGTGTCGACCCGGGACAACCTCGCCAACGTCCTGATCGACGTGGGGCGGTACGCCGAGGCCACCGCGCTCCTGGACCGCTGCGTCCGCGACTACCGGCGCATCTACGGGCCGGGGCATCCCCGCGAGCAGGCGGCCGAGGAGAAGCTGGCGTGGCTTCGGGACGACAAGCGGTAGGCGGCCGCCCCGCGCAGTGGCGGGAGACCCGGTTCAGTCGCAGCAGTCGCAGCAGCACTTGCACGGGTTGCAGCAGCCGCCACCACCGCCGCCACAGCCGTCGCCCGACCCACCGCCGGAACCACCGGAGCCGCCGAACCCGTGCCCGCCACCCGAACCACCCGAGCCGCCGCCCGAGTTGCCGCCGCCCCGCCCGCCGAACCAGCCGTCGCCGCCGGAACCGTCCCGGCTCGAACCGCCGCCGCTGTTGCCGTCGCCGAACTGTATGGGCTCACCGTCGTCCGTGCCGTCGTCGTCGCTGCAGCGGCAGCAGCTGTAGCAGAGCCGGCAGTCCGGGCACAGCCTGCGCCACTCGTGACACCGCCGGCACTGCCCCTCCTGCGGCCGGCCCGAGGCCATCGCCCCGACGCCGCAGGCCGCACCTTCACCGGTCTGCGGGGCAGATTCCACGGGCGTTTCCGTCGGCGTACGACGTCCCAGCCAGGGCACGATGCGCAGGCCCCGCGCCCGCCGCCCCGGCTGCTGCTGGTGCTGGTGCCGATGCTGGTGGTGGCGATGCCGGGGGTCGAAGACCCGGTCGACGGCACGTTCCAACTCGCCACCCAGCAGCGCATGTACCAGCCGTCCGTCGACGAACACGGCGTCGGACAGGGCGAGTCGGATGCCGTGGACGGCGTCGTCGCACAGCCGGCGCACCTCGGCGCGGTCCGCGCCGGTCACGGCGATCGGGTTCCACGCGCCCGACGCCCGGTCCGCGTCCAGGTCCTCCACCGCGTCCAGCAGATGCGCGAGCCGGCCGAACAGACGGCCCGCTTCCGCCAGCGGTTCGGCGTTGCCCGGACGGTCCGTGAGCACCGCGGTGTACGCGAAGGCGGCCGCGGTCGCCGTCTCGGTCGGCTCCGTGACCGTAAGCAGCGAGCCCCCGTGGCCGGTCGACCGCTCGACCTCCGGCTGACGCTCGACCGCCCCGAGCAGCACGGCGGTGTCGAAGCCGAGCCGTTCGCCGCCCGCGGCGCCCGCTCGGTCCCAGCCGTGGGCGATCCGGCGCGCCGCAAGGGCCACCGGGCGGCGCCCCAACAGACCGTCGCCGTCGGCCACATGGTCACGTATCTTCGCCGCGGCGAGCACCAGCGACACCGTCGCCGCCAGCCGCGCGCCCTCCCCCTGCGCCACGTCCGCCGACCGCATCCCGCGCAGCGGGCACGGGCCCGCTCCGCGCCGCCAGTCCCCGGTGCGCTCCGACTGCGCCTCGGTCAGCACCGAGACGATCAGGCCGTCGTAGTTGGTCGCGACCCTCGCGAACTGCCCGTACTCGCTGCGCAGCGCCAGGCACAGCCCGCACAGATGCGCCATCCACTCGACCCGCAGGCCCTCGCCCAGGCGATGGCGGCACGGCCTGATGATTCCGAACACCGATGTTCTCCCCCGTAGGAACTGCCGTCCGGGCGCATCCGCCCGGACGGCCGACATCCTAGGTGTTACGGCGTCAGGCGCGGCACCTGGCGGCGGCCAGGGCGTCCTTGACCTCCTGCGCCACGCGGGCCGCGTCGTCGGGGTTGTTCACGACGTCGGTGCGGTTCATGTCGATGACGAGGACGTCGCTGGCCGAGTAGTGCTTGTGCACCCAGTCGTCGTAACCGGACCACAGCGTGCGGTAGTACTCGACGAGGGCCTCGTCCTGCTCGAAGTCACGGCCGCGCAGCCCGATGCGGTGCAGCACGGTCTCGAAGTCCGCCTTGAGGTAGACCATGAGGTCGGGTGCCTTGCGGTACGGCAGGCCGTCGATCTCGCGCATCATCTCTTCCAGCAGCCCCTCGTACACCTGCATCTCGAGGGAGCTGATGCGGCCCAGGTCGTGGTTGACCTTGGCGAAGTACCAGTCCTCGTAGATGGACCGGTCGAGGACGTTGTCGCCCTGCTTGTACGCCTCCTTGATCGCGGCGAACCGCGTCTGCAGGAAGTAGAGCTGGAGCAGGAAGGGGTAGCGCTTCGCCTGTATCTCCTCGGGGCTCGCCGTGTAGAAGAGCGGCAGGATCGGGTTGTCGTCCACGGTCTCGTAGAAGACGTGGCTGCCGAGCTCCTTCGCGAGCAGCTCGGCCACGCTCGTCTTGCCGATCCCGATCATGCCTCCGACGCAGATCACTGACATACCTCACTTCTCCCTGGGATTTCTGTTCGCGGCGAGAGCCGGGCTACCCGCACCGCCCGGGCACGTTGCGGCGGTCACTCGATTCCCCAGGATCTTCATGATCGGCGTCATGTGGTCCATCGCCTCGTGGCCGCTCAGAAGCATAGATGACCGAAACCCCCGGGTCAGCGCGGGTTGCGGCGGGCCTTGAGCGGGGTCGTGGGGAGCTCCGGGGCCGGGAGGCGGTCGCCCGGGTAGCCGTGGACCTCGCCGAAGCGGTCGCCGGTCATCCAGTCCTCCCTCGCCTGGCGGATCTCGGCGTCGGTGCGGGCGATGAAGTTCCACCACATGATGATCTCCTCGCCGAAGGGGGTGCCGCCGAGGAGGACGGCGCGGGCGCGGTGCGGGGAGGTGTTGGTGAGGGTGAGGGAGGTGCGGCCGGGGGCCGTGTAGCCGAGTTCGGTGGGGTGGAGGACGGTGGCGTCGAGTCGGATGTCGCCCTCGTCGACGAGGAGGCCGTGCTCGAAGGCGGGTTCGGTGTCGAGGGTGACGGTGGCGCCGGGGTCGAGGAGGAGTTCGGCGCCGAGCAGCGGGGTGAAGGTGCGGACCGGGGAGGTGTCGCCGGCCAGGGTGCCGAGGAAGACCCGGAGTTCGGCGCCGTCGACGCGGACCGGCTTCGGGGCGTGGTGCTGGAAGGCGCGCGGGGTGTGGCGGTGGGCGTCGGGGAGGGCGAGCCAGAGCTGGACGCCGTGCAGGACGGTGGTCTCGGGGGTGGAGACCTCGGAGTGGCTGATGCCGTGGCCGCCGGTCATGAGGTTGATCTCGCCCGGGCGGACGTACGCGTGGGTGCCCAGGCTGTCGCGGTGCTCGATCTCGCCGGTGAACAGCCAGCTCACGGTCTGCAGCCCGGTGTGCGGGTGCGGGGCCACGTCCATGCCGCCGGACTCGGCCACCAGGTCGGGGCCGTAGTGGTCCGCGAAGCACCACGCGCCGATGAGGGTGCGCGACCGCTGCGGCAGGGTCCGTCGTACGGTCATGGCGCGCGGGCCGCCCAGCGGGACGTCCCGGGCCGTGAGGACCTCGACCTCGTTGGCACCCATTCCCGACCCCTCTCACCGAACAAGATAGTTTCCGATTCAACAATCATGGGTGATAATAGTCCCGAGGACAACCCGGGACGACGGCGAGGGAGCAGACGGTGAGCGAGCAGCGGGTGTACGTCGACAAGCAGAGCCCCGCCGCCTACCAGGCGCTCGTGAAGACGGCCGAGGCCGTCCGGACGACCGCCGCCGAGGCGGGCCTCGACCGCGTCCTGGTGGAGCTGGTGAACCTGCGGGTCTCGCAGCTCAACGGCTGCGCGTACTGCCTGGACGTGCACACCCGCGCCGCGCTCCGCGCCGGCGAGACCACCCGCCGGATCGGCGTGCTCGCCGCCTGGCGCGACACCGAGCTCTTCACCCCGCGCGAGCGCGCCGCGCTCGCCCTCGCGGAGGCGACCACCCACCCGGCGGACGCCCTCGCCCAGGAACACGCCTACGCCGAGGCACGGGAGGCGCTGACCGAGAACGAGCTGTCCGCGGTGATCTGGGTGGCCATCACCATCAACGCCTTCAACCGGGTCTCGATCCTCAGCAAGCACCCGGTACGGGACACCCCCGTCCGCCGCTAGCTCTCCCCTCTCGCTAGGGGGCGGTCGCCCACACCGCGTCCGGGGTCGAGAGCCGCCACAGCACGGCGGCGGCCGTCGCGAGCAGGCCGAGGCCGACGCCGAGGACCAGTGGAATACCGGAGCCGAACAGGAGCAGACCGCCCGTCAGTCCGCCCAGGCACAGGGCGATCACCGACAGGGCGCGGCGGCCGCGGCGGTGTGCCGCTCCGCCGACCTGGGCGGTGTCCGCGACAAGGCCGGTGAGGGTCTGGTTCACCACGGTCGTGGTCTCGTCCGGGACGCCCAGCCGGCGGGCGACGGAGTTCTGCAGCCCCATCGCGAGGGCGAGCGGCACGATCACCAGGAAGCGGGCGGGCCTTCCCTCCAGGCTGCCGACCACCACGGACACGACGAGCGCGGCGGCGAAGAGCGCGGCCTGCACGGTCATCGCCCCGGCGATCAGGCGCCCGCGGTGCGCGGCGAGCCGTCCACCGAAACGGCCGCCGGCCGCCGCCCCGGTGACGAAGGCGGCGAGCGACACGCCGGAGGCGAGGACGGAGTGTCCCTGGGCGCCGGCGAGGGCGAAGCCGAGGAACACCACGTTGCCCGTCATGTTGGCGACGAAGACGTGACCGAGGCCCAGAAAGCTGACCGCGTCCACTAGGCCGGTCAGCACCGTGAGGGCGAGGAGCAGTGGGGGCAGCGGGCCGTGCCGGTCCCCTTTCGGCGGGACCAGTGCGCGGGCCGCGTCCACGAGCAGCGTACGCATCCGCGTCAGGCTCCTTCCGCGAGGGGAGCGCGGCCCGGCGGCTCCGCGCCCGTCCATGATTCACCGCGGAAGGGCCCGGCTCAGTCCGCCGCGTACGTGTCCACGACCTTTCCCTTCTGATCGGCCACCAGATAGCCGGTCGCGTGGTACGCGTTGAGGAGGTAGAAGCGCATCGAGGGCCGGTCCTCGTTGAAGGTCCAGCGGTCGACGATCACATAGCGCTGCGAGGGGTTCTCGACGTTCAGTTCGCGCTCGCCCCGGGCGATCAGCGCGGGCAGCGTGTCCCAGGCCATCGCGGCGACGTCGAAGGGCTGCTCGTCCGGGGCGTCGATGGTCCCGCCGGGGCCGGTCTTCGTGACGACGCCGTCGCGGTACGCGTAGTTGTCGTACGTCTTCGCCCCGGGCTTGGTCGGGATCTCGGCGGACGCGTGCTCCTCGTAGACGTTGAACTCCTTCATGGTGGTGGTGCCGGTCGCGTCGCGGAACGCCTTGAGCACCGCCCGTACGTTGGCCGGGGTGAGCAGGCTGCCCTGCGGCGCGGGGGCGGCGGAGCCGGTCGGGGTGGCGGTGGGCGTCCGGGTGGGGGTGCCGGTCGTGCCTCCGCCGGGCGTACGGGCCGCCGTCGACGGCGTCGATCCGCCCTTGGCGCCGGCGTCCGCGTCGGTGCCGTCGCCGCGGTCGGGCAGCAGCTGCACCACTCCGAGCACCACGGCGGTGACGAGGACCGCGGCTCCGGCGACCAGCACGGCCCGGCGGCCGGCCGTGGCGGTGGTACGGGTACGGGGCGGGGCCGCCGGAGCGGTCGGCGCGCCCCACGGGGACGGGCCGGGCGCCGGAGCGGGCGAAGCCGGGGTGCCGTAGGCGGGGTGGGCGTACGGCGCCCCGAACCCGGCCGGTGCCGGAACGGGAGCCGGTGCCGGTGCCGGTGCCGGAGCCGGAACAGCGCCCGGGGTCGGTGCCGGGGTCGGGGTCTCGGGCGCCTCGGCCTCCGCGAGCAGCCGGTCCAGGAGCGCGCCGTCCGGCCGGGCCGCCGGGTCGCGCACGAGGACCTGGGCGAGGACCGGGGCCAGCGGCCCGGACCGTACCGGCGCGGGGATCGGGTCGTCGAGCACGGCGACGACCGTGGCCAGGCTGGTGGCGCGGCGCAGCGGGTGGTGGCCCTCGGCCGCCACGTACAGGAGCATGCCGAGGGACCACAGGTCGGAGGCCGGGTTGCCCTCCTCGCCGCGCAGCCGCTCCGGGGCGATGAACTCGGCGGAGCCGATGACGTCGCCCGTGGAGGTGAGCCGCGAGGTGGTCTCGCTGAAGGCGGCGATGCCGAAGTCCGTGAGGACGGCGCTGCCGTCCTCACGGAGCAGGACGTTGGCGGGTTTCACATCGCGGTGCTGGATGCCGGCGGCGTGGGCGGCGCGCAGCGCGGACAGGACCTGGCGGCCGAGGGTGACGGCCTCGGCGGGCGCCATAGGACCGTCGGCCAGCCGGTCGGCGAGCGACCGGCCGGGGACCAGCTCCATCACGATCCACGGGTGGGCGCCGTCGCCCGGCTCGACGATGTGATGGATGGTCACGACGTGCGGGTGGGAGAGCCGGGCGAGGGCGCGGGCCTCGCGGAGCGCCCGCTCGCGCAGCTGGGCGGTGAAGCCGGGGCTCGCCTCCTCGACGGCCGGGTCCGGCGGCCGGACCTCCTTCAGGGCGACGTCCCGGTCGAGGGCGACGTCCCGCGCCCGCCACACCGTCCCCATGCCGCCGCTGCCCAGTCGGCCGACCAGCCGGAACCGCCCGTCCACCAGCGGTCTGTCGTCCTCACTCGTTCCCATGGGCGGTCATGCTAAAGCCTGTGCATGACACCGCCCACGTCACCTCTGACGCTTCTCCCGATCAGTCCTCGGCGGGCAGGCTGTCCATGAACGAGCTCACCGAGAAGACCGCGCGGCCGGGGCCGGCCGGGCCGTAGCCGGGGGGCGAGCTCAGGCCGTTGGACTCCATCGTGGCGCGGTAGGCCTCCAGGAGGCGGATGTGGTACTCCAGGGGCGCGCCGGCCGGGTTGGCCTTGCCGAGCGGGGTGGTGGGCTCGGGGCACCAGGTGGTGAAGCGGGGCGTGATGCCGCGCGACATGAAGTACTCCAGGCCCTCCGTCGTGGAGGCGATGGCCTCGTCGACCGTGGTGAAGCCGAAGGGCTCGGCCATCTCCACGCCGGCCACGAAGTTGGGGATGACGTTGCGCGGCCCGAAGACCTCGGCCGAGTCGAGGATCCGGCGGTGCCACTCGTCGCGGCCGACGTAGCGCTCCTTGCCCGGGCAGTACAGCTCGAACAGCCGCTTGTCCCACACCTCGTAGTTGGGGTGGTAGATCTGGATGCCGTAGTCCTTGAAGCGCTGCACGTCGGCCTTGGGCAGCGCCTGGGCGACGACCTTGCCGATCCAGCGGCCGGGGAAGCGCTCCTCGATGGCCTGCGCGTACTGCCCGTAGAAGTCGGCCTCGTCCTTGCCGCCGACGCGGGAGGTGACGGCGCCGCCGGTGAGGGTGTAGGCGGTGGAGGCGCCGGCCGTGTCGTACTTGTCGATGATCGCGAGCGCTTCCAGCACCTCCTCCACGTCCTTCACGCCCGTGTAGGGGCGGCCGGCGGCCTTGTGCTGGCGCCAGTTGTGGTTGATGTCGCAGTACTGGCACTCCTCCTTGGCGCCGAAGTACTGGCAGACCCGGAAGACCGTCAGATAGATGAGGTAGCCCCACTGGATGGTGGGAGCGACCTCCATCACCGACTTCCCGCTGGAGAGGGTGTGGCGGTAGTACTCCGGCATCGGCGGCAGGCCGACGTCGGCGATCCGGCGCCCGTCGAGGTAGAGGCCGAGCATGCCGTCGTCGCCGGCCGCGACGCGGTACGGGGAGGCGGGGTTGACCCGCACCGAGACGACCGTGCGGCGCAGCTCGTACGGGCCGCCGGTGAGGACGATCTCCTCCGGCGGGCGGCGCAGGGCGGCCTGGCCGAGCTCGGGCAGGGTGCGGTGGTCGAAGGAGAAGATGAAGTACGACTTCGGCTTGACCTCGCCGGCCGCCTCGTCGCCCGAGTCGGTGAGGGCCGAGTCGTCGAAGGCGATGCCGCCGCGCAGCAGGTCCTCCTTGATCACCGCCTCCTTCGGGACGTGCGGGAAGCGGTGCATGAGGTCTTCGACCTCGTCGGTGCGGCGGATCATGCGCGAGTACATCTCCTCGGTCGGGCGGTCGGTCGCGAGCCGGTGGGCCGATGACCACCCTAGGACGGCGCCCGGCGGCCCGGCATCCGGCCCCGGTCGCAGGCGGCCTCCGCCGCGCGACCGAGGCCGGTCCACGACTCCAGGGCCGCCCGCGACCGGGGGTCACGACCGGTGCTCAGAAGTTGCCGTAGTTGACCTGCCAGGTCGGCAGGCCCATCCGGCGCCACACCGCGACCACCCGGTCGCGGTCGTCGAGCGACACGCGCACCGCGTAACGCGACCGGACGTGCGCGTCGAAGAGCTCGGCCTTGACGAGGTCGTCGGAGCGCCCGTCGTCGGAACCGCGCATCCACAGCTCGTCGTACGGCACCTCGTGGCGGGCGAGCCAGGCCTCGGTGAGCTCCCGGTGGTCCTCGCTGCGCCCGGAGAGCAGCACGATCCGGTCCCGGTGCGCGGCGCGGAAGGCGCGCAGCGCGTCGCGCACGGGCGGGTTGAGCAGATCGAGGTCGCAGCGGGTGAAGTCGTACGGGCCGCGGTCGCCGCGCAGCGCGAGGGTGCCGTCGATGTCGCACAGGACGGCGCTGGGCAGTGCGGGGTCGGGGACGTACGGGGTGACGCCGGGGCGCTCGTTGAGCCAGGCGTCGGTGAGCCGCCAGCCGCCGCGGCGAGCCTTGGTGTGCTTGTCGGCGAGGATCCGGATGATCTCCTCGCCGACCGGCCGCTCGCGGGCGGCGTCGCGGCGCACGCACTCCTCGACGGGCACGTCGGTGAAGTCGTGCACGACGAAGACCGCGTCGCGGCCGGTGAGGGCCGCTTTGAGGCGCCGCGGGATGTGCGGGGTGAGGTGGGTGTTGTCGACGACGACGTCGAAGCCGTCGTCGACGGCGGCGCGGATCGCGGCGTCCTGGATGCCGAGCACGGTCTGCTCGTGGGCGCGGGAGCGGCGGTCGCCGCCGGTGGTGCCGCCGGGCAGGTCGAGCATCCCGCGCAGGTCGTCGAGGTTCACCCGGCGCATCCGGCCCTCGGACCGCTCCTGCAGGGCGCGGGCGGCGGTCGTCTTGCCGGAGGCCGGCAGTCCGGTCATCACATGGACCACGGGCACGGTCAGTTCTCCTCGTCGGTGGCGAACGGGTCGGCGTTCTCGGGGCGCAGCGCGCGCCAAGTCATCAGGTCGGTGCGGCGCCCGTCGAGGCGCAGGAACATCGCGGAGCGCAGCTGCCGGTCGGGCAGTGCGCGCGATGCGCGGGCGAAGGCGGCGCGGTCGCCGGCGAGGTGCGCGAGCGAGGCGTACGCCGCGTCGACGGCCTGCTCGCGGGCGGCGAACTCGGTCTCCAGGCGCTCGACGACGGACCGCACCCAGGCGTCGAACTCGTCGGGCACCTGCTCCAGGAGCGCGTCGAGCGGGCGGCCGCCGTCGGCGCGGATGCCGCCGAGTTCGGCCATGGACAGGCCGAGGCCGCTCGCCAGGATCTTGGCGGAGGTGCCGGCGAAGCGCTGGATGCCGTGGCCGCGCCAGATGTCGCGCTCGGTGACTCCGGTGACGACCTTGTGCAGCCGCACGTACTCGGCGATCTTCGCCTTGGCGCGGACGCCGGACGCGAAGCGCAGCACGAAGCCCTCGGCGTCGGTGCCGGTGGCGGCGCTGCCGTCGGGCAGCGTGTTCGACGCGGTCAGCTTCAGCAGGGCGTCGAGGTCCATCGGCGGGTGCAGGGTGACGACCGAGCCGATGCCCCGCCAGGCGCCGGCGGCCTCGGCGAGCGGCGTCTCGGTGCCGTCGGGGCCGTAGGCGGCGAGCAGCACGAGGTCGCGGCGGTCGCCGTAGTCCACGACGATCCGGTTCTCCGGGTAGAGGATCTCCATCAGGTACGTGGTGCCCGGGACGAGCGCCGAGGTGTCGGCGGCGTCGAGGCGGCGCTGTGCCCAGGTGGCCTGGGTGCTGGTGAAGGATCCCTTGGAGGCGACGCGCCAGCGGTCCTCGTAGTGGAAGAGGACGCCGAGGCTGCCGTCGACCTTGTCGTACACCTCGAAGGGCTCGTCGGGCAGCGCGGGCGCGTAGGCGCGGCCGTGGGTGTGCTCGGAGACGTTGAAGAACTTGGGCAGCGGCAGGGCGACGACGCGGCCGGTGCGGTCGTCGGCGACGAGGCCGCGGCAGCGGACGGTGACCCGGTTCCAGACGCCCTCGTACTGGCAGGCCCGTGTGTACGTGTAGATGGACAGCGGCAGCTCGGGGTGCGGCTTGCGCGTCACGTGGCCTGCTGCGACCGCCGCCGCCAGTTCGTCCGGCGGCAGCAGCGCGTCGAGAGTCAGGTGCGCCTGGCTCATGGGTTCCCTCCCGTGTTCAAGGAGGCCCATTCTTCTGTGCGCCCGCCGCGCCGACCAGCGAATTAGCGGGCGGGCCGATCTTGCGGCGGGGGCGAGGGATAGGACACATCCCGGCGGCGCGGGCCGGAGCGGACCGCGACCGGTCCGTGACCGATCCGGGACGGCCGGGGCCGGTCGGGGCCTCCGATACCGGTGGAAAAGGGCACGAGCTCCCCTGCCGGGCGGCTGTCCAGGCGGGCGTCCGGCTTCCGGACCCGGCCCCTCGGCCGGGGCGGGGCCCCGTAGACTCGCCGCCCGAAGGACGTCGCAGAAGCCGAGGAAGCGAGCGCAATGAACTACGCGGACACCACCGCCCCGATCTACGCCGAGCTCATACGGGAGCAGGGCGACGTGCCCGGTGAGGTCCGGCGGACCGCCGAAGAGGTGATGCGCGACCTCAGCCGCGTGATCCAGATGCCGCCGGCCGGGCTCGGCCCGAACGGCGGGCAGATGGCTCCGATGGCGCAGGTCTCGCCGATGGCCCCGCTGCAGTAGCCGGCGCTTCCGCTCCTCGCGGGCGCTCATTTGGTATACAAAAAACGGTATACCAAGTGGGCGCCCTTTCGTGTGCGCCCGCGCCGCCCCCGAGCCGAGGAGTCCGCCCGTGCCCTCCCTGTCCTCCCCGACCTCCCTGTCCGCCACATCCGCCACGTCCGCCGCGTCTCCTCGCACCGCCACCGTCTTCCGCCGGGTCCGCCCGCTCGGCGGCCCGGTCACGGACCTGGTCGCCGTCGACGGGGTGCTGGTGGACGCCGTACCGGACGGCACCGCGGTCGAGGTGGTCGACGGCGGCGGCCGGATGGCGCTGCCCACTCTGGTCGACGCGCACATCCACCCGGACAAGACCTCGTGGGGCGAGTCCTGGTACAGCCGCCGGGCGGCGGAGGGCATCGCCGGGTTCGTGGCCGGGGACGTGGAGCTGTCCCGGGCGCTGCCCACGCCGGTGGGCGAGCGCGCGTACCGCCTGATGGCCCACGCGGCCGCCCAGGGCACCCGGGCGATGCGGGCGCACGCCGACGTCGCGCCGGCCTTCGGCCTGTCCGGCCTGGCGGGCATCGCCGAGGCGCGCGAGCGGCTGCGCGGCATCGTGGACGTGGAGCTCGTGGCCTTCCCGCAGCACGGCGTGGTCCGGGAGCCGGGCACCCTGGAACTGCTCGCGGAGGCGGCCGAGGGCGGGCTGATCACCCATGTCGGCGGGATCGACCCGGCCGGTTTCGACGCGACCGGGGACCCGAAGGCCGCCGACGGCGACCAGCTGGGCGCGGTCTTCGGGCTCGCCGAACGGCACGGTCTCGGCCTCGACATCCATCTGCACGACCGCGGCGAGACCGGTCTGGTCCCGCTCCGGGACATCGCCGCCCGCACCAAGGCGCTCGGCCTGCGGGGCAGGGTGAGCGTGGCGCACGCCTTCGCGGTCGCCCAGCTGTCCGGCCGCGAGCTCGACGAGACGGCCGACCTGCTCGCGGACGCCGGGGTGTCGCTGACCACGGTCGCGCTGTCCGCCGTCACGATCCTGCCGTTCCGGCGGCTCGCCGAGCGCGGGGTGCGGGTCGGCCTCGGCTCGGACGGGGTGCGGGACAACTGGAGTCCGTTCGGCAACGCCGACATGCTGCACCGGGCGTGGCTGGCCGGCTGGGCCCTCGACGCCCGCCTCGACGAGGACCTCGAGGCCTGCTTCGAGCTGGCCGCGCACGGCGGCGCGGAGCTGCTCGGACTGCCCCGCGCCGACCTGCGGGCGGGCGCGCCCGCCGACTTCATGCTGGTGGAGGGCGAGTGCCTGCCGCAGGCCGTGGTGGACCTGCCGCGCCGTGAGCTCGTGGTGCGGGCGGGCCGGGTGGTGGCTCGCGACGGAGCCCTGGTCTGAGTCAGCTGTCGCGGCCTCCGAGGGTCCGCCACAGGAAGGTGTGCTCAAGCGCGCTGTTGTACGCGGTCTGTTCGTGGTCGGTGGCCCCCGCGTGGCCGCCGGCCAGGGTCTCGTGCAGCAGCACCCGGTGGCCGAGCTCGCGCAGCCGGGCGGCGGCCTTGCGGGCGTGTCCGGGGTGCACCCGGTCGTCGCGGGTCGAGGTGGTGAGAAGGACCGGCGGGTAGGGCCGGCCCGCCGCCAGCCGGTGGTACGGCGAGAGCGCGGCGAGGTGCGGCCGGTCGGCCGGGTCGTCGGGGTCCCCGTACTCGGCGATCCAGCTGGCCCCTGCCAGCAGCCGGTGGAAGCGCAGCATGTCGAGCAGCGGCACGTGCGCGACGATCGCGCCGAACAGCTCGGGGCTGCGGACCAGCATGGCGCCCATGAGCAGGCCGCCGTTGCTGCCGCCGGTGATGCCGAGCTGCTCGGGCGTGGTGATGCCCCGGGCGACCAGGTCGCGGGCGACGGCCTCGAAGTCCTCGTAGGCGCGCGGCCGGTCGGCCTTGAGGGCGCTGCGGTGCCAGCGCGGCCCGTACTCGCCGCCGCCCCGGATGCCGGCCACCACGAAGGTGCCGCCGCGGGCGAGCCAGGCGCGGCCGCGCACGGTGTCGTACGAGGGGGTGAGGGAGACCTCGAAGCCGCCGTACCCGTTGAGGAGGGTGGGCCGGGGGTCCTGCCGGTCCCCGGGGCCGACGACGGTGTACGGGACGCGGGTGCCGTCGGCCGAGACGGCGAAGTACTGCCGGGCCTCCAGGCCGTCGGCGTCGAAGCGCTCGGGGGCCTGCTTGATGGTCTCGCCCGGTCCGCCGATCTCGCCGCGGTGCAGGGTGGGCGGGACGAGGTGGCCGGTGACGGACAGGAAGTACTCGTCGCCGGTGTCGGGGTCGGTGTCGGTGAGGGCGGCCGAGGAGAGCGGCGGGATGTCGGCGAGCTCCTGGCGCTTCCAGCCGGCTCCGGTGCCGGTGCCGGCGGTGGCGGGGTCGGCGGGCGGGGTGAGGACGTGCAGACGGCTGGCGACGTCCTGGAGGGTCTCGACGATCAGATGGTTGCGGGTCCAGGAGTGTCCGGCGAACGCGGTGCGGTCGTCGGGCGTGAACAGCACCTCGGGCTCGCGCCGCCCGGCCAGGAAGGCGTCGAAGCGAAAGGCGAGGAGCGCGCCCGCGGGCTGTCCGAGCCAGGGCGCCTTGGGGGTGACGAGCAGCCACTCGCGGTGCACGGAGCTGTCGGCGTCCTCGGGCAGGTCGAGGCGGCGCAGCTCGCCGTCGTCGTCGATCAGATGGGTCTCGTGGTGCCAGAAGTCGCGGTAGCGGACGACGAAGTCGCGCTCGAAGCCCTCGGTGGGGTCGTGCCAGGCGGAGACGACGAGGTCGGACTCCTGGCCCTCGTGGACGAGCTCGGCGGCGTCGAGCGGGGTGCCGCGGCGCCAGCGGCGCACGGTGCGGGGGTAGCCGGAGGCGGTGAGGGAGCCGGGGCCCTCGTCGGTGCCGACGAAGACGTGGTCCTCGTCGATCCAGCCGATGTCGGTCTTGGCCTCGGGGAGGGTGAACCCGTCGGCCACGAAGGCCCGTTCCGCCAGGTCGTACTCGCGTACGACCACGGCGTCGCCGCCGCCGCGCGCGAGGCTCACCAGGGCCCGCCGGTACGCGGGCCGCAGCACCTGCGCGCCCGCCCAGGTCCAGTCCTCGCCCTCCTCGGCGGCGAGCGCGTCGAGGTCGAGCAGGACGTCCCACGCGGGCGCGTCGGTGCGGTACTCGTCGAGGGTGGTGCGCCGCCAGACGCCCTTGGTGTGCTCGGCGCTCTGCCAGAAGTTGTAGAGGTACGGTCCGCGCCGCCGGGTGTACGGGATGCGGTCCGGCGCGTCGAGGACTTCGCGCAGCTCGGCGACGAGGCCGGCGAAGCCGTCTCCTCCGGCGAGCTCCGCCGCCGTCTCGGCGTTGCGCTCCCGCACCCAGTCGAGGGCGCGCTCGCCCTCGACCTCCTCCAGCCACAGATACGGGTCGTCGCTCACGCCCGGTCCTCCTGCTCGTCGTCGTGCTGCTCGTCGTCTTCCCCGGCCGGGATGGTCCAGCGCAGGACGGTACCGCCGTCGGCGGCGGGGTGGAGGGTCACGGGGTAGACCTGCCCGTAGAAGCGCTCTCCCGCGTGCCGCGCCGCGTGGTCCCCAGGATTCCAGCCGATCCCGAGCACCCGGCAGCCGGCCACCTCGATCACGCCGGCCTCCAGCGGGTGGTCCCAGCCGGCCCGCTGGGCACGGTGGTAGTCGGTGTGCGGGTCGACGGACCACACGAGGCCCATGCCCCGGTGGTGTTCACGGGTCCAGTCGGCGAGTGCCTCGGCTCTCCGCTCGGCCTCCGCGACGGGCAGGTCCAGCCAGCCGCGCGGGCCGCCCTCGTACCGCTGCCCGACCGGCTCACCGCCGAAGTGCGCCCACGCGGCCTCCGCATGGAGCCCCCAGTAGCCGAGGTCGGCGAGCCCGTTGTCCGACGGCGCCCCGAGACCCGTCCACGCGTCCAGGGCGACCGCGTCCCCCACGACCATGCCGCACCGGTCGACGGGCAGGTCCCCGAGCCGTACGGCCTCCGGGGCGTGGCCCGCCGGCCACGGCACGCCGAGGTCTGTCTCCAGGACGGAGATGACCGGCACCTCGTCGAAGAGGGACCACTCGGTGAGCGCCCGTACGGCCAGCGGCCGGTCGGGGCGCGCCGGGACCGCGACCGCCTCGCAGTCCCCGTCGCGCAGCTGCCCGCCGCCCGCGGCGGCCGCCTCGCGGGCTCGTTCCGAGAGCGGGGGGCCGGTCTCGGACCAGCAGTCGATCCAGCCGCCCATGCCGAGCACGAGCACCCCCGACGGCGCCGTCACCTCGCCGAGCCCGGTCCACGTCCCCGTCATGGTCTCCGTCATGTTCCCCTCCCTGCCGCCCATCATGGACGACCCCACTGACAACCGGACCACCGCACACATTGGTTCGTGGTCGAACCAATTCCCGCCCGGCCTCTTGTCCCTCCCTGTAGCACCACCTCACCGTCCTCGGGAAGTTCACCCATCGATTACTGCACGGCTGTATACCTTTGGGACCGGTTCCCTCATCCTGTCCTCGCGTGCCACCGGGGCACCGCGGGACACGAGAGGTGGGCGAGGCGGGACATGACTCCCATCAGCCGCAGAGGGTTCGTAGGGATCGGGGCGGGGCTCGGGGCCGGGCTGGTCGCCGGGGCGGGGGCGCCGGCCGGCGCGGCACCCGCGGAGGCGGAGGCGGTGTCGGCGGCCGCGCAGGCGGCCTCCGGCGACATCACCGACGTCAAGCACGTGGTGATCCTCATGCAGGAGAACCGGAGCTTCGACCACTACTTCGGCCGGCTGCGCGGTGTGCGGGGCTTCGGCGACCGGGCCGCGGGCAACATCCCGGGCGGCTGGGGCATGTTCAACCAGCCCAACTGGGGCGGGCGGCAGTACCCGTGGAAGCTGAGCGCCACTCCCCCGGCCGGCGGCGTGGACGGCGAGACGCTCGCGCAGTGCAACGGCGACCTGCCGCACAGCTGGACCTCGCAGCACGCCGCGTGGAACAAGGGCCGGCTCGACAACTGGGTCACCGGCGTCGGCAACACCCGCACCCTCGGCTACCTGGACCGCGGCGACATACCCTTCCACTACGCGCTCGCCGACCACTACACCGTCTGCGACGCCTACTTCTGCTCGACGCTCAGCGCGACCGGCCCCAACCGGACCTTCCTGTGGAGCGGCAAGGTCGACGCCGCCAGCAAGGACGGCGGCGAGGAGTCCGGGCTGACCTGGGAGACGTACGCGGAGGCCCTGCAGCGCGCCGGCATGAGCTGGAAGGTCTACCAGAACGCCCAGGACAACTACGGCGACAACGGTCTGGCCTACTTCAAGAAGTTCACCGACGCCAGGCCGGGCGACCCGCTGTACGACCGGGGCATGGGCTCGGTGCCGAAGGTGACCGGCTCGACCCCGGACGACATCGCCGCCGCGATCCGCGCCGACGTGGTCGCCGGCACCCTGCCGCAGGTGTCGTGGGTGGTGGCCAGCGAGGCCTTCTCCGAGCACCCGTACGCCCCGCCGGGCGACGGCGCGCACTTCGTGAACCTGGTGTACCAGGCGCTCGCCGCGAACCCGGAGGTCTTCGACTCCACCGTCCTGTTCCTCAACTACGACGAGAACGACGGCTTCTTCGACCACGTGCCGCCGCCGGTCGCGCCGCCGGGCACGGCGGGCGAGTACATCGACGGGGTGCCGATCGGTCTCGGCTACCGGGTCCCGATGATCGTCATGTCGCCGTGGACCCGGGGCGGCTGGGTGAGCTCCGAGGTCTTCGACCACACCTCGGTGCTGCGCTTCATGGAGGTCTGGACGGCGGCCCTCGGCACCCCGGCGACCTGCCCGAACATCAGCGCCTGGCGCCGCCGGGTGAGCGGCGACCTGACCGGGGTCTTCGACTTCGCGCACCCGGTGTACGGGGTGCCGGCGAACCTGCCGTCGACCGCGAAGGTGATCGGCCAGTCCACCTGCGGCCCGCTGCCCAACCCTGCGCCGCAGGACAACGCCCTGCCGCAGCAGGAGCCGGGCACGCGGCCGGCTCGCTCCGTGCCGTACCAGGTCAACGGCAATCTGGACCGCTTCGAGTTCGGTGCCGCGGGCAAGATCCTCGCCTGGTTCTCGATGACCAACCAGGGCACGGAGGCGCGCCGGTCCGCGCACTTCTCGATCCATCCGCACCAGTACCGGGACACCGCCGCCTGGCAGTACACGGTGGACCCGGGCACGACGGCCAGCGACTACTTCAACATCGGGTTCGGCTCGGGCTCCGGGAAGTACGACATCTCGATGATGGGCCCGAACCGCTTCCTGCGCCGCTTCATCGGCGACGCCTCCAAGGCGGGCAAGGACGTCGAGGTCGCGGCGCGCTACGCGACGGAGCCCGGCACCGGGAAGACCGCGATCTGGTTCAGGATGACCAACAACGCGTCCACCGCGGTCACCTTCACCATCCGCTCCGACGCCTATCGGTCGGACGGCCCCTGGACGTACACCGTGCCGGCGAAGTCGTCCCGCGAGGACTACTTCAACGCCGTCGCCTACACCGACGGCTGGTACGACTTCACGGTCCTCGCCGACATCGACGGCACCTGGTCGCGCCGCTACACCGGCCACATCGAGACGGGCGCGCCGAGCGTCACCGGCAGCTGAGCACGCGCACTCCTGCCGTTCCGGCGCGCCGTTCAGCGCCGGGGCGGCAGGACCGTCAGGACGCGCTCGATGAAGGTCTCGAAGTCGCTCATGAAGTCGGTGAGGAACTGCTGCGTGGTGGGGTCGCTGACCTCGCCGTCCTCGCCGAACAGCCCCGGGGTGAACTGGATGTACGCCTCCGGGGCGTTCATCTGCGGGGAGTTGCAGAAGGAGAGCACCGAGCGCAGGCTCTGCTGGGCGACGGCGGTGCCGATCTTGCCCGGGGATGCGCCGATCACGGCCGAGGGCTTGTGGGTGAAGGAGTTGGTGCCCCAGGGCCGGCTGGCCCAGTCGATGGCGTTCTTCAGCCCGCCGGGGATCGAGCGGTTGTACTCGGGCGTGACGAAGAGGATCGCGTCGGAGGCGGCGATGGCCTCCTTGAGGGCGGTGCCCTCGGGCGGGTAGTCCGCGTCGAAGTCGTGGTTGTAGAGCGGCAGGTCCTTGATGGGGATCTCGCGGAAGTCGAGATTGCGCGGCGCGACGCGGATCAGGGCCTTGGAGAGGATCCGGTTGATGGACTTCGCCGACAGGCTGCCGACGAAGTAGCCGACCTTGTACGTGGTCATGCGGATGCCGTCCTTCGTCTTCGCGGGGAGAGGGGGACGTCCCTGGCGAAGCTAACCCGGTCCGGGGTGGTCGGCGACCCGGGCGGGTGGGGCCGGGTCCCTCGAACAGCGCCACCCTTTTGCCGGATATGCACGCTTTCCGGATGATGGGTGAGGTCAGGACAAGGCGCAGGGCGCAAGGCGTGGAAAGGCGGACTTCACCATGTCTCGACCGAGGATCCTCGTGGTGGGCGCCGGCTTCGCCGGGGTGGGGTGCGTCCGGCGCCTCGAACGGCGGCTGACCCCGCGGGAGGCCGCGATCTCGCTGCTCTCGCCCTTCTCGTACCAGCTCTACCTGCCGCTGCTTCCGCAGGTCGCGTCCGGGGTGCTGACGCCGCAGTCGGTCGCGCTGTCGCTGCGGCGCAGCGAGCGGCACCGCACCCGGATCATCCCCGGCGGCGCGATCGGCATCGACACCGAGGCCAAGGTCGTCGTGGTGCGCACGATCACCGGCGAGACGGAGACGGAGCCGTACGACCACCTGGTCCTGGCCCCCGGCAGCGTCACCCGCACCTTCGACATCCCCGGTCTGGCGGAGCACGCCCGCGGCATGAAGACGCTCGCCGAGGCCGCGTACGTCCGCGACCATGTGATCGCCCAGCTGGATCTGGCGGACGCCAGCCAGGACGAGGCCGAGCGGGCGGCGCGGCTGCAGTTCGTGGTGGTCGGCGGCGGGTACGCGGGCACCGAGACGGCCGCCTGCCTCCAGCTGCTCACCCACAACGCGGTCAAGCGCTATCCGCGGCTCGATCCGAAGCTGATCAGGTGGCATCTGATCGACATCGCGCCCACGTTGATGCCCGAGCTCGGGCCCAAGCTCGGCGGCGCGGCCCTGGAGATCCTGCGCAAGCGCGGGATCGAGGTGTCGCTCGGGGTGTCGGTGGCCTCGGTGGACGACGAGAACGTGACGCTCACCGACGGGCGTGTGCTGCCCAGCCGCACCCTGATCTGGACGGCCGGCGTCGCGGCCAGCCCGCTCATCGGCACCCTCGGCGCCGAGACGATGCGCGGCCGGCTCGTGGTCGGCGCGGACATGGTGGTGCCGGGCCTTCCCGGGGTGTACGCGCTGGGCGACGCGGCGGCCGTGCCGGACCTGGCGAAGGGCGAGGAGAACGCGATCTGCCCGCCGACCGCCCAGCACGCCATGCGCCAGGGCAAGGTGATCGCCGACAACCTGGTCGCGACCCTGCGCGGCGAGCCGACCCGTCCGTACGTGCACAAGGACCTCGGCCTGGTGGTGGACCTCGGCGGCCTCGACGGCGTGTCCAAGCCGCTGGGCATCGAACTGCACGGCATGCCCGCGCAGGCGGTGGCCCGCGGCTACCACTGGGCGGCCCTCCGCACCAACGTCGCCAAGACCCGCGTGATGACCAACTGGCTGCTCAACGCGATCGCCGGCGACGACTACGTCCGCACCGGCTTCCTCGCCTCGAAGGCCGGCACACTCCGCGACTTCGAGTACACCGACGCCTACCTCACCCCCGACCAGGTCCGCGCACACACCGCCTCGCTGCGCGCCGCCACGTCCTGACCGGGGCGCGGGTCAGGCGCGACCGACCGCCGCGCCTCGGGCGGGTGTGCGCGGCGGCCGGGACGGCTGCGGTGGATCAGATGTCGATCACGCGGTAGGCGATCGTGTAGACGCCGCCGGAGCCCTCCAGGGAGCGGTACTGGACCTCGGCGCCGGCCTCGCTGCCGGTGACGAGGGTGGCGCCCAGCTTGTCGGAGCCGAAGGTGTCCTTGTCCCAGAGGGTGAGGGTGCGGGCCTGCTCGCGGCCGAGGATCAGGGCCGAGTTGCCGTTGCCGTCGGTCAGGGAGCGGACGTAGCCGGAGCCCATGGTCTGGTACGAGATGCCGTTGCCGGGCCACACCTTGACCTGGTTGCCGTTGGCGTCGGTGATGTTGAGGTAGGCCTCGTCGTGGTTGCCCTCGCTGTTCTGGTGGCAGGTCAGCTCAAGGAGCTCGATCTTCACGTAGTCGATCGGCTCGGCCTGGGCGGTGCCGGCGAAGACGCCGAGGCTGCCGAGTCCGAGCAGCGCGGCGGCGGCCATCCGGACGGTGCGGCTCTTGTTCATGGTGATTCCCCCAGTGTCGTGACGTCACCTCGGGTGACGTGCGGTGTGTGACGTGCGGTGTGCGTCCCCGCCGTTCCGGCGGGTCCGGTGTCGTGCCGTTTCCCCCCGGCACGTCCCTCACTGTGCCCGGCCCGCGGAGGCCGGTTCTACGCGCGTTCCGCTGGACGGAACAGCCCGGCGGGAGACACCGCGGGCATCCCCCGGGCGAGGCCGCGGGCCAGCGCTCCGGCCGCCTCTGCGACGGCCTCGGCCAGCGGTTCCAGGGCCCGTCCGGCGCGGATCATGCCGGCCACCGCGGCCACCGTCCGGCCGTCCGGCGCCCGTACGGGAAGGGCCGCGCAGCACACCCCGGCCATCACGTCCTCGCGGTCGAGGACGGCGCCCGCGCGGCGGGGCCCGCGCAGGGCGAGGCCCGCCGCCGTGTCGAGGCGGAAGCCGACCCCGTCGCGTACCGGCACCACCGGCTCCAGCTCCCCCGGCACCGAACTCACCGTCAGGGCCTGGTCCTCCCGCTCCACCACGAGCAGCACGCTCGCCCCGGTCGACGCCCGCAGCCGGTGCAGCGGCAGGCGCGCGGCGGCCCGCAGGCCCGGGTGGGGCTCCCAGGCGAGGCCGAGGCGGTAGAGCTGGGGGCCGACCCGGTAACGCCGGTCGCGGCGCTCGACCGCGCCGACGGCCACGAGCTGGTCGAGCAGCCGGTGCGCGGTGCCCTTCGGCACCCCGCAGGCCACCGCGAGTTCGGTGACGCCCGCCGGCTCGTCGCCGTGTCGCCGTAACGCCTCCAGGAGCGCGAACGCCCCTTCCAGCACGCCCCGTCCGCCCCGGTTCGCGGTGTCTCCGCGTCCCGGCGTGGCTCTGTGTCCCGGCGTGTCTCCGTGTCCCGCCGATGCGGCGTGTTCCATGTGTCCCCCCGGACCACTCCCGCCCGGCCGCGACCCCCGACGGCGCGGCTCCGGACGCAGGGGACACCATGCGGCAGAACGGACGTACCGGCCAAGCCTTTTCGCGGCGTGGCGCGTACGCGACGACCAGCCGCCGCTCAGTCGGCGAGCACCGACGCCGGCCCCATGACGACGACCGGTTCGCGGGCCGGGTCGAGGGCGCGCAGCAGCTCCGTCATGTCCTCCCGGGGCAGCGAGACGCAGGCCTGGGTGGGGCCGCCGTGGTCGACGTGGATCCACACCCCGCCGCCGGCCTCCGGGCCGAGCGGGCGCTCCTTGTTGAGCGGGGTGGTGCCGGGGATCCGGTTGTAGTCGATGGCCACGACGTAGTCGAAGGAGCCCTCCAGGGACTCGCCGAGGAATCCGGTGCCCGAGACCGCGAACTCCTCGTCCTGGTCGTACGGGAACCGCGCGCCGGGGTCGGGCAACCGGCCGCCCGCGTCGCCGATCCGGAACACGCCGATCGGCGAGCGCAGGTCGCCCGCCGTGTGCGCTTCGGTCCAGCCGCGCAGCGCGTTGTGTCCGGTCCAGGGTCCCGCGGTGCGGTGCCAGCGGCCCGCCGGGTCCCGCTGGTGAAGCACGGCGGTGGCCACGTTGCCGTCGGGGCCGTCGCCGGTGACCACGAGGGCCTGGGTGGTGCCTTCCGGGATGCGGCCGTGGGTCTGCGGGCCGATGCCGGGGATCCGCGAGGGGGCCCGGTTCGCCGCGTCCGGCCGTTCCGGGGCGGGGGCCTTGGAGGCGGCGGGTGCCGGAGCGGGCGGCGCGGGCCTCGGCTCCCCGGCGGTGCAGCCGGTGAGGGCGCCGGCCAGCACCAGGGCCGGGAACAGGGTGCCGGTCAGAGTGCGGGTCAGGAAGCGGGTCGGGAGGGTGACGGTGGTGCCCTTGCGGACGGGCATGGGGAGGGCTCCTCCGGGGCTCGGGGCAATGCCGGGATCCGTACCCGGTGCGCGGCGGCCCTGTCGCGCGGCCGGTGCCGCCTCACCCGTCCGGGCGAGGCCGGATTGCGGTTGACTCCCTGTACGGCGGCGGGATTTCCTGCCCGCATGAGCGAACCGCACGAGCTGCGCATCGAAACCATCGACCCCGCCGACCCGGCGGCGGCCCCCGCCCTCCTCGCGGACTGGCGGCTCATCCACAACACGATCATCCCGACGGCGCCGCTGTCGGAGGCCGACGTGCGCGAACGCGCGGGCCGCAACCGGCTGGACGTCGCCTATCTGGACGGCGAGGCCGTCGGCTGCTCCACCGTCCGCCCGCCCGACGACGAGACCCCGGCGGCCACGGTCATCTCCCGGATCATGCCCTCCCACCGGCGCCGCGGCTTCGGCACGACGCTGTACGAGCGGGGCCTCGCGCACGCCCGGACGCTGAGCGACGCGGGCGTGGAGACGGTGGTCCTCGCGACCAACGAGGACGGGCTCGCGTTCGCGCTGGCGCGCGGGTTCGTGGAGACCGAGCGCTATCTGCTGCCCGGCGACACCGTGCCGTTCGTGTCGCTGCGGCTCGCCGACGAGGCGCCGGCGGGGAAGGCGTAACCCCTGGACGACGGCCCGCGGATACGGCATCCTCGGGGCATGATCAAGAGAATCGAGCACCCCACCAGCCGGTGAGCGCCCGCGACGAGCGCGCGGCGCTCACCGACCGGCCCTCGCTGTACGCCTACGCCCTGAGCCTGATCGAAGCCGGTCCCCGCGAGGGCCCCGCTTCGGGCGCGGTCACCCGCCGCCAGGGCTTCCCGTTGCCCGCCGAGCCACCGCTGCCGGACGGCCCCCGATTGCGCGGCAAGAAGGGCTCCGCCGCCGTCCGGGCGGCCCTCGGCCCCCTACTCGCCGGACCCGACACCCCCGAGGCGGCCACGGAGGTCCACCGCCGCCTCGCCGAACTCCCCATGCACACCGGCCCGGTGGTCGGCGCGGTCCTGTCCATGCCGCTTGACGATCCGGCGGCGGCCCGGGCGCTGGCCCGCCGTCTGGTGCGCACCGGCACCCTGAGCAAGCCGGTGTGCGTCGGCCTCGCGCTGCTCCGGCGGCTGGGTGAGCCCGAGGACATCCCGGTGCTGCGGGTCCTGACCCATCTCGACGGGCTCCTGGAGCTCGCGCTCACCGCTCTGGAACCACTCGATCCCCGCACCGCGGCGCTGCGCCGGCTGGACCTCCGGACGCGGGAGACCGACTGCCTGCGTCCCTTCGTGGACGCGCTGCTCTCCGACGGGGCGCGCGATGTGCGGGCACTGCTGATCGGGCTGCCGGCCGACCTGCGCACCGTCGGTCCCTCCCCCGCCCGGCGGATCGCCGAGGCGATCGGCCTCGCGGGGCTGCTGCGGCGTGAGCCGGTGGACCCGCGGCTGCTCGCCCGTGCGGCCCGGCTGTTGGTGCGGATGGCGAGCCCGCGCGACTACGCGGCCGAGGTCCGCTCGTACCGCGAGGCGGTCGAGGTCTGCGAGCTCGTGGTCCGGCGTGCCGCCGCGCTCCCGCCGGGCGTCGACCACGCCGCCGTGCTGCTCTCGCTCGCCGTCGACCTGCACAGCGGGGCGACCCGGCTGCTGCCGTGGCGGGACGGGCAGGTCGAGCAGCTGCTGGACGCGCCAGGCCGTGTCTTTCGGATCAGGCCGGATCAGGGAGCGGCGTCTGGTGCGTGCGATCGCAAGGCGGAGGAGGGAGTCCATGCGGAGCATCGGCGACCGACGACAACGCGGCGAGCGTGCGTGCCAGACGCCGCGAGCCCGGCAAGATCCGGAAGACACGGCCTAGGGGCGCTGCTCCACTCCCCTGCCTGGGAGGGCGTGTTCACCGATCCGGGCCCGGAGGCCGAGGCAGAGCTGTCCCCGGCGGTACGGCGCCGGGCGGAGTGGCTGCGGTACACCCGGGACCGGGTATTCCTGGATCCGCCGCCGGACGGCCGGCTGCGGATCGAGGTGCTCTCGCGCGACCCGGACGACGGCGACCCGCTGGAGACCCGCTTCCTGCTCGACGGCGAGCCGCTGGTGCCCGCGGTGTTCGGGCGGGGCGCGGGCAACTCCCCGGAGTACCTCCTGGGCGACGGCCGACTGCGGGCGACGGAGGATCCGCGGGAGGTCCAGCTGGCCGAGGCCTGGTGCACCGAGGGCTGCTGCGGTGCGCTGTGGGTGACGGTCGTGCGCGAGGGCGACGAGGTGGTGTGGCGCGACTGGCGGCTGCCGAGCCTGCTCCCGGGCGGCGCGCCCGAGCCCGTACTCCCGGCGCACCGCTTCGACGCCGTCGCGTACGACGCGGAGGTCGCCCGGGCGAGCGCGGAGACCCGCTGGTCGTGGTCGGCCCGCGTCACCGCGCGGCTGGTCAAGGAGGAGCTGAACGCGCGCCGGGAACTCCTGGGCCGCTGGGACTGCCGCCTCAGCTACGCGATGTCCCCGACCCGCAGGCCGGAGACCACCGAGGTGTGGTTCGTCTACCGGCCCGGCACCTTCGAGGGCACGGCGAGGGAGGACGGGCCATGGATCCAGTTCCGCTGGGAGCTGCCCGACGACGGGACGCCGCCGGCGGAGCGCGCGGCGGCCGCGCTGCGCAGGCTCGCGACGGAGGACCCGCGCGGCTTCGCCCAGTGCGCGGGCGGAATCCGGTGACAGGGCGGGATCCGGTGAACGGGCGGGATCCGGTGTCCGGGTCCACCGGGCCGTACATCGTGACACGCACACCGTACTGACGCTCCGTCAGATCCATCCCGTCGCGGCTCTGGGAACCTCGCGCGCCCGGCGCTACCCTCCGCGCATGATTCCGACCGTGGTATGGGGAACCGGAAATGTCGGGCGCGCGGCCATCCGGGCCGTCGACGCCCATCCGGCGCTCGCGCTCTCGGCCGTCCTCGTCGCGAACCCCGCCAAGGTCGGTCGCGACGCGGGCGAGCTCGCCGGGCTCGGGCGCCTGCTCGGGGTGGCCGCGCGGGACGACGTCGCGGCGGTGCTCGCCGAGGGCCCCGGCGCCGTGGTGTACGCGGCGTCCGGGGACCTGCGCCCGGACGAGGCGCTCGCCGACGTGGTCCGGGCGGTCCGGGCGGGGGCCGTGGTGGTGACGCCGTCGCTCTATCCGCTGTACGACCACCGGGGCGCGCCGCCCGAGTTCCGGGACCCGGTGCTCGCGGCGGTGAAGGAGGGCGGCGGGTCGCTGTTCGCCTCGGGCGTGGACCCGGGCTGGGGCAATGACGTGCTGCCGCTGCTCGTGAGCGGTCTGGGCAGCACGGTGGAGGCGATCCGCTGCCAGGAGATCTTCGACTACTCGACGTACGAGCAGGAGGAGTCGGTGCGCTTCCTGGTCGGCATGGGGCAGCCGATGGAGTACGAGCCGCCGATGCTGCTTCCGTCGGTGCCGACGATGGTGTGGGGCGGGCAGCTGCGGCTGATGGCGCGGGCGCTCGGGGTCGAGCTCGACGAGATCCGGGAGACGCTGGAGCGGCGGCCCCTCGATGCGACGGTGCGGACCCGGACCATGGGCGAGTTCGCGGCCGGCACCCAGGGCGCGGTGCGCTTCGAGGTGCAGGGGATCGTCGGCGGCGAGCCGCGTCTGGTGATCGAGCATGTGACGCGGATCCATCCGGACTGCGCGCCCGACTGGCCGGTGCCGCCGGACGGTTCGGGGGCGCACCGGGTGATCGTGGAGGGGCGGCCGCGGATCGAGGTGACGGTCGAGGCCTCGGACGAGGGCGAGAACCGCTCGGCGGGCGGGAACGCGACCGCGGTGGGACGGCTCGTCGGCTCGATCGACTGGCTGGTGGAGGCGGAGCCGGGGCTCTACGACGCGCTGGACGTGCCGTTGCGCCCGGCGGTGGGCAGGCTGGGAAGGAGCACGCGGTGATCATCGACATTCCCGAGGGGCAGGAGCCGATCGGGTACGTGTGGGGCGACATGGTGCCCGGGATCGGGATGGCGGCGGCGAACTTCTCGCTGTCGGTGTACGCCCACACGACCCTGGGGCTGCGCGAGTTCGAGGCGGCGCGGCTGCGGATCGCGCAGATCAACGGCTGCAGGTTCTGTCTGGACTGGCGGACGGACCGGGACGGGGAGAAGGTCGAGGAGTCCTTCGCGGACGCGGTCGCGCAGTGGCGCACGACGGAGGTCTTCGACGAGCGGACGCGCCTGGCGGCGGAGTACGCGGAGCGGTACGCGCTCGACCACCACGGCCTGGACGAGGAGTTCTGGGCGCGGATGACGGGCGCGTACAGCCAGGTGGAGATCGTGGAGCTGACGATGAGCCTGGGGTCGTGGCTGGCGTTCGGGCGGCTCAACCGGGTGCTCGGGCTCGACACGGTGTGCGTGCTGCCGACCCACTGAGGCCGTACGACAAGGGGCCGGCCGGGTTCTCCTGGCCGGCCCCTCTTCATGCCCGCCCTCACAGGTCGGTCGCGATGATCTTCTCGATGTTGCGTTCGGCGAGCGCCGTGATGGTGACGAACGGGTTGACGCTGGTGCTGCCGGGGATGAGGGCCCCGTCGATGACGTAGAGGCCGTCGTAGCCGTGCAGCCGGCCGTAGTTGTCGGTGGCCTCGCCGAGGACGGCGCCGCCGAGCGGGTGGTACGTGAGATGGTCGCCCCAGATCTTGTAGGCGCCGAAGAGGTCCGTGCGGTAGATCGTCCCCTCCTTGGCGTTGATCTTGTCGAAGATGGTCTTGGCCGCGTCGATGGAGGTCTGCTTCCAGGCCCGGTCCCAGCTGAGGTCGACCCGGCCGGCGGCGGCGTTCCAGCTGAACTCGGCGCGGTGCGGGGTGCGGGTGATGGAGAGGTAGAAGGAGGCGTAGGTCTCGATGCCGGTGGGCAGCGGGGCGACCTCGGCGAAGGCGCCGCCGGCGTCCCAGTTGTCGATGCCGGCGGTGGGCATGGAGGACTGGAGCTTGCCGGTGGGGTCCCACATGTGGTTGGCCCGGCCGCACATGACGTTGCCGTTGTCGCCCCAGTTCTTGCCGACCCGGTCGTTGAGGGCGGGTAGCGCACCGGTGGCCCTGAGCCGGGTGAGCAGCTTGCTGGTGCCGACGCTGCCGGCGGCGAAGAACACCCGGTCGGCGGTGACGGTCTTGGTCTCGACGGTGGTGCCGGTGGTGTCGATGCGTTCGATGGTGACGGTGTAGCCGCCGTCGGACGCCGGGGTGACCGTGGTGACCCGGTGGAGCGGTGAGACGGCGACCCGGCCGGTGGCGGCGGCCCGGGCGAGGTAGGTCTTCTGCAGGCTCTTCTTGCCGTGGTTGTTGCCGTAGATGACCTCGCCCTCGAGGGCGGACTTGGGGACGGCGCCGGCGGCCTCCTGCTTCATGTAGTCCCAGTCGTAGACGTTGGGCACGAAGACGAAGGGGAAGCCGGAGCGCTGGGCGTGCTTGCGGCCGACGCGCGCGTACTGGTAGCAGTCGGCGTTCTCCCACCAGGTCTGGTCGACCTCGGTGACGCCGAGTCCGGCGTTGGCGCGCGGGTAGTAGGTGGCGTACATCTCGGCGGGGTCGACGGTGGGCAGCAGGCTCGGGAACAGCTCGCGGCGCGGGGTGACGGCCATGCCGCCGTTGACGAGGGAGCCGCCACCCAGTCCGCGGCCCTGGTAGACGGTGATCCCGGCGAAGTCCTCGGCGTCGAGGATGCCGGTGTAGCGGGGCACGTCCTTGTCGAGCGGGAAGCCGAGGAACTGGCTCAGCGGCTGCTTGGTGCGGGTGCGCAGCCAGAAGGACCGGTAGTCGGGCTGGGTGGTGTTGGCGAAGATCTTGCCGTCGGACCCGGGGGTGTCCCAGGCCATGCCCATCTCGATCAGGTGGACGTCGACGCCCGCCTGGGCGAGCCGGAGGGCGGCGACGGAGCCGCCGTATCCGGAGCCGATGACGAGGGCGGGGACGCGGGCGCCGGAGGGGATGGGCGCGAGGGCGGCGGTGACCTCGGCGGGGGTGGCGGCGCTCGCCGCGGCGGTGTGCCCGGCGAGCGCCAGGCCACCCAGAATGGAACCGGTTCCACTGACGAACCGACGACGGGTCAGACCCCGGGAACCCGAGGCCGAAAAGGATCTGTCACTCATGTGATGTTCCTCACCCTGGGGGGTAATGGGAACATGTTCTACTGGCGGGTTCTTGGGAAGTCACGAGAAACCGCCCGGTAACTTTCGGCCGAAAACAGCCGTTCGTGATCACGGTCCCGCAACGAACCCCCACCCCGCGTGTCGAACGCGAGTGCGGGCCTGATAAATGTTCACGTCTGGTCGTCGCTCTGCGCCTTCGCGCGCGCGGACGGCACCGGGGGGGTTCACGCAGAACGGGCTTCGGCGCTGCCGCGCCGTGCCCGCATTTCCGCCTTCGCTTCTCCTTCCGGGCTGCCCGCTGCCCCTGGCCGCGTGCGACGCGGAACGTGAGAGGGAGCGTGTGCATGGGCGGAACCGCCCGTAGCAAGGCATTCAGATGGGGTGCGGCCGCCGTCGCCGCCCTGGCCGTCGCCACGGCCGCCGTCCCGGCCTCGGCCGCGACGGCCGCCCCGGCCGGCGACCCGGGCCCGCAGCGGGTCGGCAAGGCCCCGAAGGCGCCCAAGGGCGCCGTCCGCACGGCCGATCCGGCCCCCGGCGCGGCGCTCGACCTGAGCGTCGTCCTGGAGCCCCGTGACCCGGCCGCACTGCAGCGGTTCGTCGCCGAGGTCTCCACCCCCGGTTCGCCGCGCTACCGCCAGTACCTCGGTACGGGCGAGTTCGCGAAGGTCTTCGGCGCCGAGCCGGCCACCGTGCAGCGGGTGCGGGCCGAGCTCGAGGCCAAGGGCCTGACCGTCGGCGCCCTGGGCGCGGACGGCCTCACCCTGCCGGTGAAGACCACCGTCGCCGACGCCGCGAAGGCCTTCGGCACCGAGTTCGACGGCTACCGGATGCCCGACGGCAAGGCCGGTGTGCTCAACACCCGCGCCCCGTCCTTCGGCGGCCGGGTGGCCGACGAGGTCAGCACCGTCGTCGGCCTCAACACCCTGGCCACGTACCAGCCGCGCAACACCGGCCTCAAGGGCAGGGCGCACAAGAAGCAGACGGCCACCGCGCCGCGCGCCCTGCAGCCGCGGCTGACCGGCACCACCCCGGCGCTCTGCACCGAGGTGCAGAACTACCTCGCCGACGCCAGCGACCCGGCCTACCCGCCGCTGTACGACAAGACCGACTACTGGAGCGCCCGCTCCCTGGCCACGGCGTACAACATGGCCAACCAGGTCAACGTGCAGACCGGCACCACCGTCGCGGTCTACTCCCTGGAGAACTACGACCCGAAGGACATCGCGGAGTACCAGCGCTGCCACGGCACCAGGGCGTCCGTGAGCGCGGTCCGCGTCAACGGCGGCCCCACCGAGCCGGTGGACCCGTTCGGCACCGGCGCCGGTATGGAGACCGCGCTGGACGTCGAGACCATCATCGGTCTCGCGCCGCAGGCGAAGATCCTCGTCTACCAGGGCAAGAACACCTGGAACGACTCCACGCTGACGTACCAGCAGATCGTCAACGAGAACCGCGCCAAGGTCATCTCGGTCAGCTGGGGCCTGTGCGAGATCCACACGCCCGACGACGTCCGCACCGCGCAGAACCTGATCTTCCAGCAGGCCGCCGCGCAGGGCCAGAGCGTCGTCGTCGCCTCCGGCGACAGCGGCTCGACCGGCTGCTACGTGCCGATCGACGCCCAGGGCACCCCGGACCCGGAGGTCCCGGACCAGGACCAGCTGGTCGCCGACTTCCCGTCGGTCTCCCCGTACGTGCTCGCCGTCGGCGGCACCACCATGCGGACGGACATCACCCAGCAGACCACCTGGCCGGGCTCGGGCGGCGGCGTCGCCCGCGGCATCTCCGTGCCGGCGGACGGCTTCCAGGCCGGCCGCACCGGCGCCGGCTACTCCGACGCCTGCGCGGCGGCCGCCGGCACCACCTGCCGTCAGGTCCCGGACGTCGCCGGCGTCGGCGACCCGGCCACCGGCTACCCGATCGCCTTCGGCGGCGGCAACTACTGGGGCGTCATCGGCGGCACCAGCGGCGCCGCCCCGGTCTGGGCCGCGCTGCTCGCCCAGGCGAACCAGGACCTCGCGTGCCAGGCCAACGGCGCGGTCGGCGACGTCCACCGCGCGCTGTACCAGCTGCCGGCGACCGCCTTCCGCGACGTCACCAGCGGAAACACCAACCTGACGAAGTCGGGCAACTTCAGCGGTCTGTACGCGGCGGGCGCGGGTTACGACCTGGCCACCGGCCTCGGCGCCCCGAACGGACGCGAGATCGTCGCCGGCCTGTGCAAGGCCGTCGCCCCCTCCGCCGCGAGCTCGTTCAACGCGCTCACCCCGGCCCGCATCCTCGACACCCGGGCCGGCATCGGCCGGGCCGGCACCTCACCGGTGGGCGTCAACGGCACGGTCAAGCTCAAGGTGACCGGCGTGGGCGGCGTCCCGGCCTCCGGCGTCACCGCGGTCGTCATGAACGTCACCGCGACCGCCCCGACCGGCCCGGGCTACCTCATCGCGTACCCGAGCGGCACCACGCGTCCGGCCTCCTCGAACATGAACTGGCTCAAGGGCGAGACCATTCCGAACCTGGTCACCGTCCCGGTCGGCAAGGACGGCTCGGTCGACCTGTTCAACGCGGGCGGCTACACGGCCCACTTCGTCGCCGACATCTCCGGCTACTTCTCCACCGAGGCCGGCGGCTCCACCTACGTGCCGAAGGGCCCGGCCCGGATCCTCGACACCCGCAGCGCCATCGGCCGCGCCGGCACCTCGCCGGTGCCCGGCAAGGGCACCGTGTCGCTGCAGGTCGCGGGCGCCGGCGGCGTCCCGGCCACGGGCGCCACCGCCGTGGTCCTCAACGTCACCGCCACGGCGCCGACGTCGAACGGCTACCTCATCGCGTACCCGAGCGGTGCCACCCGCCCGACCGCCTCGAACATCAACTGGCTCACCGGCCAGACCCGTCCGAACGCGGTCGTGCTGCCGATCGGCCCCGACGGCAAGGTGAACCTGTACAACGCCGGCAGCGGCACCGTGCACTTCATCGCCGACGTCTTCGGCTACTACACCGCGGGCGCCGAGGGCAGCACCTTCCACAGCGCGGGCCCGGCCCGGCTGCTCGACACCCGGTACGCGCTCGGCACCTCCGGCACCACCCCGCTCAAGGGCGGCACCCCGCTGGTGCTGAACCTGAACGACGGTCACACCCTGTCGACGGCCAAGGCGGTGGTCCTCAACGTCACCGTCACCGCGCCCAGCGCCGGCGGCTTCCTGACGGTGTGGCCCGACGGCACGACCCTGCCCACCGCGTCCAACCTCAACTGGACCACCGGGCAGACCACGGCCAACCTGGTCACCGTGCCCGTGGTCAACGGGAAGATCGACTTCCGGGCGAACACCGGAACGGTGCACGTGATCGCCGACCTGTTCGGCTACTACTCCTGATCCCGGGAGCCCTCGGGCCCCGTCCCCGCCGCGCGAGCGCCGGGGGCGGGGCCCTTCCCGTTCCCGGCGGCGGAGGTGAGACCGGCGACCAGCACCCCGGCGAGGGCCGCCCAGGCCAGCGCGCCGGCGCCGGCCGCCCGCCAGGCGGGACCGGCCAGGAGCAGGCTCGCGAGCAGGCCCGCCGCGAGCGCGCGGGGATCGCGGGTGAAGGCGAGGGCGCGGCGGGCGCTGCCGGGGCGCGGCGCGCTCGCGCAGGGCCAGCCGGCCGACGAGCAGGGCGGCGGCGACCGCCGCCCGTGAGGGCCAGGACCATGCCGTGCCCACCGCCTCTCCGTGCCGCGCGCCGGCCGGACCGGCGCGTCCGCGACCAGTCTCCCCGCCGCCCGCCGGGCCCGCCCGTCGACCCGCCCGTCGGACCCGCCCGCCGGGTCAGGCGGCCAGGAAGGCCTCGATGGCGTCGGCGACGGCCTTCGGGGTCTCCTCCGGCGCGTAGTGACCGGCGTCCGGCAGCACGGTGAGCCGGGCGTTCGGGTACCAGCGCAGCCAGGTGGCCTCCATGGCCTCGGCGCCGAGCGCCGGGTCGTGGGCGCCGACGACCAGGAGGACGGGCGCCGGGTTGTCGCGGACCCGCTCGTGGAAGTCGGTGCGCGACCAGGAGTCCAGGTAGGCGCGGAAGGCGGTGGGCGAGGAGCGGGTCAGGGAGCGGTCGACGAGGGCGGAGAGCCAGGCGTCGTCGTAGCGGCCGCCGGTGGTGTTGTCGATGATCGCGCGCCGGTTCCCGGGCTGTTCCGCGGCACCGGCGAAGAGCTCCCAGGTCGCGTCGTCGAGCGGGAAGCCGGCCGCGGAGACCGGGGAGATCCCGACGATCGACCGCACCCGGTCGGGTGCGTCGAGCAGCATCAGCTGGGCGGCCTTGCCGCCCATGGAGTGGCCGACCACCGAGAAGGTGTCCCAGCCCAGGTCGTCGGCGACGGCGAGGGCGTCGGCCGCGACCTCCTCCATCGTGTAGGCGCCGTCGGCGTCGATCGCCTCCCCGTAGCCGCGGCAGTCGAGGAAGGCGTAGGAGCCGGCGGCCCCGTCCAGGTGCTCGCGCAGCGGCGCGAAGCTGCTCCGGTCGCCGAACCAGTTGTGCAGGACCAGGGCCCGGTGCGGCCCGGTGCCCTGGACGTCGTACGGAAGAACCCGGCCGGTCATTCATCCCCCTGGTCACGAGGGGCTGCGCGCCGTCCGCGGCAGCCGACGACGGGAGTCTGACGAGCCGCGGCGGCCCCGGTCAATGCCCCCATGGGGTGGTTCCCGGCGGTACGGGCGGGGGCCGGGGGCCGGACGGGTGCGCCGTTGCTCCGGATGCGTGGCCCTTCCGGCCGGGCGCATCCTTGCTGTGTGACCTCGTACGGCGCGGCAGGCACCGCCCCGTCGGACGGGACCGGGCCGCCGCGCCCGGAGCCACGGGCCGCCGGGTGGGCGGCCGACGCCCTGACGGTGGTGCTCGCGGAGTCGGTGCTGCGGGCCGTGGAGGCGGCCGGGGGCTATGCGGGCGGGGTCTATCTGCGCTCGGGCACGCCGGGACTGCTGCGGCTCGCGGTGCTCGCGGGGCTGCCGGGGCCGCTGTTCCGGCCGTGGTGGCGGATGCACGCCAACCGGCCGTTCCCGGTGGCCGAGGCGCACCGCTCGGGCCAGCCGGTGCATCTCGGGGACGTCGAGGAGGCCATGCGGCAGTTCCCGCAGCTGGTGGCGAGCCTGCCGTTCCCCTTCGCCTCCCTGTACGCGCCGGTGGTCAACGGCCGCGAGCGGTTCGGGGTGCTCGTGGTGCTGCGCACGCCCACGCCGGGGGTGCCGGTGGACGCGCAGGACCGGGGCCGGATGATGCAGGAGGCACGCCGTCTGGGCACGACGCTCGCCGGTCTGGCCGGGCACGGGTCCCGGGTGGCCTGGCCGGGCGAGCCGGTGTCCGTGCAGCTGCCGAGCCGGACCGCGCCGCCGGTGCGGATCGGCTACTTCGACTGGGACCTGGACAGCGGCACGCTCCGGGCCGACGCGGGGCTGCGGGACATCCTGGGCGAGACGGGACCGCTGCCGTGGACGGTGGCCTCGCTGACCTCGCGGCTCGTGCCGGAGGACGCGTACGCGCTGGGGGCGCTGGCGCGCCAGGCCGCCGGCTCGGGCGGCCCGGCGGCGCGCCGGCTACGGCTGAAGGGTCCGGACGGCGGGCTGCACCTCCTGGAGGTGACGGCGCGGCCGCTCACCGACGGGCGGGCGGGGCACGTCCTCACCGGCTCGCTCGTCGACCTGGGCACCGGGCTCCTCGGCTCGGACGCCACCGACCGGCTGCCCCGGGCGATCCTGGCGATCGACCGGCTGGGCCGGATCACGTACGTCAACGAGCGCACCGAGGGGCTGCTCGGTCTGGCGCGCGGCACGCTCGCCGGGCAGCGGCTGTGGGAGGCGGTGCCGTGGTTCGCCCATCCGTACCACGAGGAGCAGTTGCGCGGGGCGCTGCTCTCGGACCGGCCGATCCACTTCCTGGCGCACCCCGGGCAGGGCGAGTGGCTGTCGGTGTCGCTCTATCCGGGCCGGGACGGGGTGACGCTGGTCCTGGTGCCTTCGAGCGATCCGGCCGCGGCCGACCTGCCGCCGCGTACGGCCACGGAGGACGACGACGGGCTCGCCTCGCCGGAGGGGCGGGCTGCGGCCTTGTACCGGCCGGTGGCGCTTGCCATCGCGCTGTCGGAGGCGGTGACGGCGCGCCAGGTGTCGGCGGTGGTCACCGAGGAACTCCTGCCGGCCTTCGGCGGGCGGCAGCTGGCGATCTATCTGCTGAGCGACCGGCATCTGTACCTGGCGTGGGAGACCGGTTTCCCGCCGGGCTTCCTGGAGCCCTTCGACGGGGTGCGGCTCGATGCCCGGGTGCCGGGTGTGGAGACGCTGACGACGGGGCGGCCGCTGTTCTTCGAGTCCATGGACCAGCTGGGCGCGGCCTATCCGGGGCTGCCTCTGGACGCGCACACGGGTGCCCGGGCGTTCCTGCCGCTGATCGCCTCGGGCCGGCCGGTGGGCTCGTGCATCCTCGGCTTCGACAAGCCGCGCGGTTTCACCGCCGAGGAGCGCACGGTGCTCACGGCGCTCGCCGGGCTGATCGCCCAGGCGCTCGAGCGGGCGCAGCGGTACGACTCCGAGTCCGCGCTGGCCCGCGGGCTGCAGGACGCGCTGCTTCCGCACCGGCTTCCGGTGTACGAGGGCGTGGACACGGTGGGCCGCTATCTGCCCGGCACGCAGGGCATGGACGTGGGCGGCGACTGGTACGACGTGATCGAGACGGGGCAGGGGCGGCTCGCCCTGGTGATCGGCGACGTGCAGGGCCATGGCGTGGCCGCGGCGGCCACCATGGGGCAACTGCGCAGCGCGGTACGGGCCTTCGCGCTCGGCGGGCACCGGCCGCAGGACGTGGTGCGGGGCACCAACCGGCTCCTTATCGACCTGGATCCGGGGCAGTTCGCGAGCTGTTGTTACGTGGTGCTCGACCCGGCCACCGGCGAGATGCAGGCGGCCCGGGCGGGGCATCCCCAGCCGCTGCTGCGCCGGGCGGACGGCAGAACGGAGGTGGTCGAGCTGGCCGGCGGGGTGGTGCTCGGGGTGGACGGTGCGGCCGTCTACCCGGTGACCCGGCTCCGCCTCGAACCGGGCGATGTGCTCGCCCTGTTCACGGACGGCCTCGTGGAGCGGCCGGGCTCCGACATCGACGAGGGCGTCGAGCGCCTGCGCCGCACCTTCGCGGCCACCGGCTCCGCCGAACTCGCGGACACCGCCGACCGCCTGATCCGCGAGGCCCGCCAGGCCCCGGATCGCCCGGACGACATCGCCCTGCTCCTCGCGGCGAGGTGGGGCGCGCCGCCGCGCGGTGGGTGAGGTGGGGGCGGCCGGCGGCCGTCGCTCACCCGGTCGGACGTGCGGCGCTGGTCGTGGGGGCGGGGGGGCGGGGAGGCTGGGCGGGACCGGGGGGCGACCGGCTACGGCGGCCCGAGGGCCGTCCGAGGAGGACAAGTGCAGCAGGACAAGCAGCCGGAGTACCGGCCCGTGGTGTTCCGGGACCGCTCGGCCGGGTTCGCGTTTCTGACCCGGTCCACGGCGAGCAGCGAGCAGACCATCGACTGGGACGACGGCAACACGTATCCGGTGGTGGACGTGGAGATCTCGTCGGAGAGCCATCCGTTCTACACGGGCAAGGCGCGGACCGTGGACAGCGAGGGGCGGATCGCCAAGTTCGAGCGCAAGTACGGCGAGGGCGACGGCTGAGGCGTCCCGGCCCCTCGCCCCGGCACGGGGGCGTTGTCAGTGGCCGCCCGTAGGGTGATCGGACCGGTGGGGAGCCGGTCCGACGGGGAGTCATGGGAAGGGCGAGGGCCATGCGGGAGCTGTATCTGGCGGAGGCGCGGGGGCATGTGCGGTGGATCGACCTGCCGGGCGCCGGCGAGGGGCCCGCGCGGGTGTTCCTGCATGGTCTCGGCTGCACCGGCGCCTCGGACTTCGCGCACATCGCCGTGCATCCGGCGCTGGCCGGGCGCCGTTCGCTGCTCGTGGATCTGCTGGGCTTCGGGCTGAGCGACCGGCCGGGTGATTTCGACTACCGGATGGAGTCGCAGGCGGCGGTGGTGGCCCGGATCCTCGACCACGAGGGGCTGACGGGCGTCGAGCTGGTCGGGCACTCGATGGGCGGTGCCGTGGCGGTGCGGCTGGCCGCGTCCCGGCCCGATCTGGTGGACCGGCTGGTGGTGGCGGAGCCCAACCTGTACCCGGGTGGCGGCCTGTTCTCCTCCCCGGTGGCCGCGCAGAGCGAGGAGGCCTTCGTCCGGGAGGGCTTCGCCGCCATGGTGGCCGCGCAGGACCGCGCGGACTACGCGGCGCGGCTGCGGCTCGCCGATCCGCTGGCCGTGTACCGCAGCGCGGTGGCGCTCGTGGAGGGCACGGTGCCGTCGGGTGGCGAGCTGCTCGCCGGGCTGCGGCGGCCGCGGGCGTTCCTGGTGGGCGAGCGGAGTCTGCCGGACGCCGACGCGGAGAAGGTGGCGGCCCTGGGCATACCGGTCCTGGAGGTGCCGGCGGCCGGGCACGACATGATGATCGACAACCCGGACGGCTTCGCCCGGGCGCTGGCCCGCGCCCTCGGCTGACCGCCCGGCGCCGGCCTCCGACCCTGCGCTTCCGGCCTGCGCTTCCGGGCGTGCGACCGCCCCCGGCCGAGGTCGGCGCGGGGGCGGTGGTCGACGCGCGGCGCGAGCCGCACGGTCGGAGCCGGGAGGTCCGGGCTCAGGCCTCGACGACGCCGGACTTGGCGACGCGGATCTCGGCGTCCGTGGCACCGGAACGGGAGCCGTGGGACTCGATCTCCTTGACGAGCTCCTGGCCCTCGACGACCTCGCCGAAGACGACGTGCTTGCCGTCCAGCCAGTCGGTGATGATCGTGGTGATGAAGAACTGGGAGCCGTTGGTGTTGCGGCCCGCGTTCGCCATCGACAGCAGGAACGGGCGGTCGTGCTTCAGCTGGAAGTTCTCGTCCTCGAACTTCTCGCCGTAGATGCTCTTGCCGCCGGTGCCGTTCTCGTTGGTGAAGTCACCGCCCTGCAGCATGAACTGCGGGATGACGCGGTGGAAGGGGGAGCCGGCGTAGCCGAAGCCGTGCTTGCCGGTGGCCAGCTCGCGGAAGTTGCGGGCGGTCTTCGGCACGACGTCGTCGAAGAGCTTGAAGACGATCCGGCCGGCGTCCTTGCCGTTGATGGTGATGTCGAAGTAAACGTTGTTGCTCATAGGGACATCCTGTCATTCCTCGGCCACTGCGCGCGCACGGGCCACCCCCGTCCGGGGATTACGGAGGTCAGAGCAGGCCGCCGGGCAGCGGGGCCTGGGGCGCCTCGGCGGGCGCGAGGCCGTCGCCCGCACCCTCGGCCGCCCCGTCCAGGAGGGCGCCGACGCCCTGGTCCTCCTGGAGGAGGCCGGTGACACCGGCGGTCGCGTCGCCGGGCTCCATGGCGGAGGCGTTCGGCGGCGGGGTGACAAGGGCGGTGACGACGCCCGCGGCAAGGGAGGCGATGGCGAGCATGCTGCGCTTCTTCATGGCCTGGTCAACTGCCGGGGCGCCCCGAGGTTACGGCGGCGGGCCCACCGATTCCCCGAGCGCCCGGCGGCGCGCATACTGCAGAACAGAGGAAATCCACGCAACTCGGGTGGAACCATCCCCATCCGGATGAATGTCCTTCCCAGTGACACCACAGTCCCCACCGCTCGAGAAAACCGGGGGACGTCATGCTTCACCGTCAGAGCCTCGCGGCCGGCGCCGCGGGCATCCTCCTCGCCGCCGGGATCGGTGCCACCACCGTCCCCGCCGGCGCCAGCGCCGCCCCGCCCCGCTCCACGACCCCGCCGGCCACGGCCCAGGTCGTGAACGTGCGCTGGGGCACCCACCCGGCCTTCGACCGGCTCGTCATCGACGTCCGGGGCACACTGCCCCCGGTGAAGGTGACCCCGGTCAAGGTGCTGCGTTACGACGGCTCGGGCCAGCGGGTGCCGCTCCCCGGGAAGTACTTCCTGGAGATCAGACTCTCGCCCGCCGCCGCCCACAACGAGTCCGGACAGTCCGTCTACAAGGGACCCCGGCTCGTGAGACTCTCCCTCCCCGCGCTCAAGGGCGTCGCCCTCACCGGCGACTTCGAGGGCGTGGTCACCGTAGGAGCCGCCTTCTCGGCCAAGCCCTTCTACAAGACCTTCACCCTGCACTCCCCCGAGCGCTTCGTGCTCGACGTCGCCCACCCGGCGCCCGTCTGCGGCCGCTGAAGGGCCACCGGCGGCAGGGCGGCGACCGGTCCGGATCCACGGCCGGCCGCCGCCCCGCCACCCTGTTCAGGACGCGTCCGCGGCCTCCAGATAGATCGTGGTGCCCGCCCGGCGGGCCCGGTCGACGGCGACGAGACGCCGGAACCCGCGGGGGCTCATCTCCCGCTCCCACTCGTCGAGCGAGCGGACCCGGTACGCGCTGTGCTCGGCCGGGTCGAGGACCACCCCGGCGATCTGCTCGTCGGTCAGCTCACCGCCGTCGAAGATGAAGCCGATGTGGTTGGCCGGCCAGTCCTGGCCGCGGTCGGAGGTGAAATGAGCGCCCAGGAGCCGGGGTTCGCCGGAGAACACCATGCCGGTCTCCTCCCGGCACTCCCGCAGCGCCGTCTCCCACGGGGTCTCCCCCGGGTCCATGTTGCCGCCGGGCCACTGCCACAGCTCGGACGCCTGCGTGGCGCGCAGCTGGAACGGACGTCCGCGGGTGTCGGTGAAGTAGAGGCAGGCGTACGCGGTCGCTCTCGGGAGCGTCGCGATGTACTCGGCGGGCGGCAGCCAGGTGTGCGTCATGAGGGCGGCTCTCTCACGTCGAGGGCGAAAGGATCACCACCCATCCAAGCGGCCCGGCGGGCCCCGGCGGGCCCCGCGCGCGCTCGTCACCGGATCGTGTGATCACCCGGCGGCGCTCCCGGTGCCGTCAGCCCTGAGAGGTACCTCCCGGGAGGACAGCGGGCGGGCCGGATTGTCGTCACCGGTCAGATGTGGCGGACGGCGCCGGAACGGCACCGTGGAGCCATGATCGAAGTCAGGGAGCTCACGAAACGCTACGGTGCGACGACCGCCGTCAACGCGCTTGATTTCACCGTCCGTCCGGGCCGGGTGACCGGTTTCCTCGGGCCGAACGGCGCGGGCAAGAGCACGACGCTGCGGATGATCCTGGGGCTGCACGCCCCGTCCGGCGGTTCGGTCACGGTCGGCGGCGTGCCGTTCCGCGACCGTCCGCGCGGTCTGCGGCACGTCGGCGCGCTGCTCGACGCGGGAGACATGCACGGCGGCCGGACCGCCCGGGCGCATCTGCGCGCGCTCGCCCGCGGCAACCGGATTCCGCTCGCGCGGGTCGACGAGCTCCTGGCGGAGGTGGGCCTCGCCGGTGCGGCGCGGCGCCGGATCGGCGGCTATTCGCTGGGCATGCGGCAGCGGCTCGGGATCGCGGCGGCGCTGCTCGGCGATCCGCCGGTGCTGCTCTTCGACGAGCCGCTCAACGGGCTCGACCCGGAGGGCGTGAAGTGGGTGCGGGGGCTGTTCCGCAGGCTGGCGGCGGAGGGCCGCACGGTCTTCGTCTCCAGCCATCTGATGAGCGAGATGGAGCACACGGCGGACGAGCTGGTGGTGGTCGGCCGGGGTGAGCTGATCGCGGCGGAGAGCCTCGCGGAGTTCGCGGCGCGCGGTGCCCGGCCGAGCGTCACGGTCGGCACGCCGGATCCCGGCGGGCTGGCCCCGCTGCTGCTCGCCGCGGGTGCCGAGGTGGCGCGGGAGGACGGCGGGCTGCTCACCGTGACGGGCCTGACGGCCGCGCGGATCGGCGAGCTGGCACTCGTACACCGAGTGGCGCTGCATCAGCTGACCACGCGTACGGCCTCCCTGGAGGAGGCGTTCATGGAACTGACCGCCGACAGCGTCGAATACCTCGCGGGAGATTCCCGATGACCGCTCTCGTCCTGCCCGTGTCCGAGCCCCGGGCCCGCTTCCGTGACCTGGTGGCCGCGGAGTGGTGCAAGCTGTGGTCGCTGCGGTCGACCGGCTGGTCGCTGCTGCTCGCCGGACTGGCGGTGGCGGCGTTCAACGTGGGCCAGGCCTGGGACCACCACCGGTACTGGAACGCGTACGACGAGGAGAGCCGGGTCGCGTTCGTCCGGGACGGGATGGCGCTGTGGGACGCGTTCACGGGGAACGCGGTCATGGTGCTGATGCTCGCGACCGCGGGGATCGGGGCGATGGCGATCGCCGGCGAGTACAGCAGCGGCTCGATCCGTACGACCTTCGCCGCCGTGCCGGCCCGGCGGTCGGTGATGGGCGCGAAGGTGCTCGTGACGGCGCTGGTGCTCACCGGTTTCGGCGCGGTGGTGGCCCTGGGCTCGTTCTGGGCGACGCAGGCGATCCTCTCGGCGCACGGCGCCGGGCTGCCGATCGGCCATCCCGGGGCGTGGCGGGTCGTGGCCGCGTCCGCCCTGCTCGCGCCGGTGAGCGGGCTTGTGGGCATGGCCCTCGGGACGCTGCTGCGCAACGGCGCGGCGGCGATCGTGGCGAGTGTGGTGGTGCTCCTGCTGCTGCCGGCCGTGACGAGCGAGAGGCGGTACTGGTCGGCGGTCCTCGCGCATCTGCAGCCGCGGGTGGCGTGGGAGCGGCTGCTGCAGACCGGGGAGTGGCCGGCGCCGTTCCCGTGGACGGCGGGCGGGGCGTGGCTGGTGTACGGCGCGTGGGCGCTGGGTGCCGCGCTGGTCGCGGTGTGCGCGGTGCACCACCGGGACCAGTGAGGGTCAGCCGGCGGGTGGCGTCGTCGGGGGCCTGCGGCGGAGGCGGCGCAGGACAAGACCCTCGTGGACGAGGCGTCCGACCAGGGCGCCTCCGTAGACGACGAAGCCGACGCCGACGAGCCAGGACTGCAGGACGAGGACGGTGCCGAACTGGCCGTAGGTGACGGCGTTGGAGGCGATGAGGGGCGAGAACACCAGCTGGGAGAAGACGCGCAGGCCGAGCAGGCCGAGGGCGGTGAGGACGGCGCCGGGGACGAGGGCGCGCCAGCGGATCCGGCCGCAGAGCAGGAAGCGCTGCGACCACCAGAAGAAGAGGAAGCTGCCGGCGACGTCGCCGACGGCGACCAGGGCGGTGACGGCGGCCGGGGAGCTCTCGGGAGCGGGGTTGGCGACGAAGAGGAGCAGCGCGGCGACGAGGACGGCGAGCCAGACGACGTGGCGCCACATGGTGTGCCAGCGGGCGGTGGGGAGGTTCCAGATGCGTTCGTAGCCGGTCTGGACGGCGGATCCGAAGGTGACGCCGAAGGCCGCGAGGGCGGCGAGGCCGAAGGCGGTGGTGCGCTGGAGGGCCTGTCCGGGCTGGCCGAAGAGCTGTTCGACCTCCTCCTGGGAGACCTCGGAGACGCCGAGGCCCTGGATGAGCCAGCGGGCGAAGCCCTGGCCGCTGGCGAGGTCGGCGGCGGCCACCACGATGAGCAGGGGGACGAGGGTGAGCAGGCTGAGGGCGGCGAACCCCATGGCGCGGTGCATGAGTTCCACCTCGCGGCCGCGGTACCAGACGAGTCCGGCCGGTGAGGCGAGGACCCGGTCGTGGAGCCGGTGGAACCAGTGGCCGTGCTCGGCGGGCGGACCGTCGTGGGGAGCACCGGAAGTGGGGGGCATGCCTCGTCGAGTACCCCGCCGGCCGGCCGAACCCGTCCGGCATGCGGCCGAACGGGTGCAGCGGGACCGGGAAGGTCACTGTGGGCCCGGCAGGGTTCGCGGTCGGCCGGGGAGGTTCAGTGCGGGAGGGGGCGGGCGGCGGGGCCTGGGCGGACGGTCACGTCGAAGGGGGTGAGCGGGGCGTGCTCCTCGCCGGTGCAGACGACCTCGACGCGGACGGGTGCGCCGCAGTCGGCGTGGCGGATGTCGAGGGGGGTGCCGTCGGGGTCCGCCGCGTGGGTGTCGCCCCACTGCTTGAGGGCGAGCAGCACGGGCCACAGGTCGCGGCCGCGGGCGGTGAGCCGGTACTGGGAGCGGGTCCGGGCGCCGGGTTCGCGGTAGGGCTCGACGCGCAGGATCCCGGCGGCGACGAGTTTGCGGAGCCGGTCGGCGAGGACGGCCTCGGAGAGTCCGAGGTGGCGGCGGAAGTCCTCGTAGCGGCGCACCCCGTTGAAGGCGTCGCGCAGGATGAGCAGGGACCACTTCTCGCCGACCAGGTCGAGCGCGCGGCGGACCGGGCAGTTCTCGGTGTCGATCTCCAGCCACTCCATCGTCACACTCTAGCCAGCTGGCTTCTCCGTTGACAGTCAGCCGCCCCGGCATCTAGCTTCGATCTTCGAAGCCAGTAGTGGGGAACGCGGGCACACGGCCCCGACGGAGGGACATCGGTGATGGAGCGGACACGGACGGTGCGATGGCACGACGCGGCGGCCACCGCCGAGGCCGCCGGCACGATGGCGGGCCTGGACTTCCTGCACGAGATGATCGCCGGACGGCTGCCGGGTCCGCCGATCGGAGCGCTGCTCGGCTTCTCCCTCGAGGAGGTCGAGCACGGCCGGGCGGTGTTCTCGTTCGCGCCCGGCGAGGAGCACTACAACCCGATCGGGAGCGTGCACGGCGGGGTCTGCGCGACCCTGCTCGACTCGGCCGCGGGCTGCGCGGTGCACACCACGCTGCCTCGGGGCACGGCGTACACCTCGCTGGACCTGTCGACGCGATTCCTGCGCCCGATCACCCTGGACACCGGCAAGGTGCGGGCGATCGGCACGGTGATCAGCCAGGGCCGGCGCACGGCGCTCGCCGAGGCGGGTCTGTACGACGACCGGGACCGGCTCCTCGCCCACGCGACCAGCACCTGCATGCTGTTCCCGGTGGGCTGAGCCGGGGAGCCGTTCAGTCGTTGAGCCGCTCGGCCGCTCGGCCGTTCAGGAGCAGACGAACGGGCGGCCGGTACGGGTGCAGTGGTCGGGAGCCGGGTCGCCCGCCGGGTAGGGGGCGCCGGTGGCCTGGAGGGCGGCGCTCACCAGGGTGGCGAGCAGATCGATGTCCGAGCCGGCGTCCAGACGGACCGTCACCCAGCCGGATCCGGCGCGGAGTCGTAGCGCGCTGGAGCCGAGCAGGGCGGGGCGCAGCCGGGCGATCATGGCGCGGGTGAGATGGACGTCGGCCTCGTGCTCTCCGTGGAAGTGCACGATCTCCTGGGTGGCGGTGCGGAGTCCGAGTTCGGCGCCGCAGGGCGCGCGGTCGGCGATCAGCGAGGGCCAGCTCATCAGGCGTTCACTGGCGTGCCTGGCTGTGTTCATACGAGGAGCGTGCCGCGCCGGACGGGACGACACAAGCGTCCGACGGAAACAATTCGGCCAGGGTGTGAAACCCGTCGACTCGCCTCAACTCGTGGGGCGTTCGCGGCAGCGCGCGGCGAGCACGGCGACGTCGTCCTCGGCGGTGTGCGCGTCGAGCCGGCGCAGCACTTCGTCGACCACCTCCTCGGGCCCTGAGCCCGGGGGGAGGCGCAGCGCGGCGAGGCGGGCGAGGGAGACATCGATGTCCTCGCCGCGCCGTTCGACCAGGCCGTCGGTGAACGACAGCAGGGTGTCGGCCGGGGCGAGGGTGCGGACGGCGGGTTCGTAGCCGCCGAATCCGGTGCCGAGCGGCGGGCCGACCGGCAGGTCGACGAGTTCGGCGGAGCCGTCGGCGGCGAAGACGACCGGCGGGAGGTGGCCGGCGCTGGCGAAGGTGGCGGTGGAGCGGGCCGGGTCGACCTGGATCAGCAGACAGGTGGCCGGCCGCCGGCCCGCGTCCTCGGCGACCACGGCGTCCAGCTGGCGCAGCACCCGGTGCGGCGGCAGGTCGGTGGCCGCGACCTCGCGCAGGGCGCTCCGGTAGGCGTTCATGTCCACGGCGGCGTCGAGGCCGTGGCCCATGACGTCGCCGACGACCAGCAGGCTGCGCCCGAAGTGGAGCCGTACGGTCTCGAACCAGTCGCCGCCGACCAGGGTGCGGGCGCCGGCGGGCAGATAGCGGCCGGCGATCTCCAGGTTGGGATGCGGGCGGCCGGGTTCGGCGACCAGGGCGCGCTGCAGGTGCAGCGCGGTGGCCTCGGTGGCGGCGAGCCGGCGCGCGTGCCCGAGGTGGACGGCGGCGAGCCGGGCGGCGTGGGCGGCCACGGCGGTCTCGTGCGCGCCGAACCCGCCGGCCGCCCTGGCCACCCGTACCCGCCCGAGCTCCGTCCCGTCGGGTGCGAGCAGCGGTACGGCGAGCACCGAGGTCCCGTCCGGGTCGGCGCGGTCGAGCAGGGCGGTCTTTCCGGCGGAGGCGGCGGGGCCGGGCGGGGAGACAGGGGTAGGGGTGTCCGGGGCCGCCGGGCGGAGCCCACCCGAGGGGCCCGTGTCCACCGGCCGGAGCTCGACGGCGGCGGCGTCGGCCACCCGGCGTACCAGGAAGTCGGCGAGCTCGGCGCAGACGGTCCGTTCGTCGAGCCGGGTGCCTATCTCGGTGGCGGCGTGCTCCAGGGCGTCGAGACGGGCGAGGACGGCCTCGTACTCCCCCTCCGGCGGGGGCCGCTCCCCAGCTCGTCCGGACACCGCACCTCCACACCCGTTCGCCTTCCCCCATTCCATCAGCGCCCCGCCCGCGCCGCGCGCGGCGCCCCTGGCGGCCCGATCCGGCTGGGGGCGTGACCGGCGGCATACCGGCCGGTAGGCTGGCTCTACTGGTGGGTAACCCAAGGGAACTCCGGGGGAACAGCAATGACGACCGGGTACTTCCGTTCCGTCGACGACGTCGCCGAGCGCCTCGCCGCGACCGGCTATCTGGCCTCGCCGGCCGTCGCGACCACGGTCTTCCTCGCCGACCGGCTCGGCAAGCCGCTGCTCGTCGAGGGCCCGGCCGGCGTCGGCAAGACGGAGCTGGCGAAGGCGGTCGCCGCCGTCGCCGGGGCGTGGCTGGTCCGGCTGCAGTGCTACGAGGGCGTGGACGAGGCCCGCGCGCTGTACGAGTGGAACCACGCAAAGCAGCTGCTGCGGATCACCGCGGGCCGCGACGAGAGCTGGGACGACGCCCGCACGGACATCTTCGGCGAGGAGTTCCTGCTGTCCCGCCCGCTGCTCACCGCCATCCGCTCCGACGAGCCGACCGTGCTGCTCGTCGACGAGACCGACAAGGCCGACGTCGAGATCGAGGGGCTGCTCCTGGAGGTGCTCAGCGACTTCCAGGTGACCGTGCCCGAGCTCGGCACCATCACCGCCACCCGCCGCCCCTTCGTCGTGCTCACCTCCAACGCCAGCCGTGAGCTCTCCGAGGCGCTGCGCCGCCGCTGTCTCTTCCTCCACATCGACTTCCCCGAGGCGGACCTGGAGCGCCGGATCGTCCGCGCCAAGGTGCCGGGTCTCGACGAGGCCCTGGTCGCCTCGGTGGTACGGGTGGTCGGCGCGCTGCGCGCGATGGACCTGCGCAAGGCGCCGTCCGTGGCGGAGACCGTCGACTGGGCCCGCACGCTGCTCGCGCTCGGCGCGGACACCCTCTCGGAGGACGTCGTCCGCGGCAGCCTCGGCGTGATCCTCAAGCACCAGGAGGACGTCCGGAAGGCGGCGGCGAAGCTCGACCTGGACACGCTGTGACCGCCCGCCCCGAGCCCGCCGCCCCGGCCGTCCCCGCCGCCCCCTCCACTCCTGGCGACCGGGTCACCGGCCTCGTACGGGCGCTGCGGGCCCACGGCTTCGGCATCGGTACGGGCGAGACCGTGGACGCAGCCGAGGCGCTCGCCGCGGTCGGCTTCGACGACCGCGAGCGGATGCGGGAGGCGCTGGCCGCGACGCTGCTGCACGGGGCGGGGCAGCGGCGGGTGTTCGACCGGGTCTTCGACCTGTACTTCCCGCTCGTCGAAGGGCGGGAGGAGGACGCCCCGGAGCCGGGCGCGCCTTCCGGTCCCGACGTGGCCGGGCTGCGCGACCGGCTCGCCGCCGCGCTCGCCGCGGGCGACGACGCCGCGCTGAACCTGCTGGCCGGCGAGGCCGTGGGCGCGCTCGGCGGCTTCGGTGCCACACCGGGCTCGGACGGCTGGTCCTCGTACCAGACGCTGTCCCGGCTGCGCCCCGAGACCCTGCTGGCACGGATCCGGGCGACGCTCCGGGGCGGCAGCGACGCCGAGCCGGAGTTCGCCGACCGGCTGACCGACGACGAGATCCGGCGGCGCATCGAGGACTTCCGGGAGCGGGTGCGGACCGAGGCGCGCCGCCGGGTGGCCCTGCGGCAGGGCCGCGACCGGGTGGCCCGGCGGGCGGTCGAGGCCACCCCGGACCGGATCGACTTCCTGCTCGCCGGCCGCGACCAGCTCGACGAGCTCCGGCGTACCGTGCGGCCGCTGGCCCGCAAGCTGGCCACCCGGCTCGCGGCCCGCCGGCGCCGGGCGGCGCGCGGCGAGATCGATCTGCGGCGCACCCTGCGGCGTTCGCTGTCCACCGGCGGTGTGCCGGTGCGGCCCGTGCTGCGCCGGCGGCGCCCGGGACGGCCCGAGCTGGTGCTGCTCTGCGACGTGTCCGGCTCGGTGGCCGGCTTCGCCCACTTCACGATGCTGCTCGTGCAGGCGCTGCACGACCGGTTCAGCCGGGTGCGGGTGTTCGCGTTCGTCAACCGGGTCGACGAGGTCACCGACCTGGTGGCCCGGGGCCGGGCCGACCCGGCCGGGCTCGGCGAGCGGATCCTCGCCGAGGCGACGCTGACCGGCTGGCACGGGCAGAGCGACTACGGGACGGCCCTCGGCGAGTTCGCCGAGCGGTACGTCGACGTGCTCGGCCCCCGGAGCGTGGTGTTCATCCTCGGCGACGCCCGCACCAACCGCAGCGACCCGAACCTCCCGGCCCTGAAGCTCATCGCGGACCGGGCCCGCCGGGTGTACTGGCTCAACCCGGAGCAGCCCGCGCTGTGGTCGACCGGCGACTCCGTGGCGCACGCCTACGCGGAGCTGGTCGAGATGCGTCCCTGCCGCAACGCGGCGCAGCTCGCCGAGCTCGTCGGACGGCTCCTTCCGGTCTGAGCCGATCGGGCGACAGCGGGTAGCGTGACCTGCATGGAACTCTTGGGTGAGATCACCGCCGGCCGTCCCCTGCTCGTCCTCGCGGTCAAGGAGGAGGCGCAGCACCTCGACACCGGCCTGCCGGTGCTCCTCACCGGCATGGGCAAGGTCAACGCGGCCACGGCGCTCGCCTCCGTCCTCGGGCGCGGCACCCGCCCCTCCGAGATCGTCAACCTCGGCACGGCGGGCGCGCTGCGCCCCGGCTGGACCGGCACGCATGTCGTCGGCACGGTCATCCAGCACGACTTCGACGGCGAGCTCCTCGCGACCCTCACCGGCGAGACGTACGGCGCGCCGATCGCCCTGCCCGCGGGCGGCGACGTGGTGCTCGCCACCGGCGACGCCTTCATCGCGGACGAGCCGTCCCGCGAACGCCTCGCCCTGCGCGCCACCCTGGTCGACATGGAGGGCTACGCCCTGGCCTCCGCCGCCGCCCTCGCCGGAGTCCCGCTGCGCATGGTGAAGCACGTCAGCGACGAGGCCGGCGAGGGCGCCGCCCGCAGCTGGCGCGACTCGGTCGCCGAATGCGCCCGCGCCCTCGCCGACTGGGCTGAGTCCAACACCCCGTACCGGAGCTGAGACCGCGCTACGGGTACGGGCAGGGGACCGGCGGCCCCGCGCGCCGGGGCCCCTGGGGCCGGGCCTGCGTCTCGCGCGGCATGGCCGCGAGGACGTCCTGCCGCGCGGCCTGAACGTCTGCCGCCGCGCCTCGACCCTGGCCCGCAGCCTCGCCCCTGCCGCGCAACCCCGGCCCGCCGGGGCCCGCTGCGTCACCGGGACCGCCTCACGCCTCACCTCGCCCCCGGCCCGCTCGCACCCGCCGCTCCTGCCTGCCCCGTCGGCGCCGCGGCGCGCCGACAGCAGCAGCCCGGCGCCCCCGGAGGCGCGCCCCAGCCCGTCGCGTGATCGCGACGGCGGTCGCCGGACCGGGTGACGCCGGAGGGGCCCGGGCGGTCCGCCCGGGTCCCTCCGCGTACACGAACGCGGCCGCTCAGCCCAGCGGCAGCGCCAGCACCGCCGGGGCGTCGTCGGACGCGCCGATGGTGGTCTGGGTCCAGACCGCGGCGACCTCCTCGGACACGTCCGCGTACAGCGGGTCCTTGCTGTCGATCACCAGCATCAGCCGGTGGCCCTCGGGGATGTCGTACGCGGCGGCCTGGAGCCGCCAGGTGACCCGCCGCTCCTGTCCGGGCGTCAGGTCCCGTACGTTCAGCGGCTCATGGGTGACGATCCGGCCGAGGCCTTCCTCGTCGACGTCGAGGAGGTGGGCGACGAGGGTCGCCGCGGGGGCCGTGGAGCGTACGGTCAGGCTCAGCTCCGGGATCCCGCGCACCCGGCGGGCGACCCCGGCCCCGTCCGCGGCCCCGTCCCCGTCCCCGTCCCCGTCCCCGGATGCAGCCGCGGACCCGGTCAGCGGCTCCGTCGTCCAGACCAGCGCGTGGATGCGGTCGATCTTCCGGGTGTCGTAGACCTTGGGGTTGCCGGCCCACTCCGCCTTTCCGGTCTCCATGATCTTGTCCATGGCGGTGGCCTCGGTGTCGACGCCCGCGATGAAGGACCGCTCCCAGGCGGGCGGTTCCGCTCCCTCACCCGGCGCGCCGCCCGGCCCGTCGGCGGGCACGAGACCGCCGTCGGCGCCTCCCGCGCCGCCGGCCGTCAGGGCGAGCAGCTCGGTGCCCGTCGTGACCTCGGACCAGTCGGCCCGGTCCTCGCGCCGCGCCGGTTCCACGATCTCGTTCTCGCCGGTCGGCCGGCCGGTCTCGGGGTCGCGCACCGGGACCGTGCGATAGGTGAACATGACCTGGTTGCTGACGGCGGCCCAGTCCTCCACGCCGTTGCGCTCGCCCCTGAGGTGGTGGTCGAGCCACGCGTACGCCTCGCGCATGGGGATGTTGACGTCACCGGGCTCGGCGGGCGGGGCGATCAGACCGCTGCCCTCGGGCACGGCGTGGTCGCCGATCCACATGTTGAGGCGTTTGGGCACGGTCAGCTCGTTGAAGGTCTCCAGGACCTGGTTGGCCGCGAACAGGCCCTCGTGCCAGGTGTTCGAGAAGAAGGTCGGCGTCCCCTTCTCGTTGGTCTCGGCGAGGTACGACCAGGGCGCGCGCTCCGTGCCCCACGCGACGACCTCCGCCATGTCCACACCCGCGTCGAACTTCGCCAGGATCTCCCGAGTCGGCTCGTCGAACTTCTCCTCGACCTTGCCGCCGGTCAGCCGTAGGAGCGCGGCGACGGCCGCGGTGTGGCGGACCCCGTTGTCGTACAGGCAGGTGGCGAGGTTGCCCCAGGTGCTGAGGGCGACCACGGCCTGGACCCGCTCGTCGTGGGCGGCGACCAGCTGGCTGATGCCGGAGCCGTACGACTCGCCCAGGAATCCGATGGCGCTCGGGCCGAAGTGCTCGACGGCGTGGTCGACGACCGCCGAGCCGTCGGCCCGGTCGTTCGGCCCGGCGACGTCGATGAAGCCCGGCGAGGTGGAGGACAGGCCCTTGAGGCCGAGGCCGCGGGGGGTGTAGGCGACGACGTGGTAGCCCTTGGCGGCCAGGGTGAGGTACGCGTACATGAAGAGCGCCCAGCCGAGCGGCTGCCAGCCGGCGGGCATGACGACCAGCGGGTGCGGGCCGGGGGCGGTCTGCCGGAGGGTGAAGGCGGAGAGCCGGAGGCCGTCGTGGGTCTCGATGCGCGGGAACCCCGGCACGGCCAGGCCGCGCACCCGGGCGACCAGGTCGGCGAGGGCGTCGGGGAGGAGCTCCGCCCGGGTCTCGTCCTCCAGGGCGGCGGCCAGGGTCTGTCCGAGGCGGGCGGCGTCGGGGTCGAGCCGCCCGTCGGCGGCCCACATGCCGCGCGCGGCGACCCGGGCGAGGTCGGCCTCGGTGACGGCCTCGCTGATGAACGAGCTGAAGGTGGTCTCGTCGGGCACGTGCACCCGTTCCTCTCGTCTGGTCCTGCAGTACGTGCGCCGGCGGCCCGCGGCGGAGAGGCCCGCGGCGGAGACATGGGAGGAGCCCGTGTGACGACGGGCCGCCGGCGCACGGTCAGCAAGCCTGGCCCATTGCGGACAGAGCCACCAGAGAGCGCATGAAGGGCGCGTGAGACACCCAACCGGGGCAGGAGCGACACCGGCTGCCCGGTTTCGCACGTTTGAAATGCCCCGGGCCCGTTACGGCAGGGCACCGGGCCGGGTCGGCGCGGACACGGCGGCCGGTTCCGGCGGGCGTACGAGGAGCAGCGCGGCCACGTCGTCGTCGAGGCCGGCCACGCCGTAGTCGGTGAGGTCCTGGTGGAGCAGCGGCAGGACCTGGTCGGCGGGCTCGTCGGTCCAGCCGCCGAGGCGGGCGCGCAGCGGATAGAACTCGCCCGCCCGGTCGCGGGTCTCGCTCACCCCGTCGGTGAAAAGCAGCAGCCGGTCGCCGGGCCCGAAGGGGACCTCCTCGACGACATGCCGCGAGGCGTACAGACCGGCGAGGTTGAGGGGCAGCGACGGGTCGGTGAAGGCCACCGGCCGGACCCGGCCGGCGTGCTGGAGCAGCGGCGCGGGGTGGCCGCAGCTGACAAGCCGGACGACGTCGCTGTCGTCGGGGAGTTCGAGGAGCAGGACGGTGGCGAAGCGTTCGGCGGCGTCGGAGTCGGGATCCCAGGCACCGTACTGCTGCAGGCCCGTTTCGAGGCGGTCGGCGAGGGCGGCCAGGTCGGGCGCGTCGGTGACGGAGGCGCGGTAGGAGCCGAGCAGCACGGAGGCGGTCTCGACGGCGCCGAGGCCCTTGCCCTGGACGTCGCCGAGCATGACGCGGACGCCGCCGGGGACCCGTACGGCCTCGTAGAAATCGCCGCCGATGCGGGCCTTGGCGGCGGCGGAGACGTAGAGGAGGTGGAGTTCGACCCGGCCGAGGCGCGGGGGCAGCGGGCGCAGCAGCACCCGCTGGACCACTTCGGCGACGGCGGTCACCTCGCTCAGGTCGCGTTCGTAGCGGGTGCGGACCTGGCTCACCCAGACGGACGCGGCGATGACGGCCGCCAGGACGAGTTCGGCGGAGACGGTGTCGGTGGACGGATCGCCCTGGACCACGGCCAGGACGAGCCGGAGCACCATGGCGAGGATTCCGACGACGAGGGTGCCGCGGACGTTCCAGGTGATGGCGGCGAGCGCCGGACCGATCACGAGCAGGCGGTCGAAGTGCTGCGTCTCGGCGGTGATCAGGTCGGCGACGACGACCAGGACGAGGGCCAGGAAGGGCAGCGCGAGACCGAGGTTGAACTGGGTGCGCGTCCCCGTCGTGCCGGGAAGGCGGTGACCACCGGAGGGCATCTCATGATCGTACGTTCGGGGCGGCGGCGGAGCCTGTTGTGGCGGGCCCGCTGGCGTGTCCGGCGGGCTCGCCGGCGGGTCCGGCGGGCTCACCCGCGGGCCGGTCGGGCCCCGGCAGGGCGAGGGCGGCGGGGACGGCGAGCGCGGCGGCCGCGGCGAGGGCGGGCAGGGCGGTGCCGGACGGCAGGAGCACGCTCGCGAGGGCGACACCGAGGACGGGGCCGGTGTTCATCGCGGTCTGCTGGAGCCCGCCGGCCACCCCGGCGTGTTCCTCGGCGGCCCGGTGCACGACCACGGAGGTGGCCGTCACCATCACGGCCCCGAACCCGGCGCCGATCAGGGCCGCGCAGGCGCCGGTGGCGAGCGCGTTGCCGGTGACCTCGGGCCGGGCGAGCAGCAGCACCCCGGCGGCGAGCAGCCCGGCCCCGGTGGTGGCGGTGCGCCGCGCCCCGTACCGCTTGGCGAGGACGGCGCTGACCGGCGCGCCGACGATCATCAGGAGGGCGAGCGGCACCATCCGCAGGGCGGTCGGCAGCGGTCCGAGGCCGAGGGTGTCCTGGAAGAGGTACGTGGCGGTGAACAGCGTCCCCGAGAGCGCCGCCGACACCGCGAGCAGCGCCCCGAGCCCGGCGGCGACCGGTCCCCGCCGCAGCATCCCGGGCGGCACCAGCGGCTCCGGCGCGCGCCGCTCGTGGCGGAAGAAGGCGATGCCGGCCGTGACGGCGACGGCGAGCGCGGGCAGGGCGCCGGCGGCGGGCCCGTGGACGAGCCCCTGGACGAGGGCGGCGAGCGCGAGGCCGAGCAGGGCGGCGCCGGGCAGGTCGAGGGCACGGAGGGCGGCGAGGGCGGGACGGGACGGGCCCGCCGGGCCCGCCGGGGGCGGGGTGCCGCGCTTGAGGCGCGCTGCCTGGCTTCGCCGGCGGGAACCCCACCCGGGCGAAGCTGATGCAGGGTTGCCGGCCCGGCCGTGGCCGGAGCGGCCCGGCGCGGCCTCCTCGTACGGCACCGCGAGGCAGAGCAGGGCGATGGCGAGGGTCGGCGGGACGCCGAGCAGGAACACCGCGCGCCAGCCGTACGCGTCGACCAGCGCGCCGCCGATCAGCGGGCCGGCCGCCGCGGCAAGTCCGATGACGCTGGTGCGCACGGCGACGGGCATGCCGAGCCGGTCGGGCGGATAGACGGCGCGCAGCATGCCGAGGGTGGCGGGCTGCAGCAGCGCGCCCGCCACGCCCTGGAGGACGCGCAGGGCGACGACCCAGCCGATGCCGGGCGCGGCGGCGATTCCGGCGGAGGCGCCGGCGAAGCCGAGGCAGCCGACGACGAAGAGCCGGCGGTGCCCGTAGCGGTCGCCGAGCCGCCCGGCGAAGACCAGCAGGCTCGCGACGGCGACCAGATAGCCGGTGCTGGTCCACTGCACCTGGCCGGTGTCCGCGCCGAGGTCGCGCTGCAGCACGGGCTGGGCGATCGTCAGGACCGTGCCGTCGAGGGCGACGACGCCGGCGCCTATGACGCTGCAGGCGAAGGCGACGTGCCGGCGCGGGCTCATCGGGCACCTCCGGCCGGGGCGGCGGACGCGGACGGTCCGGCCGCCCCGTCCGCCCGCCCGAGGTGGGCGTCGAGCGCGGCGGCGAGCAGCGGTGCCGGGTCCTCCGCGCCGGTGGCGAGGCGCAGGCTGCCCCAGCGCCACAGCTGGGCGATGCCGTGCAGGTTGGCCCACAGGGCACCGGTGGCGGCGACCGGGTCGGCGGTGGCCGGGCGGGCGGCCGCGACCAGGTCGGTGAGGTGGGCGAACAGCGGGAGGCTGAGGTCGCGCAGGCCGAGCCGGCCGCTCTCCAGGAGGTCGTGCCGGAACATCAGCTCGTACATCCCGCCCCGCTCCCGGACGAAGTCCAGGTAGCAGCGGGCGAGCGCCTCGATCCGGGCGCGCGGCGCGCCCGCCGGGTCGTCCGCTTCCGTCACACGCGCGCCCAGTTCGGCGAAGCCCTCGCGGGCGATGGCGGAGAGCAGGTCGAGGTGGGTGGGGAAGTGGCGGCGGGGCGCGCCGTGGGAGACCCCGGCGCGGCGGGCGATCTCCCGGAGGGTGAGCGCCTGGGCGCCCTCGGCGTCGACGAGTTCGACGCCGGTGCGGACGAGGCGGTCGCGCAGGGTCTCCTCGGGGGCGGCGGAGGATGCGCCTTCCGGGCGGTGCTGTGGTGCGTCTGCGGGCATGGGGCCTGTCTATCCGATCTTCGTAGACACTGTCTACTTCCCTTCACGCAGCCTGCTCGACAGCGTCCACGAACCCGAGACACGAGGTCGGATACACTGGTGGGCAGCGAAGGGGAGTAGCCCTGCGAACCGGTCGTCGACACACTGGAACCCCCGGGTTCCCGGTGACCGGGTCCGCGCGGACAGCGCGGGCGGGCGAGACCTTCGGCCAGGCAGTACGCCGCGTCCGCATTCCGTGGGCGTGGTTCGTCATGCCGGGCCGAGTGGTCCTCCCGTCGCCCGCCGAGGCGCCGTGTCGGTCCCGGGCCCGGCCGAGCAGAGAGCCTCTCCGGTTATGCATCTCGACCCCTTGGCGATCGTCACCGCCTTCGGGCTGATCTTCCTCGCCGAGCTCCCCGACAAGACGATGTTCGCGTCCCTCGCGATGGGCACGCGGATGCGTCCGCTGTACGTCTGGTTCGGCACCTCGTCCGCGTTCATCGTGCACGTGGCCATCGCCGTCGGCGCCGGCAGCCTCATCGGGCTGCTGCCCGGCTGGACCGTCAAGCTGGTCTCGGCCCTCCTGTTCGGCTTCGGCGCCTTCATGCTGCTGCGCGGCGGCGGGGACGACGACAACGAGGACGAGGCGGGCGGCAGGACGGTCACCGGCTTCTGGCCGGTCTACTCGACCGCCTTCATGGCCGTGTTCATCAGCGAGTGGGGCGACCTGACCCAGATCACCACCGCCAACCTCGCCGCCACCAACGGCACCTGGTCCACCGCCATCGGCTCCGCCGCCGCCCTGATGACCGTCTCGGCGCTCGCCCTGATCGCCGGCCGGTTCATCGCCAAGCGGGTCCCGCTGAAGACGGTGCAGCGGATCGGCGGCGTCTGCATGGCCGGTCTCGCCCTGTGGTCGTTCGTGGAGATCTTCACCGGCTGACCCCGGAGCCGGACCGGGCCGCCCATCCCCCGCCCCCTCCCGCGGCGGCCCGGCGCGGACCCTTGCTGAAGCTGTGAATCACTGCTTCACTTCTTGCATGGTCTACCGCCGCACGCCCGCCGTCCAGGCCCGTCTCGACGCACAGCGCACCGCCGTCGTCGAGGCGGGCCTCGGTCTGCTCGCCGAACACGGCTACGCCGGCTGCACCGTGGCCGCCGTCGCCGCGCGGGCGGGCATCGCGACCGGAAGCGTGTACCGCCACTTCCCCAGCAAGGCCGAGCTGTCCGTGGAGCTGTTCCGGACCGTCGTGGAGCGCGAGGTGGCCGCGGTCACCGAGGCCGCCGCGCTCGGCGCCCACCGGACGGCCGCCGACCGGGTCGTGGCGGTCATCGAGACCTTCGCGCGCCGCGCCCTCAAGGCGCCGCGCCTCGCCTACGCGCTGCTCGCCGAGCCGGTCGACCCGGCCGTCGACGCCGAACGCCTGGTCTTCCGGCGCGCGTTCCGCGACGTCTTCGCCGAACGGATCACGGACGGGGTACGGGCCGGCGAACTGCCGCCCCAGGACGCCGTCCTGACCGCCTCCGCGCTCGTCGGCGCGGGCGCGGAGGCGCTGATCGGCCCCTTGACGGGCGGGGCCCCCGGGCCCGGCACCGTCCCCGCACTGGTCACCTTCACCCTGCGAGCCCTGGGAGTTCCCGATGCCGACCACGCATGAGGTCACCAACCAAGTTCCGCCGCTCACCGGTTACGACGTCGCCGGCGACCCGGCGCTCCTGGAGGCGCTGCGCCGCGAGGGCGCCGGCTGGGCCGAGGACGAGGTGCGCGAGCTCGGCCGGCTCGCCGGTGACGCCCGGGCCCAGGAGTGGGGGCGGCTCGCCGAGCGCCACTCCCCCGTCCTGCGCACCCACGACCGCTACGGGCACCGGATCGACGAGGTCGAGTTCCACCCGTACTGGCACGAGCTGATGACCACGGCCGTCCGGCACGGCCTGCACGCGGCGCCGTGGGCCGACGAGCGGCCCGGCGCGCACGTGGCCCGCGCCGCGAAGGTGTTCGTCTGGGGCCAGGCCGACGCGGGGCACCTGTGCCCGGTCTCCATGACGTACGCCGCCGTGCCCGCGCTGCGCGCCGAGCCGGAGCTCGCCGCCGTGTACGAGCCGCTGCTGACCTCCACGACGTACGACTTCGGCCTGCGGGTGCCGACGGAGAAGCGCGGGATCATCGCCGGCATGTCGATGACCGAGAAGCAGGGCGGCTCGGACGTGCGCGCCAACACCACCCGGGCGGTGCCGACCGGCGAGCCCGGGACGTACGCGCTGACCGGGCACAAGTGGTTCACCTCGGCGCCGATGTCGGACGTCTTCCTCACCCTCGCGCAGGTGCCTGGGGGTACCTCCCGTGCCGAAGGCCACGGGGGAGGGCTCTCCTGCTTCCTGGTGCCGCGGGTGCTGCCCGACGGCTCGCGCAACGCGATCCGGCTGCAGCGGCTGAAGGACAAGCTGGGCAACCGGTCGAACGCCTCCAGCGAGATCGAGTACGAGGGCGCGCTCGGGCGGCTCGTCGGAGAGGAGGGCCGCGGGGTCGCCACCATCATCCGCATGGTGAACATGACCCGGCTCGACTGCGCGATCAGCTCGGCGTCCGGGATGCGGCTCGGCCTCGTGCAGGCGGTGCACCACGCCACCCACCGGAGCGCGTTCGGCGCCCGGCTCGTCGAGCAGCCGCTGATGACCAATGTGCTCGCCGACCTCGCGGTCGAGGCCGAGGCCGCGACCCTCGCCGCGCTGCGGCTCGCGGGCGCCGTGGACCGGGCGGCCGCCGGCGACGCGCAGGAGGACCAGTTGCGCCGGCTCGGGCTCGCCGTCACCAAGTACTGGGTGTGCAAGCGGGCCCCCGTCCACGCGGCCGAGGCTCTGGAGTGCCTGGGCGGCAACGGCTATGTGGAGGACTCCGACCTGCCCCGGCTCTACCGCGAGTCGCCGCTGCCCTCCATCTGGGAGGGCTCGGGCAACGTGGCCGCGCTCGATGTGCTGCGCGCGATGGCGAAGCAGCCGGCCGCCGTGGAGGCCTTCTTCGCCGAGGTGGACCTCGCGGCCGGCGCCGACCGGCGGCTGGACGCGGCGGTCGCCCGGCTCCGCAAGGACCTGGCCGGTCTGGACGACCCGGCGGCCCTGCAGTTCCGGGCCCGCCGTCTGGTCGAGCACCTCGCCCTCGTGCTGCAGGGCTCGCTGCTCGTCCGGCACGGGCACCCGGCGGTCGCCGACGCCTTCTGCGCCTCGCGCCTGGACGGCGACTGGGGCATCGCCTTCGGGACCCTGCCGCACGGCGTGGACACGGCGGCGATCCTGGAACGCGCGGCGCCGGTGTTCCCGGGCGCCTGACCCGGAGCGTGCGCCGTACGGCCGTCCTCGCCGCGAGGGCGGCCGCGGCGTGCCAGGCTGGGCGCGAGCGGGACGTCCGTCCCTGGAACCGATCCCTACGGAGGCCCTGGTGAGCACGGACCCGACGGCGGAGCCCACGGCGGAACCGACGCACGACGAGATCCGCGGCGCGCTCGACCGGGCGGCGGAGGCGACGGCCGGGCAGGTCGTCGCCTGGCGCCACCATCTGCACCGCAATCCGGAGCTTTCCAACCGCGAGGAGAAGACGGCGGCCCTGGTCGCCGGCCATCTGCGGTCGCTCGGCCTGGACGAGGTACGCACGGGGATCGCGGGCCACGGGGTGGTGGGGGTGCTGCGCGGCGGCCGGCCGGGGGCGCGGACGGTGGCGCTGCGCGCGGACATCGACGCCCTGCCGGTGAAGGACCTGTGCGGCGCCGACTTCGCGTCGGAGACGGTCGACGCGGACTATCCGGGCGGCCCGTTCCCGGTCTCGCACGCCTGCGGGCACGACTGCCACACGGCCATGCTGATGGGCGCGGCGAGCGTGCTCGCCGGGGTGCGCGAACGGCTGCCCGGCACCGTCCTGTTCGTGTTCCAGCCGGCCGAGGAGGGCCCGCCGGTCGACGAGGACGGCGGGGCGCGGGCGATGCTGGCGGCGGGCGCGTGCGCCGACCCGGTGCCGAGCATGGTGTTCGGCCTGCACGTCACGCCGTATCCCAAGGGGTACGTGGGCTACCGGATCGGCAACCAGTACGCCGCGTCGACGCTGGTGCGGATCGTCGTCACCGGGCATCAGACGCACGGCTCCACGCCCTGGCAGGGGATCGACCCGATGCCGGCAGCGGGCGGGATCCTCACCGGAATCGGCCAGATCTACCGTCAGGTCTCCGCGTTCGACCCGGTGACCGTGTCCATCGGGCACGTGGAGGACGTCGGCCGGTTCAACATCATCGGCCAGACCGTCACCCTGTGGGGCACCGTGCGCTGCGCGGTGGAGTCGGACATGGCCGAGGTGCAGCGGCGGCTCGCCGTGCTCGCCGAGCACACGGCCGCCGCGTACGGGGCGACGGCCGCGGTCGACTTCCTGCAGCCGGTGCCGCCGGTCCACAACTCGGCCGCGTGGGTGGCGGCGGGCCTGCCGACGCTGCGCCGGGTGGTGGGCGAGGAGCGGGTGGTGGAGACCGGGGGCACCCTCGGCTACGACGACGTGTCCGAGTTCGTGAACCGCTTCGGCGGCCTCTATGTGATGCTCGGCGTGCAGGACGCCACCCTCGACGCGGCGGGCCGTCCGGTGCCGGTCCCCGGCGGCCGTGGCCTGGTCACCAACCACAACCCGCGCTTCTATGCGGACGACGACACCCTGGTGACCGGGGTCCGGCTGCACGCGCACATGGCGTACGCGCATCTGACCGGCGCGCTGACCGTCGGCTCCGCCGAGGTGGCCTGATCCGTTTCACCCGTTGGTGAGTTCCCCGTACGCACCGCCGGACGCGCCCCCACCCTGGTCCGCGACCACGGCGGATCACGGAGAACGGGAACGGTGTGACACGGGAGAGCGGCAGGGACGAGCAGGCGGTGCTGCTTGTGGCGGGGCTCGCGGACCTCGCGGTGAGCACGCTGGGTTCGGCCCTGGGGACGGTACGGGGGCTGTTACGGCGCTCCGACACGGCGCAGCTGGTCGAGGACGCCGAGCAGGACCTGCGGGCGCGCGGGCGGCTCGCCCTCGACCGGTACGCGGCGGTGCCGCCGGCGCATCTGGAGGTGCTCGCCCAGCACGTCCTGAGCCGGCGCGGGGCGGACACGAGCGCGGACACTGCTGCGGCTACGGCTACGGCTACGGCTACGGGCACGGCTGCGGTTCCGGGCGATGACGACTGAGGCCTGGGAGGCGGGCGCCTTCCGGGCCCGGATCGACGAGGTGCTGCACCGTTTCGTCGCCGAGGAGGCCGACCTCCTGGTGGACGTCGATGCCTCGCTCGGGCCGGTCGCCGCCGAGCTGGAGGCGGCGGTCGCGCACGGCAAGCGGCTGCGGGCGGCGTTCTGCTACTGGGGCTGGCGCGGCGCCGGGCAGCCGGACAGCGAGGCGCTGCTGCGCGCGGCGGCGTCCATGGAGCTGGTGCACGCGGCGGCCGTGGTGCACGACGACCTGATCGACGACAGCCCGCTGCGGCACGGGCGGCCCACGGCGCACCGGGCGCTGCGCGCCGCCGTGCCGCACCATCCGCGGGGCGGCGGCGCCGCCCGGTCGCTCGCGATGCTGGTCGGGGACCTGCTGATGTCGCTTGCCGGGCAGCTGTTCGTGACCAGCGGGCTGCCCGCCGCGTACCTGTCGCGGGCCCGGCCGCTGTGGGCGGCGCTGGCACGGGACCTGGTCGCGGGCGAGTGTCTGGAGATCCTGCGCACGGGCGCGGCTCCCGACACCGCCGCCTCGCTCAAGGTGGTCCGCTACAAGACCGCCAAGTACACGGTGGAACAGCCGCTGTTGATCGGCGGCACGCTGGCCGGGGCCGCACCGCGGCTGAGCCAGGGCTACTCCGCGTACGCGCTGCCGCTCGGGGAGGCGTTCCAGCTGCGGGACGACCTGCTCGGCCTGTTCGGCGACCCGGCCCGTACCGGCAAGGCCGACGACGACGATCTGCGCGGGCGGCGGCCCACCGCGCTGCTCGCCGAGACCTGGCGGCTCGCCGACCCGGCCCAGCGGGGGCGGCTGACCGCGCTGCTCGCCGACGAGAAGGGCGACGAGGGCCTGGACGAGGTGCGGGCGCTGATGCGCGGAGTGCGGGCGCCGGAGCGCGTGGAGGCCATGATCGCGGCCCGGGTCGACGAGGCTTTGGGCGCGCTCGACGGTCTCGACGCGCCGCGCGCCACGGTCGCCGCGCTCACCTCGCTGGCCCACTCGGCGTCGACCCGGTTGTCCTGACCGCCTCCCCCTCCCCACGACCGCTCCGAAGGAGTCCCGCATGATCCCCACCGAGGCGTCGATGGACGCCCTGCGCCTGGCCGGCGACGAACTCGCCGACGCCACGGTCGCCACCCTCTTCGAGCGCGGGGAGGTCGGGAAGTTCAACACGCTGATGAGGTACGTCTCCACGACCGGCGCGCCGCTCCCGGACGGGCTGCCCGAGGTGGCCCGCGAGTATCTGCACTCCACGAGCGCGGCGCCGTCCTGGGTCGACTGGGGCGAGATGGAGCAGGCCCGGCTCTTCTTCGCCGACAACGACGTGCACATCACCACGGCGCTGTCCTTCGCCGCGATGCCCGCCTGCTATCTCGTCCCGCACGTGGCGAAGCTGCTCGCGACGACGCACGGTCTGAAGTACCCGTCGAAGCGGATGGCGGAGACCGGCCAGTTCACGCTGTATCTGATGCGGCCCGACGCCTTCGAGGCGGGCGGCCGCTTCGTACCCGCCGCGCAGAAGGTGCGGCTGCTGCACGCCGCCATCCGCCACCATCTGAAGCGGGAGGGCCGCTGGGACACCGCGACCCTTGGGGTACCGATCTGTCAGGAGGACATGATCGGCGGGCAGATGTTCTTCTCGATGCTCGTCCTCGACAGTCTGCACCGGCTCGGCATCCACATGTCCACGGAGGGCGCGGAGGCCTACTACTACGCGTGGCGGGTGGTCGGCGCCATGCTCGGTGTCGACCAGGAGGCGGTGCCGAAGGACCTCGACGAGGCACGCCGCTTCCTCGACCTCTACATGCTCCGGCACATGGGCCCGTCCGACGACGGCGCGCTGCTGACCCGCCAGCTCATCGACCTGTACGAGGAGGTCGTGCCGGGCACCTTCTTCGACCCGATCGTCTCCGCGCTGATCCGCCATCTCGTCGGCGACACCTGCGCCGACTGGCTGGAGGTGCCGCGCACCCCGTGGGACACCGTGGTGAAGGCGGTCCCACATGTCCTGGGCGTCCTGGAGACCGTGGAGGACCGCTCCCCGCTGGGCGCCTGGGTCCTCGACCGCCTCGGCCATCTCACCACGGTGTTCGAGCTGTCCTCGCTGACCCGGGGCCGGGTGATGCACTACGCCATCCCGGAGCACCTGAAGAAGGACTACGGGGTCTCGTCCACGGTGAACCGCTCGCGCCGGTGGAGCCCGCCGCCGGCCGTGCTCGAACACTGAGGCTCTCAGGCCGAGGCCGCCGCCGTCTCGGCGAAGGCCCTGATCAGGGTGTTCTCGCTCGCGGTCGGCCAGACCAGGCCGTAGTCGAGGGTCGGTGCGTCGTGGAAGGGGACGTACGCGATGCCGGGGCGGGGGTGGTAGCGGGCGCCGCGGGCCGCGCCCGGGGCGACGCCGCGGCCCGCGCCGACCAGGGACAGCACCTCCTCCCAGGTGCCGGCCGCGGGGCCGTGGTGGATCGCGGCGCCGGACGGGGTGCGGGTCGGGTAGTGGGCCTCGCGCCAGGCGCGGGAGCGGGTGCGGCCGGTGGTGACGAGGGTCTGGCCCGCGAGGTCCTCCAGGCCGAGCGAGGTGCGGCGGGCCAGCGGATGGCCGACCGGGACGAGGAGCACCCGCTCCTCCCGCACGAGGACCGGCCCGGTGGTGAGTCCGGTGACGCCGACCGGGAGGGCCACGTACTGGACGTCGAGTTCGCCGTCCTCGACCGGGCGGGTCCCGGCGTCCACGGGCACCTCGCGCAGGGTGAGCGCGCAGCCGGGGTGGCGGGCCAGGAAGGTGTCCGCTGCGGCGGTGAGCAGCTCGCCGCCCCACGGCGAGCCGAAGCCGACGCGGAGGGTGCCGAGCAGTCCGCGGCCGGCGGCGGTGGCGCGTTCGAGGGCGGCCAGGATCGTGGTGTGGGCGGGGCGCAGCTCCTCGTGGAGGCGGCGGCCGACCGGGGTGAGGGCGACGCTGCGGCTGGTGCGGGCGAACAACGGGGTGCCGACGCGCCGCTCCAGCTTCTTGATGGTCTGGCTGATCCGGCCGGTGGAGACGCCGAGCAGCTCGGCGGTGCGGCCGAAGTGCAGCTCGTCGCCGAGGGTCAGAAAGGCCTCGAGTTCGTGTCGTTCGAGCACCGTGCCGCGTCCGCCCTCCGCCTGCACCAGGCCTCCGATCGTTGAGTCTGGCTCAACGCCGATTGCATTGTCGCACCTTGATGGGCCTGTGCCGCCAAGGGAGCCTCGATGCGTGACCCTCCTCTCCCTCCACCGGCGCACCTCCACGCGTCCCGGAACCGCCCCGACCCCGGCTCCCGCTCCCGCTCCCGCTCCCGCTCCCCTCAACGTCCTCGTCCTCGCCGTGGCCGGGGCCGTTACGGTGGCGAACATCTACTTCCCGCAACCGCTGCTCGCCGCCGTCGCCCGCGGACTCGCGGTCTCCGACCGGACGGCGGGTCTGGTGGCCACCGCAGCGCAGCTGGGGTACGCGCTCGGCATCCTGCTACTCGTCCCGCTCGCCGACACCGCACGGCTGCGCCGGCTGACCGGCGTCCTGCTCGCGCTGACCACCGCCGCCCTGCTGGTCGCCGCCGCGGCCCCGAACGTCCTGACGCTGCTGCTCGCGACCCTCGCCCTGTCGACCACGACGGTGCTCCCGCAGATCCTCACCCCGGTCGCGGCCGCCCTCGCCGGGCCCGAGCGGCGCGGCCGGGTGGTCGGCGTCATCGGCCTGGGCCTGACGCTCGGCTCGACCCTGTCCCGTACGGTCTCGGGCGCGGTCTCCGACGCCGGCGGGAGCTGGCGGGCGGCCTATCTGGTGGCCGCGGCGGCGACGGCGGCGCTGCTGTGGGTGCTGCCGCGCGCGCTCCCGGAGCGGCTCGCCGCGGCGGACCGGCCCCGTGTCCCGTACGGGCGGATGCTCGCCGGGCTGCCCCGGCTGCTCGGCGCGCACCGTGCGCTGCGGGTGTCGGCGCTGCGTGGGGCGTGCGTGTTCGCCGCGTACAGCGTGTTCTGGGCGGCGCTGGTGTTCCATCTGGCCGCCCCGCCGCTGGGTTACGGGCCGGGGGCCTCGGGTCTCTTCGGGTTGCTCACCGTGCCGGCGGCGTTGGCCTCGGCGTACGCGGGGCCGCTCACCGACCGGCTCGGCGCGGGGCCCGTCGGGCGGTGGGCGCTGGGCTGCGTGGCCCTCGGCCTGGCGGTCGCGGGCCTGGCGCCCGGCTCCCCCGTGGCCCTGGTGGCGGGTGCCGGGCTCGTGGTCCTGGGCACGAGCTCCTGCCAGGTGGCGAACCAGTCGCGGGTCCTTGGGCTCGGGCGGGCGGTGGCCGCACGGGTGAACACGGTCTTCATGCTGGCCACGTTCGGCGGCGGCGCGCTCGGCTCGCTCACGGCGGCCTGGCTGTACGGGGCGTACGGCTGGACGGCGGTGGTGCTCGCGGCGGCGGGGTTCACGGTGCTCGGTCTGCCGGCCGGGGCGCGGCGGCCTCGAGTTGCGTGACGCCCGGTACGCGCAAGGCTGGGTACGTCCGTCCGCGCACCCCGCAGGGAGACGCCATGCAGCAGCCCGAAGCCTTCGACCTCGGCGCCCTGGTCGACGAGCACCTGGAGAAGGCGCGTGCGGACGCGCACGGACGCAGCGCGCATCTGGTGGTGCACGACGGGGTGCTGCGGCAGAGCGTGATCGCCCTGATCGGCGGCATGTCCCTGGACGAGCACAACGCGCCGCCGGCGGCGAGCCTCCAGGTGCTGCGGGGCCGGGTCGAGCTGACGGCCTCGGGCCGGTCGGAGGAGCTGGCGGCGGGCCAGCTCCAGATGATCCCGAAGGAGCGCCACGGCCTGACGGCGCTCGAGGACGCGGTGGTGCTGCTGACCGCCGTCAACGACTGAGCCGCTCCGGCTCGGGGGTCACGAGCACCAGCGGCATGCCGTGGCACGGCGTCAGGCGCAGGCCCCGGTCGTGGTGGACGGCCGGCGGCGCGGCGAGGACGGCCGCGACGTCGGGGCCCTTGGTGAGGGAGCCGGCGAGGTGGGCCGGGTCGGTGGAGGCGGCGACCCGGCCCCGGGCGTTGACCAGGCGGGCGGGGACGGGCAGTTCCTGGAGCACGGGCAGCACGGCCGCCTCGAAGTGGCGCAGGTAGACGTCGGCGGCGGCGACGCCGACGAAGGCGCCGTCGACGTGGACGGGGGCGGAGAGGGTGAGCCCGTACTCGTCGGAGCAGAGGTAGTCGACGTAGGGTCCCGCGACGGCCCGCAAGCCGGTCTCGCGGGGCAGCGCGTACCAGTCCCAGTGGGTGTAGTCGGAGTACGCGGAGTGCGCCGGGTCGAGGTCGCGCACGAGCGGCCGCACGCTGCCGTCGGGGCCGCGCTGCCACCACTCCAGCCAGGCGGGGACGTCGGCGAGGAGGCCGGGCGCGGCGACGAAGCCGATGCCGGAGACGAGGCCGCCGAGGCGCGCGTGGAGGCCCGGGCGGAGCGCGGTGAGGTCGTCCCGGAGCGGACGGCGGCCCTCGGCACCCGCCCGTACAAGCAGGGCCGCGGTCTCCTCGCCGGTGGCGGCGACGGCCGCGAAGACCCCGTCGAGGGTGGCGCGGACGCGCTCGGCGACGGGGTCCGCGGCGGCGCCCGGGGCGCGTCCCGGTTCGAGGCCCGGTTCGCAGCCCGGGCCGGGACGGCCGGCCCCGGCGCGCGGCTGCGGCGGCACGCCGTCGAGGCGGGGCGGGGTGGCGGACGGCGCGTCAGGCGCCGCTTCGTCGGGTCGGGCGGGCCCGGTGGTCCTGGCCATCGGTGTCCTCCTCGGGACGCGGCTCGGGGGCGCGGCTGGGCGGCGCGAGCCGCAGGGCGACCAGTCGGCCCACGGTCTCGCGCACGCACTCCTCGGCCAGCATTCTGGCCCGCTCGTCGGCCTCGTCGTGCACGGCCGAGATCACGGAGCGGTGACGATCCGCCACGCGGGAGACATACCCCGGATCGTCCAGGACAAGGACCGGGAGGGCGCCCAACTCGGCCTGGAGGGCGATCTCCTCGCGGGTGAGCCGGGCCGACTGGGCCGCGGCGGCGAGTTCGACGTGGAAGCGGCCGTAGAGCCGGCTGCGGGCGGCGGGGTCGGCGGCCGCGGCGAACTCCTCGACGGTACGGGCGGGCTGCCGCAGCTCACCGGGCTCGGTGCGGCGGGCGGCGAGCAGCGCGGCGGCGCCGGAGACGGCGGCCCAGTGGTCGCCGAGGTCGCGCAGTTCCTCGGTGGACCAGTCGGCGAGCCGGGCGCGGATCCGGTCCTCGGGCGGGCCCTCGGGGACGGTGACGAAGCTGCCGCCGCCGCGGCCGCGGCGGGTGGTGACGAGTCCCTGCTGCCGCAGGGCCATGAGGGCCTCGCGCAGGGTGACGGTGGAGACGCCGAGCTGTCCGGCGAGCTCGGTCTCGCCGGGGAGTTGCTCGCCGTCGGCGAGCAGGCCGAGTTCGATGGCGTCGCCGAGCCGGCGCACGACGGTGTCGACCCGCGCGCGGGTGTCGACGGGGGTGAACACGGCCGTGCGGGCGCTCCCCCGCGCGCCCGCGCCCGCTCTGCCCGGCCCGCCGGACCCGCCCGGTCCGCCCTGCCTGCCGTCCGGTCTCACGCTGCACCACCTCACGCACGCCGATGCGTTGACTCAGGCTTTACCTTACGGGGGTCTTGAGATTTGAACTATGACTTCATATGTTTACGCCCGCTCGTCAGAACGCTCCCCGCACCAGAAAGGTTCCCGGCCATGGAGGGAATGGCGATCCGGCTCTCCGGACTGCGCAAGAGCTACGGCCGGACGGAGGCGGTCGCCGGGGTCGACCTGGAGATACCCGACGGCGAGTTCTTCTCGATGCTCGGCCCCTCCGGCTCCGGCAAGACCACGGTGCTGCGGATGATCGCCGGCTTCGAGACGCCGAGCGCGGGCACGGTGGAGCTGGCCGGCCGGGACGTCACCCGGCTCGCGCCCTTCGAGCGCGACGTGCACACCGTCTTCCAGGACTACGCGCTCTTCCCGCACATGACGGTCGAACAGAACGTCGCGTACGGGCTCAAGGTGCGCCGCGCCCCCAAGGCGGAGCGGCTGGTACGGGCCCGGGCGGCGCTCGCGCAGGTGCGTCTCGAAGGATTCGGCCGGCGCCGCCCCGCCGAGCTGTCCGGCGGGCAGCGCCAGCGCGTGGCGCTCGCCCGGGCGCTCGTCGGCCGCCCCCGGGTGCTGCTGCTCGACGAACCGCTGGGCGCGCTCGACCTCAAGCTGCGCGAGCAGATGCAGGTGGAGCTCAAGGCGATCCAGCGGCAGGTCGGCATCACCTTCGTGTTCGTCACCCACGACCAGGAGGAGGCGCTGACCATGAGCGACCGCATCGCCGTCTTCCACCAGGGGCGGATCGAACAGGTCGGCCCGCCCGGCGAGATCTACGAGCGCCCGGCCACCCCGTTCGTCGCCGGCTTCGTCGGCACCTCCAACCTGCTGAGCGGCAGGGCCGCGCGGACCGTGGTCGGCGCCCCCGGCACGTACAGCATCCGGCCGGAGAAGATCCGCGTCGTCAAGGACCCGGACGAGCCGGCCGGGCCGGGGCTCACGGGCGCGGCGGGCACCGTCGCCGAGGTGGTCTACCTGGGCGACGCCACCCGCTTCCTGGTCGACCTGGACGCCGGCGGCCGGCTCACGGCCGTGCAGCAGAACCTGGAGACGTCGGCCGCCGACCTCGCCGCCTTCCGCGGCGCCCGGGTGGGCCTGCGCTGGCGGCCGGCGCACGCGGTGCCGGTGCCCGTGCCCGTGCCCATGCCCGAAGTGCCGACCCCCGCGGCGCCCTGACCGGGCCGCGGCCCCCGCTCCGTAGCCGTACCCGTACCGCTCCTGACTCCCCTCCCCGTACCGTCCCCTCACGCAACGGAGGACCCCCGTGCGTCTGCACCGCTCGCTCCTGACGGCCGCCGCCGTCTCCGGACTGCTGCTCGTCACCGCCTGCGGCTCGGCCGACCCGGCCGGCGACGGCACGTCCGGCGGACTCAACCCGCCGCCCCTCAAGGCGCCGACGGCCCTCGGCTCCCCCGAGGGACAGGTCAATCTGATCGCCTGGGCCGGCTATGTCGAGGACGGCTCCAACGACCCGAAGGTCGACTGGGTCTCCGGCTTCGAGAAGCAGACCGGCTGTCAGGTGAACGCCAAGACCGCCGCCACCTCGGACGAGATGGTGGCGCTGATGAAGACCGGTGCGTACGACGCGGTCTCGGCGTCCGGCGACGCCTCGCTGCGCCTGATCGCGTCCGGCGACGCGGCGCCCGTGAACACCGCGCTCGTCCCGCACTACGCGGACGTCTTCGCCGGCCTGAAGAACCAGGAGTGGAACTCGGTCAAGGGCGTCGCCTACGGAATCCCGCACGGCCGCGGCGCCAACCTGCTGATGTACGACACGGCGAAGGTCACCCCCGCGCCCGACTCCTGGTCCGCGGTCTTCGACGGCGCCTCCGCCCACAGCGGCAAGGTCACCGCCTACGACTCCCCCATCTACATCGCGGACGCCGCGCTCTATCTCTCCGCCACCAAGCCCGAGCTGGGCATCAAGAACCCGTACGCGCTCGACAAGAAGCAGTTCGACGCGTCGGTCGCGCTGCTCAAGGCGCAGAACGAGCACGTCGGCGAGTACTGGAGCGACTATCTGAAGGAGATCTCCGCATTCAAGAGCGGCGACTCCGCGATCGGCACCAGCTGGCAGGTCATCGCCAACCTCGCCAAGGCCGAGGGCGCGAAGGTCGAGGCCGTGCTGCCGAAGGAGGGCGCCACCGGCTGGTCCGACACCTGGATGGTGTCCGCCAAGGCCAAGCACCCCACCTGCGCCTACAAGTGGCTCGACTGGATCGTCTCGCCGAAGGCCAACGCCCAGGTCGCCGAGTACTTCGGCGAGGCACCCGCCAACGCCAGGTCCTGCGCCGAGACCGCCGCCAAGGACCACTGCGCCACCTTCCACGCGAGCGACGAGGAGTACTGGAAGAAGGTGCGCTTCTGGACCACGCCGATCGAGCAGTGCCTCGACGGCCGCACGGACGTGCGCTGCGTGCCGTACGCCTCGTGGGTGCAGGCCTGGAACGAGATCAAGGGCTGACCGCTCCCCATGACCACCCTCTCGCCCCCGCCCGCCCCGCGGACCGCCGCGGACCGCCGGACCGCCGCCGACCGGGCCACCGCCTCGGTCCGGCGGTTCGCCGGGGCCCTGCACCGCAGGCCCCGGGTCCGGCTCGCGGCGCTGCTCACCGCGCCGCTGCTGTGGCTGGTGCTGGCCTATCTGGGCTCGCTGGCCGCGCTGTTCCTCTCCGCCTTCTGGACCACGGACTCCTTCACCTCCGAGGTCGTACGGGTCTGGTCGACGCGGAACTTCGAGGAGCTGGTGAGCTCCTCGCTCTACCGGACGGTCGCGCTGCGGACGGTGGGCGTCGCGCTCGCCGTGACCGTGCTGTGCGCGGTGATCGCCTTCCCGCTGGCCTTCTACACGGCCCGGGTGGCGAGCCCGCGCCGCCGCCCGCTGCTCGTGGTCGCGATCCTCACCCCGCTGTGGGCGAGCTATCTGGTCAAGGTGTACGCGTGGCGGCTGATCCTGTCCGAGGGCGGGCCGCTGGACTGGGCGCTGCGGCCGCTGGGCATCGAGGGGCCGGGGTACGGGCTCACCGCCACCGTCCTGGTCCTGACCTACCTCTGGCTGCCGTACATGATCCTGCCGCTGCACACGGCGCTCGAACAGCTGCCGGACAGCCTGCTGCAGGCCTCGGCCGACCTCGGCGCGCGAGCGGGGCGGACGTTCCTGTCGGTGGTGCTGCCGATGGTGTGGCCGGCGATGGCGGCCGGGTCGGTCTTCACCTTCTCGCTCAGCCTCGGCGACTACATCACCGTGCAGATCGTCGGCGGCAAGACCCAGCTCATCGGCAACCTCGTCTACTCCAACGTCACGCTCAACCTGCCGCTGGCCGCGGCGCTCGGGACGGTGCCGGTGGCCGTGATCGTGCTCTATCTGCTCGCGGTGCGGCGCACCGGGGCGCTGCGCAGCCTCTGACCGCCCGTGAACTCCCCCGAGGCCGGAAGGACTCCGCCCCCATGAACCTCTCCCGCCCCGCCCGGATCGCCCTGCGCACCGCGGCCGGACTCGGCTTCGCCGTCATCTATCTGCCGCTGTTGCTCGTCCTCGTCGGCTCGGTCAACCCGGACCGGTCGGCGAGCTGGCCGCCGCCCGGGCTCACCCTGAAGTGGTGGGCGGCGGCCTGGGAGAACGACGGGGCCCGCGAGGCCCTGTGGACCTCGGTCCGGGCGGGCCTCGCGGCGACCGCCGTGGCCCTGGTGCTCGGCACCCTGATCGCCTTCGCCGTGCAGCGGCACACCTTCTTCGGCCGGGAGGCGGTGTCGTTCGCGGTGGTGCTGCCGATCGCGCTGCCCGGCATCGTCACCGGCATCGCGCTCAACTCCGCGTTCGGGGTGGTCCTGGAGCCGCTGGGGGTGGGGCTCGGGCTCTTCACGGTGGTCGTCGGGCACGCCACCTTCTGCATCGTGGTCGTCTTCAACAACGTGGTGGCGCGGCTGCGGCGGCTGCCCGGCTCGTACGAGGAGGCGGCGATGGACCTGGGCGCGCACACCTTCCGTACCTTCTGGGACATCACCTTCCCGCTGCTGCGTTCCGCGCTGCTCGCGGGCGGGCTCCTCGCCTTCGCGCTGTCCTTCGACGAGGTGGTGGTGACCACCTTCACCGCCGGTCCCGGGGTGCAGACCCTGCCGCTGTGGATCTTCGACAACATGACCCGGCCGCAGCAGGCGCCGGTGGTGAACGTGGTGGCGGCGCTGCTCGTGCTGCTCTCGGTGGTTCCGATCTACGCGGCCCAGCGGCTGTCCTCGGACTCGGCGGGCGGCGGGCGGGTCTGACCCGGCCGCCGCCCGTGGCAGTCGGCGCGGGCCGCCGCAGAGGCATCAGACCGGGACGGGGTGGAGGCCGGGCCTGCCCCGCTCCTGGTCGCGGTTCCATTCCAGGGTGATCCGCAGGCTGGCGTCGACGCCGCCCTGGACGACGAGGGCGGTGAGTTTGCCGCCCTGGAGGCCGAGCTGGCAGCCGAACTCCACGGTGGCCCGGTCGGGCGCGGCCCGGTGGAGGGCGTCGCCGATCTGGTCGGCGAAGGAGGCGAGCGCGGCGGTGACGCCCGACAGATCGGGCAGCCGGCCGCCCCCGAGGCCTTCCAGGCCCTCCAGGTCGTCGGTGCGGTCCGCCGGGCCGCCGAGGGGCCGGGCCTCCACATAGAGCACACCGCCGTCGAGGGCGACTCGGGCGATCTCGGTCCCGGTCTCGGGTTCGCGTTCGCGTTGGGGTTCGGTCATCTGCGTCTCCTTCCGTGTCCTCGGTACGTCAGAGTCCTCGGTACGTCAGAGGGCGGGCGTCAGCACGCCCTCGGGGGCCCCTGACGCGGTTCCGGGTCCCGCCCCGGGTCCGGCGGCCGCGGTGCCGAGGGCGCTGCCGCGCCGCCACTCGGGCCAGCTGAGGTTCCAGTCGCCGAAGCCGTTGTCGAACGGGGTCATCCGCTCCCCGTAGCCGTTGACGACCCGCACCACGTCGCCCTCGCGGACGGTGGCGAACAGCCAGGCGGCGTCCTCGGTGCTCATCCCGGTGCAGCCGTGGCTGACGTCCTCGCTGCCCTGCGCGTCCAGCGACCAGGGCGCGGCGTGCAGGTACTCGCCGCTCCAGGTCACCCGGGTGGCCCAGCGGACCTTGAGGTCGTAGAAGTCGCCGCTGCCCCGGGCGATGCCGATGGAGTCGCCGCGCATCCGGACCGTCGCCTCCTTGCCGAGGACGACCTTGACCCCGCTGCGGGTGCGGTAGCCGGCCTTGCCCGTGGTGACCGGGATGGTGCGGACCACCTCGCCGTCGCGCAGCACGGTCATGGTGTGCGCGGCGACATCGGTGACGGCCTCGATCCGGGCGCCGGTGGTGAGGGTGAGCGGCGCCGAGGGCCCGCCGTAGAGGCCGCCGGTGACGCGGACGCCGTCGAGCGCGCTGCGGACTCGGATGGTGGCGTGGGCGGGCCAGTAGCCGCGCGGGCGGTAGTGGAGGGTGGTGGGCCCGACCCAGTGCCAGGCGCCGTCGGCGCGGGGCACCGAGCTGACGTGGAGGGCGCGTTCGACGGCGCGGCGCGCCTCGGGGTCGGTGGCGGGTACGGGGTGGCTGAGCTCGGCGGTGAGCGGCTGTCCGACGCCGTACGTCCCCTTGCCGGGGCCGAGTTCGGCGGTGAGCCGCTCGCCGCGGGGAGCCACCGGAGTGCGCAGGGTGAGGCGGGTGCGGTGCACGATCTGCTCGGCGCCGTGGGTGCGTTCGACCAGCAGGCGGGCGGTGTAGCGGCCGGCGGCGCCGAGCGGCCCGACGCTGGTCCAGCGGGCGCCGTCCGGGCTCACGGTTCCGGCGACCCGGCGGCCCTTGTGGTCGGTGACGGTGACGTCGGCGAACCGTCCGGCGGTGCGCAGCGCGAGGTCGACGGGTCCGGCGGCGGCGTCCAGGTCGAGGGTGGTCGCGCTGTCGTCGAGGACCAGGGTGCGCCGGGAGGCGCTGCACATGCCGCGGGCGGGGCAGGAGCCGACCGAGAGCAGTGCGGCGCCGGCGGGGGCGGCCGTCCGACCGGTGGCCGCCGGCGGGGCCGCGCCGAGCGCGAGCGCCGTGCCGACGGCGACGGACAGCGCGCTCCACCCCTTGACGCTTCGGCGTGACATCACGTCGTACACCCGCCCCTTCTCGGTCCGACCACTGCGCCGCTGCACCGCTGCACCGCCGCGCCGCTGCACCACGGCACCGCTGCATCAAAACGGATCGAAGGCGAAAAGGATGATCATCCGACCGGGCGTGGCGCACGAGAGGCCGCCGAGACGACTCGAAAGCACCAACGCCGGCGGCGCCGGAGGGCTCAGCGCGGCACCTCGGGGAGCTCCTCGCCGGTCTCCAGGAGCGACTTCAGGCTGGAGATCAGCGCGGGCCAGCCCTCGCCGACCAGGCCGCGGATGGTGCCGCCGGCAGCGAGGTCGTCGTGGACGACGGTCAGTTTCACCATGTCCCCGGCCGGTTCGATGGTGTACGTGACCCGGGAGCGCCCCTCGTCGACGAGCCGCGCGTACACCTCCTCGCCGATGCCGACGGCCTGCGCCCATTCGGGGGTGAAGGTGTGCCAGGTGTACGAGAGCATCCGGCCCGGTTCGGCGATGAGCACCACCTGGTCGGGGTCGGCGGTGGTGCGCCCGCCCTCGTCCCAGACCATGGGGGAGCCGACGGCCCAGTCGGTCTCGAAGGCGACACCCCAGTAGCGGCGGGTCAGACCGGGCTCGGTGAGCGCCTTCCACAGCTCGTCGGGCGTGGTGCGGATGTACGTCGTGTAGACGAACGCCGCGTGGTCTCCGCGGTCGCCGCTGTGTCTGCTGTCCATCGGGGCTGCTCCATTGCTGACATCGGATCGGCGGACGGGGGATCGGCGGACGGGCGGGCGCTCGCGCGGTCACGGCCGGAGGGCCGCGGCCACCAGTCCCTCGATCGCCCCGGTCCCGCCGCCGGCCGCGTCCGGCCCGGCGACCACCCGGTCGAGGACGAGCCCGTCCACACAGGCGAGCAGGGTCAGGGTGCGCGCCTCGGGGTCCGCCACGCCCCGGGCGGTGAGGAAGGCCCGTACGGCATCGCGCCCGGGGTTCTCCCTCGGCACCAGGATGTCCCGCAGTTCGGGGTCGCGCACGCTCTCCAGGACGCAGGCGTAGCGGGCGAGGGAGCGCCGGAGCCCGTCGCCGCTCGTCCGGGCGGCGACGAGCGCGGCGAGACCGTGGACGAGGTCGTCGGCCGTCCGGAGTACGGGGGCGTGCTCGGCGGCGGCCGTCAGTTCGGCCTGGTCGAGCTCGACGAGCCGCCGTACGAGCGCGGTGAGCAGCGCGGAACGGGTGCGGAAGTACGCGGAGGTCGTGCCCGCCGGCAGACCCGCGGCGGCGTCGACCGCCCGGTGGGTGAGGCCGCGCATCCCGGCGTCGGCGAGGACGCCGAGGGCGGCGTCGGCCAGCAGGGTGCGGCGGGTGGACGGTGCGGCGCGTACGGGGGTGGGGATGGGGCCTGGGGCGGGAGTGGGGGCCGGATTCTCGGAGGTCACCCCCTCTTTCTACACCTGTAGAGAACACGCGCTAGGCTTCTACATCTGTAGAAGCCTAGGGATCGCAGGGAGTGGGAGCATGGGAGGACGTACCGCCGTCGTCGTGGGCGCCGGGATCGGCGGCCTGGCCGCCGCCGTGGGACTCCGCCGGATCGGCTGGGAGGTGACGGTGCTCGACCGTGCGCCCGTCCTCGCCGACGCGGGCGCCGGGATCTCCCTCGCCGCCAACGGGATCCGCGCCCTCGACGCGCTCGGTGCCGGCGCGGCCGTACGGGCCGCCGGGCGCGGCCAGTACACCGGCGGCACCCGCACCCCGGACGGCTCCTGGCTGGCCCGGATGGACGGCGCCGCGCTCGAACGCGCCCTGGGCTCCCCCATCGTGGGCATCCCGCGCGCCGAGCTGCACCGACTGCTGCGCGAAGCCCTGGGTGCCGGCGGGGCGCCGCGCACCGGTGCGACGGTGACGGATGCGGTCACGCTCCCGGGCGGGAAGCGGGCCCGGGTGACCCTTCACACGGCGGAGGCCGTGGAGGCGGATCTGGTGGTCGCGGCCGACGGGGTCGGCAGCCGCCTCCGTGCCGCCCTGTTCCCCGCGCATCCCGGGCCGGTGTACAGCGGTTCGACCGTGCTGCGGGCGATCACGGACCGCCCGCTCGACCTCCGTACCGACTTCGAGATCACCTGGGGGCGCGGGGCGGAGTTCGGGCACATCGCGTTCGCCGACGGACGGGCCGAGTGGCACGCGGTGCTCAACGCGCCCGCCGGGGTGCGCCCCACGGATCCGCTCGCCGTGCTGCGCCGGCGCTTCGCCGGCTGGCACGCACCGGTGCCCGAACTGCTCGCCGCGACCCGCCCCGAGGCGGTCCTCCACCACGACATCACCGAACTGGCCACTCCTCTGCCGTCCTTCACCGCGGGCCGGGTGGTGCTGCTCGGCGACGCGGCCCACGCGATGACCCCGAACCTCGGACAGGGCGCCTGCCAGGCGCTTGAGGACGCGGTGGTCCTGGCGGCCGAGCTGGACGGGGCCGCGGACGTGGCCGCCGCGCTCGCCCGTTACGACGCCGCGCGCCGTCCGCGCACCACCGCCGTGGCCGCGGCGGCCCGCCGTGCCGGGCGGATGGGCCAGCAGCTGAGCCACCCGCTCGCGGTGCCGCTGCGCAACGCGCTGCTGCGGCTCGCGCCCTCGGGCGCCGCGGTCCGCGCGATCCTCCGGCACGCCGCCTGGACCCCACCTCTCACCAGCGCTTTCGTGCGTGAATAGGCGTGGCGGAAACACTTCGGCGGACTGCTAGTTTGTCCGGATGTCTCTCAAGCACGCGGTCCTGGCGGCTCTCCTGGAGGGCGAGGCGTCGGGGTACGACCTGGCCAAGCTCTTCGACGTGTCCGTCGCCAACTTCTGGGCGGCCACACCGCAACAGCTCTACCGGGAGCTGGACCGGCTCTCCGAGGCCGGTCTGATCGCGGCGCGGGTCGTGCAGCAGGAACGCCGCCCCAACAAGCGCATGTTCACCCTCACCGACACGGGCCTGGCCGACCTCCTCGCGTACACGGCCCACCAGCCCAAGCCGACGGCGGTCCGCGACGACCTCCTCGTGCAGGTCCAGGCGTGCGACGCGGGAGACACGGCGGCGGTGCGGGAACACGTACGGGAGCGGATGGAGGGGGCGCGGGGGAAGCTCGCGCGCTATCGGCGGATGCGCGAGCGGATGCTCGACGGGCGGGACGAGGAGACCTATCTCCGCGAGTCCGAGCGGGTCGGCCCGTATCTGACGCTGCTGCGCGGCATGGCCTTCGAGGAGGAGAACGTGCGCTGGGGCGAGCGGACCCTCGTGGTCCTCGGCGAACGCGCGGGGCGGTCCGCCGCCGATGCCCCGGACGCCGGCGACGCCGGGCGGGTGACGGGCGGCACTACCGTGGGGTAACGTCCGCTTCCATGAACGTCGGTGACGTGGTCGAGGACTTCACCCTTCCGGACGAAACGGGCCGGTCCCGCTCCCTCTCCGGCCTGCTGGCCGACGGTCCCGTCGTGCTCTTCTTCTACCCGGCGGCGCTCACGCCCGGCTGCACCGCCGAGGCCTGCCACTTCCGGGACCTCGCGGGCGAGTTCCACGCGGTGGGGGCGCGGCCGGTCGGCATCAGCACGGACGAGGTGGCGCGGCAGCAGGAGTTCGCCGAGCGGCACTCGCTCGGCTATCCGCTGCTGTCCGACCCCTCGGGCGAGACCCGCGAACGGTTCGGGGTGAAGCGGGGCTTCACGCTCGCGCCGACGAAGCGTGTCACCTTCGTCATCGACCAGGACCGCCGGGTGCTCGAAGTGGTGCGCAGCGAGCTGCGGATGTCCGCGCACGCGGACAAGGCGCTCGCGGCGCTGCGCGCCCGCAAGGTCTGAGAGGGCGGGCGGCCCGAGCGGGCGGGTCGGACACCGAGCGGTTCGGCCTCGGCCGCCGCGAACTCCTCGTCCTCGGCCCGTCCGAACGCGGGGCCCGTGGGGCCGCACCCGGAGCGGAACACGACATGCGGGGTCCCGGGGGTTCGGCGAGACTCGCTGCTACGCGAGGCCTCCACGGCCTGGCCGGAAACGGAGTTTCGGCATGGACGACTACCCCCTGCTCAACGTCTTCTGGACCATGCTCTGGTTCTTCCTCTGGATCATGTGGCTGTTCCTGCTCTTCAAGATCGTCACCGATATCTTCCGTGACCACGAGATGAGCGGCTGGGGCAAGGCGGGCTGGCTGATCTTCTGCATCGTGCTGCCCTTCCTCGGCGTGCTGGTGTACGTCATCGCGCGCGGCAAGGGCATGACCCAGCGGGACCTCAAGCAGGCGAAGGACACCGAGGCGGCCTTCCAGGACTACATCCGCAAGACGGCGGGGACCGCGCCGGCCGACGGCAAGGGCAGCGGCGTGGACGAACTCGCGCGGCTCGCCGAGCTGAAGGACAGGGGCGCCATCACGGACGAGGAGTTCCAGCAGGCGAAGGCCAAGGTCCTGTCCTGACCCGTCGGGAGGGCGAGCGGGAGGACGCGTCGGCCCGGCCGGTCCGGTCACTGCTGCGCGAGGCGGTGGCCACGCCGGGCCGTCTGCCGGAGGTGCTCGCCGCTTTCGCGCCGCGCCGCCTCGGTCCGGGGGCGGACCGGACGGTGCGGCGGCTGCGTGCCGGCCTTCCGGAGGCGGCGCCGGAGGAACTGCACGCCCGGCTCGTGCGGCGCGGCACCCGGTCGGCGTACACCGAGGGCGCGTTCGTCGGCGGGCCGTTCCTGTTGCTCGTGCCGTTCGCGTTCTGCGCGGCGCTGCTGTCGCAGGCGCGCACCGTCCTCCAACTGGCGGCGCTCACCGGCCGGGACCCGGCGGATCCCGAGCGGGCCGCCGAATTCCTCGTCCTCCAGGGGGTGTACGCCGACACGGACACCGCCCGGGCCGCGCTCGCCACCGACGCCGCCACGGAGGAAGGGAGTGGTGCGGGGGCGCGGCGGGGGCGGATCCCGGTGCTGTGGGGCCTGAGCATGCGGATGGCCAAGCTGCTCGGGGTGCTGACGCCGTCCACGGACGGCGCGCGCTGGTTCGTCCGGTTCGGGCAGTACGCGCTGACCGGGGCCGTGTTCCTGGTGGGCCTGGTGGCGCCGCTGGTGTGGCTGCCGTATCTGGCGTTCACCTACCGCCGCAACACCCTCCAGCTGCTCGACCGCGCCACGGTCTTCTACGCGGGAAAGCCGATCCCGCGCCGCAGCTCACGGCTGGACGCGACGATGGTCCTCGCGCTGGGACGGGCCGTCCTGTCGCTGCTGGTGCCGGTGGCGGGGGTGCTCGGGGTACTGATCGCGGACGCGAGGATCGCGGGTGACCGCTGGCCGGTGCTCGGCATCGTCCTCATCGCCGGCTCGGTGGGCGTCGGCGGGTGGTGGGCCCGGCGGCAGTGGCGCCGCTGGCACAGCTGACCCAGCTGACCGGGAATGCGATCCGCGTCACCCGCCCCTGAATACGAATCTGAAGTACGCCTTTGATACGGTCGGATCGTGCGGTTGACGAGATTCACCGACCTGGCGCTGCGTGCCGTGATGCGCCTGGCGGTCACCGATCAGGACGAGACCCCCACCACCCGGGAGGTCGCGGACTCGATGGCCGTACCGTACGCGCACATGGCGAAGGTGGTCACCCGACTCCAGCACCTCGGCGTGATCGAGGCGCGCCGGGGCCGTGGCGGCGGGCTCGCGCTCACGGAGCTCGGGCGGCAGTCCTCGGTGGGCTGGCTGACCCGGACCCTGGAGGGGGACGACGAGGTCGTCACCTGCGAGGGCGACACGCCGTGCCCGCTGCGGACGGCCTGCCGGCTGCGCGGCGTGCTGCGCCAGGCGCAGGAGGCCTTCTACCGCACGCTCGATCCGCTCACCGTCGCCGATCTCGTGGAGTCCCCCACCGGGCCGGTGCTCCTCTCCCTGTCGCCCCGCCCGCCGGGCGACTGACCACCAGACTCCCCCCCCGCCTTCCCACCCTCAGGCTCCCGCCCTCCCCTGGGCGGTTTCCTCTCGCCTTTAAATACGTAGATCATCTACCAGTTTAGGAGCCCCCATGCTGTCCGAGCAGTCCGCACCGGTCGTCCGCGCCACCCTTCCCGCCGTCGGCGGGGCCCTCGACGAGATCACCGAGCGCTTCTACGCGGGGATGTTCGCCGCCCACCCCGAGCTGCTGCGGGATCTGTTCAACCGCGGGAACCAGGCCACCGGAGACCAGCGCAAGGCGCTGGCCGGCTCCATAGCCGCCTTCGCGGGCGCCCTGCTCGAGCACCCGGACACCCGCCCCGACGTGATGCTCTCGCGGATCGCCCACAAGCACGCCTCGCTCGGCGTCACCTCGGAGCAGTACAAGATCGTCCACGAGCACCTCTTCGCCGCGATCGTCGCCGTCCTCGGCGACGCCGTGACGCCGGAGGTCGCCCAGGCCTGGGACGAGGTGTACTGGCTGATGGCCAACGCCCTGATCGCGCTGGAGGCCCGGCTCTACGAGGGGCGCGGGGTCGCCGAGGGCGAGGTCTGGCACCCGATGGAGATCGCCGGACGGGACGAGGAGACCGCCGACACCGTCTCCTTCACGCTGCGCCGCCCCGACGGCCGGCCCACCGCGGACTTCCGGCCCGGCCAGTACGTGAGCGTCCAGGTCACGCTGCCCGACGGCGCCCGGCAGATCCGCCAGTACAGCCTGTCCACCGCCCCGGGCCGCCCCGACTGGCGGATCACCGTCAAGCGCGTGGACGGCGACCCGGCCGGCGAGGTCTCCTCCTGGCTGCACGCCCACGGCACCGTCGGCGACCGGGTCGCCGTGTCCGAGCCCTTCGGCGACCTTGTCCTTCCCGAGGGCGACGGCCCGCTGCTGCTCGCCTCGGCGGGCATCGGCTCCACCCCCATGCTGGCGATGCTGGACCACCTCGTCGCGACCGGTTCGACCCGCCCGGTCACCGTCGTCCACGCCGACCGCTCCCCCGCCGGCCACGCCCACCGCGAGGAGCTGCGCCGGCTGGTCGACGCGCTGCCGCAGGGCTCGCTGCACCTCTGGTACGAGGAGCCGGGCGCCGCGGACGCCCGCCTCGGCCGCGCCGACGTCACCGCGCTCGACCTGCCGGAGGGCGTGACCGCCTATCTGTGCGGCCCGCTGCCCTTCATGCGCGCGGTGCGCGGCGACCTGCTCGGCCGCGGTGTCGCCGCGGCGGACGTGCACTACGAGGTCTTCGGCCCCGACCTGTGGCTCGGTGCCGCGGCCTGACCGCCCGCCACCCCTTCCGCCCGGCGCCCGCAGGGGTGCCGGGCTTCGGCCTTGCCTGCGGATCCTGGGCACCATGGCGCAATCCGCCCGGATATTGCATAGTGAAGCCGCGAATTCACCTCATGATCAGTGGCAGGAGTGAGCGGATGAGCACGGCGTACGAGGCGCTGCGGAAGCCGGCGGGCAGGGTCCGCGGGCTCGCCGTCGACATCGGCAGCTCCCGCACCCGGGTGTGGGCACCGGGCGCGGGCGTTCTCGCGGACGTGCCGAGCGGCCCGGTCCGGCGCGGCCGGGTCACGGACGCCACCCCGCACCAGCGGCTGCTGCGCGAGGTCGCCGACTCGGCGTTCGGCGACGACCGGGCCGACACCGTCGTGATGCTGTGCCATCCGGTCCTGGCCGGGCCCGAACAGCGGGCGGCGGCCCGGCGGATGGTGGCCGAACTCGGGCCCGCCCGGGTGGTCTCCGTCAACAGCGCGCGGGCGGCCGCCGCGTACGCCGGTCCCAGCGGCGGCGGTCCGCTGCTCGTGGTCGACCTGGGCGCGGAGCTGACCGAGGTCACCCTGCTGGTCGACGGCATGGTGCAGGACGCGCGGCTCGCCGAGCTCGGCCTCGACGACCTGCCGGAACCGGGCGACGACGCGACGGCCGCGGTGGTCCACACGGCCGCCGACATGGTCATGGACCTCTGGCGCCGCGACCGCACCGGGGCGGTACGGGGCGCGCTGCGCCGCGGGATCCTGGTCGCGGGCGGCGGCGCCCTGCGGATGGATCTGACCAGCCGGCTGGCGCTGCGGCTCGGTGTCCGGCTGCGACTGGCCAACGACCCGGCGACCAGCACGGTCCGCGGCGCGGGCCTGCTGCTGTCCTCGACGCTCCGGCATCCGAGCGCGGCGCGCCGGGACTGACGCGGGCCCCGGCGTACGGCTTGCGCCGGCCCGTCCCCCGCCGTGGTCAGGGGGACGGGCCGGGGTGTCAGCAGCCGGTGGCCCAGATGTGGGAGTCGCCGCGGTCGTTGGCGGCCCCGTTGTAGCCGACCTCCTGGCCGGGGGCGAGACAGATGGTCATGGAGCCGCCCTGCCAGGCGGACTCGTAGACCTGGACGTAGTCCTTGATGCCGGGTCCCGAGATGCCGTGGTTGGCCCAGGACGAGTCGGTGTCGGCGATCCAGCTCTCCCACCAGCCGTCGTCGCCGCTCCAGTTGGCGCGCTGACCGCCGAAGTCGGCGTCCTGCCAGGCGCAGAAGTCCCCGGAAGGGCATTCGGCGGCGGTGGCGGGCGCCGTCAGGACCAGGCCGCCGGCGAGGGCGAGCAGGGCTGCGGTGGTGGGGCCGAGGAGTCGCTTCATGAAGCGTCGGTGCCTTTCTTCTCGGTGGTCGCGGTTGTCGCGGTTTTCTCGGTTTTCTCGGTGGGGTGCGCGGACAGCTCGGCTGCCCGCCGCAGTGCGCGGGCGCGCAGCTGCTCGTAGGTGGCGACCTGGTCGCGGTGCAGGGTGCGTACGGTGGCGAGCTCGACGGGTTCGAGCCGGGCGCGGACGTCGGCGAGGCCGCTCTCACGGGTGCAGCGTTCGGCGACGGCGGGGTCGGGGCGGCCGGCGCGCGGTCCTCCGGAGGGGGCGGCGCAGCGGGTCCAGCGGTCGAGCGCGGCGCGGTGCGCGGGGTCGTCCTTCATCCGGGCCTGGGCCTCGGCGCGCAGGTTGTCGACGGTGACCTGGGCGCGGAACCAGCGGTGCTGGTCGCCGTACAGCGCGCCGCGGGCGGCGGCGACGCAGCCGTCGCTGTTGGCGGTGACGGTGTGTCCGGTGGCCAGGGTGAGGGAGAGCTCGCGGGGGTCGCGGCCGAAGAGCGCGGTCTGGAGCCGGGTGTCGGCGTCACCGGCCGCGGGGCCGGGGGCGGGCGCGGGGGCGCGGGCCTGGGAGACCGGGGCCGGGGGCAGGGTGAGGCCCAGGGCGTCGAGGCAGTCGGCGACGAGCCGCTGCTCGGCGGCCTTGAGGAGCCGGTCCTGGGCCTGGCGGGTGGCGAGCGCGGAGGCGGGCGCCCCGGCCGTGCCGACGGGCGCGGCGGGTGCGGCGGAGTGCGGGTGCACGGTGGCGCAGCCGGCGAGGACGAGCGCGGCGGCGGCCGTGAGGAGTCCGTGCCGGTGCGCTGAGCGGGGCGCGCGGCGGGACGCGAGGCGCATGGTTCCCCCTGGTGGCGGGCCTGGGCGGTGGTGTCCGGCGGTGTGATCGCCGCCGTGTCGTGGCGATCAATGCCCGGTGCCGGGGTGGCCATGCGGGGCGATGCGGCGACTCACTCGAAGGGGGCGAACGCGCCGGGGCGCGCGCCGCCAACAGGGTGGTCGCGGGTCGTGCGGCGCGCGCGTGGGAACGACAGAGCCCCGGCTGGACGGGGGGTTCCAGCCGGGGCCGTTTGCCGTGACGTGGTGAAGAGCGGTCGCCGCTGAGGGGGGACCAGGGGACCGGACCCCTTCGCCGTCACATAAGGATGAACGGTCAACCTTCACCCAATGTTCCGCCTTGCGCCCGGTGTCGGGTGTGAGCCCGCTCACCCCGTTTTGCCCGTTCGGTCAGTCGTCCTTCTCGGGACGGTAGACCGTCCCGGGCTCGGCCTTTCCGGGGGCGATGAGCTGCGGCACGGTGACGAAGGTGTAGCCGCGGCGCTTGAGCTCGTCGATGATGCCGGGCACGGCGGGAACGGTGCCGCCGTAGATGTCGTGCAGCAGGATGATGCCGTCGCCGTGGGCCTGGTCGAGGACCCGCTGGCGTATCAGGGCGGTGTCCTCGGTGGAGTAGTCCTTGGCGGTGATGCTCCACAGGACCTGGGAGAGGCCGAGTTCGCGGCTCACGTCGGAGACGGTGTCGTCGGTCCGGCCCTGCGGCGGGCGCATCAGGGTGGGCTTCTTGCCCGTGATCTTCGCTATCGCGTCCTGGGTGCGGGACAGCTCGTCGCGGACCTCGGCGGCGTCGAGGTCGGTCAGGATCTGGTGGGTCCAGGTGTGGTTGGCGACCTCGTGCCCCTCGTCGGAGATGCGTTTGACGACCTGCGGATAGCGCAGGACGTGCTTCTGGCCGAGCAGGAAGAAGGTCGCGTGGACCTGCTTCTCCTTGAGGATGTCGAGCAGCTCCGGGGTGTCCTCGCCCGGGCCCGCGTCGAAGGTGAGGGCGATGCACTTGGCCTTGGCGCAGTCGACGGCGTCGGGCGCCGCCGCTCCGAACCTGCCGCCCGTGCCCGCCTTGCCGTCCGCGGGCGCCTGCTCGCGCGCCTCGCCGGGCGTGACCGTGTCGGCCGAGCATCCGGTGAGGGAGACGACGAGCGTCGCCGCGGCGAGCAGCGCGAGGGCGGCGCCCCGGTGTCGTCGGCCCGGCTTGGTTCGGAACATGTGCAACCCGCTTTCCCCGAAAGATTGGTTCGCGAGCAAGGGCCCCCGCCTGGTCATGGCGGAGGCCCTGCGGCTCGTCGACGACTCTACACACGGTGTATAGCCGGGGAGGGAGCGGGGTCGGTGGCGTGCACATGGCGGCCCCGGGCGGCGCCCGTCCGCGACGCCCGGGGGTCGATGGGGGGATGTGCTCGCCCGTCAGCGGGACGCGAGGAGTAGGCGGGCCTCGGTCTCCTGGTCGCCGGAGACGGACTGGAGGGACTGGATGTCGAAGGCGCGCGCGAGCACCCGCTCGACCTCGTCGACGGCGTGGTAACCACCGGTGAGCAGCGCGCCGACCATGCCGGTCAGCGGCACGGGCGCCGTTTCCTCGTGGCGGCCGCCGGCCGTGTCGAAGGTGGCCATCCAGACGGTGGTGGCGGGCGACGTCGCCGCCTCCGGGCCTGGCTTCACGATGTCCTCGAGCTGATAGGTGCGGTCGAGGACGTCGAAGACGGCCTGGGCGTCCTCCCGGCAGCAGTCGCTCAGCTGCACGGTGACATCGGTGTCGATGTGCAAGTCGTACACGGCGCTCATCTCCTCGTGTGCCCGATTCCAGCATCCCTCGTGGCACGGCCGCCCGCGAGGGCCCCGGGTGGCGGGCCGGTCACGCGCTCCGCACGGTGGGAGGAGAGCGTCCTCGGGAGGCGGCGTGTCCGGTACGAGCCAGGGGCCAGGGAAGCCCGCGGGGCCGGACGGGGACGGCCTGATCCGGGGCCGCCACGAGACCCCCGACGAACGCGCCGACCGGCGCTGGACCGAGCTGATGCAGGAGATCCGGGTAGCCCAGACGGGTGTACAGATCCTCTTCGGCTTCCTCCTCACAGTCGTCTTCACCCCGCGTTTCCCCGAGCTCTCCGACACCGACCGGACGATCTACATCGTGACGGTCTCGCTGAGCGCCGCCGCCACCGGCGCCCTCATCGGTCCGGTCTCCTTCCACCGCATGGTCGCCGGGCGCCGCCTCAAGCCCCGCGCGGTCACCTGGGCCTCCCGCCTCACCCTCGTGGGCCTCGTGCTCCTCCTCGCCACCCTGTGCGCCGCCCTCCTCCTCGTGCTCCGTGTGGCCACCGGCGCCACCTTCGTCCCCTGGCTCGTCGCCGGCCTCCTCGCCTGGTACCTCCTGTGCTGGTTCGTGCTCCCGATCTGGGTCCGCCACCGCCACACGTCCGGTCCCGGCAGCTGACTCCCCCTGGCAGGTCATCCCGCCGCGAGAACCGTCTCCACCGTGTCCGCCTCGGCGGCCGGCTTGTCCGGGCGGTGCCGCAGCACACGGGCGAAACGGAGGGTGACGCCGGCGGGATAGCGGGTGGAGCGCTGGAGGCCGTCGAAGGCGATCTCCACGACGAGTTCGGGGCGGACCCGGACGGTGTACCCGTCGTCGGAGACGGCGAGTTCGGTGAGACGCTCGGTCTGCCAGCGGAGCATCTCGTCGGTGAGGCCCTTGAACGTCTTGCCCAGCATGACGAAGGTGCCGTCCGCCGCGCGGGCGCCCAGGTGCAGGTTGGACAGGAGTCCGGTGCGGCGGCCGTGCCCGCGTTCGACGGCGAGGACCACCAGGTCGAGGGTGTGCACCGGCTTCACCTTCAGCCAGGTGCGCCCCCTCCGGCCGGCGACGTACGGGGCGTCGAGGCCCTTCACCAGGGCGCCCTCGTGGCCACGGGCCAGGGTGTCCCGGAAGAAGTCCTCGGCCGCCTCGACGGCGACCGGGTCCGCCGGGTCGGTGACCAGCCTCCGGCGCACCCGGAGGTGCTCGGGCAGCAGACGGGCCAGCACGGCGTGCCGTTCGCGCCCGGGGCGGTCGAGCAGCACCAGGCCGTCCGCCGCGAGCACGTCGAAGAACACGGGCGTCAGCGGCAGCGCGGCCCGCGCCGTGGTCACGTCGAGCCGGGAGCCGACGCGGGAGGCGATGTCCTGGAACGGCCGCGGCCGTCCGGTCGCCAGGTCGAGGGCGATCACCTCCCCGTCCAGAACCAGCCGGTCCCCCGCCGCCTCCCGGACCGTGTCGACCACCTCGGGCAGCCGCCCGGTGATGTCGTCGAGGGAACGGGTGTACACCCGCACCTCGTCGCCGAGCCGGTGCACCTGGATGCGGATGCCGTCGAGCTTCTCCTCCACCGCACACGGCCCGAGCGCCTCGACGGCCTCCGTGACGCTGCCCGCCGTGTGCGCGAGCATCGGCTGTACCGGCCTGCCGACCCGCAGCGTGAACGCCTCCAGGGCGTCCGGCCCCTCGGCGAGCACGGCGCGCGCGACCGGCGGCAGCGAGCCCTCGAGCATGACCGCCCGCCGCAGGTCCCCGGGCGGCACCTCGGCCGCCCGGGCGACGCCTTCGAGCGCGACCGCGTCGAGCGCGCCCTGCCGGACCTCGCCTGACAACAACCGCACCAAGAACTCCTGCTCCTCCGTCGTCGCGGCGCCGAACAGCTCACGGACCAGGCCGAGTCGCCGGGCCTGCGCCCCGGAACCGGAGACGGCGGCCAGCTCGGTCATCGTCGCGTCGGTGCCGGCCAGGGTGAGCGCGGGCCGCCCGGCGGGCGGGACGGCCGGTGGCAGGACGTTCTTGAGGCCCATGGTGCCCGCGCGCCCGCCACCCCGCACCCCGGCGCCCGCCTCACGCCCCGGGCCCGCGCACCGCCTCCTTCCGCCTGCGCCACCGGTCGAGCAGACTCCGCCGAACCCGTCTGCCGGGCGGCCTCGTGACCGCCGCCGGACGCGGCGGCCACCGATCGACACGCCGCGCCTGCGGCACCGGAGCCGGAACGGGCCACGGGGCGGCGCCGACGACCGGTGCGGCGCCCGGGCCCTGGGCCGGGACCGGGTCCAGGTCCGGGTCGACGACCGGCCCGACCACCCAGGCCTGGGCCGGGACCGGCTCCAGGTCCGGGGCCGGGTCCATGCCCGTGCCCGGGGCCAGGTGCTGGGCCGGGTCCATGCCCGGTCCCGGGGCCGGCTCCGGGTTCGGACCCACGCTCGAAGGCGGGGCCGGGCTCAGAGCCGGCGGCGGGACCACGTCCCGGGCCGGAACCAGGGGCGAGAGCGGGCTCGGGACCGAGGCCAGACCCGGGGCCAGGCACGGGGACGCGCCCAGAGCCGGGGCCGCGCCCGAGCCCGGGCGCAGGGAAGGTGGCGGGGCCAGGCTCAGGGCCGGTGGCTGGAGCAGGTCCAGGGCCGGAACCAAGGGCGGAGTCCCGCTCGGGACCGGGGCCGGGGCCGAGCCCGGTTTCGGGGCCAGGCGCCCGGAAGGAGGCGGGGTCTGGATGGTCGGCCAGGCGCCGGGGCGTGGGGCCTCGCGGTCCGCGCGGGACTCGTCCAGGGCGAGTGCGAGGCTCATCCGGTGCCAGAGGATCTCGTCGGGGTCGTCGGCGACCATCAGCCGGTCGGCGATCTCCCGGGGCGTCGGCGCGTTCGGCCGCCAGCTCGGCGGCGCGGGCCGCAGCCGCTCCAGATGGGCCCGTTCATAGGGGTCGTCGACGACCTCGGCCACGTGCGACGGGTCGAGGAGCGAGGCGATCGCGGCCGCGCGCACCCACGGGTCGTCGCTCGCCCGCAGCAGCACGCCGAGGCGCCGGGCGCGCCAGTTCCGGGGCCGCCAGTCGAGGTGGTCGGTGTCCGCCTGGGCGCGGACGTCCAGGGGCAGCCGGCCGGCCAGGAGTTGAGGGTGGTTGAGCGCGAACTCGGCGAGTTCGGCGGCCGGGTAGAGCCAGACGACGGCCCGGTAGCGGTTGATGTAGAAGCGGACGGGGCTGAAGTGGCCCGTGCGCGCGAGGCGGGCGAAGCGGTCGCGGGTGACCGAGAGGAGTTCGGCGCCCTCTCCCGTACCGACGGCTCGGACGCGCTCACGCAGTCCGTCGGGGAAGTCCGGGGCGGCCCGCAGCCGTTCGATCTCGTCGCGGGGCACGCGGCGGCGGGCCCTGTCCCCCGGGGCGGCGTCCGGGGTGCCGGGCGCCGGGCCCGGCACCGTACGGACGATTCCGAGGTCGACGGCGAGCCGGAACTCGTCGCGCCTCAGCTCCAGTTCCTCGGCGGCGCGCCCCGGGGCGACGGCGCCCACAGGTGCCGAGCCCCTCGCCTCCTGCCGCGCCGCACCTGTCGTCTCCGTCGTCTCGTGCGTGGTCATACGAGCGGTCCTCCCCCGTGTGTCGTGTCGCGTCCTGCGAACACTTTCGGTGATGACCGTAACGCACAGTGACGGCAGTCCGCCTGCCCTGTGGATAACTTCCCGAGCGGACCGTCCGGGGCTAGGCCTCGTCCGCGCCGCCCGGCTGCCGGGCCGCCACGCCCAGGTGCTCACCGACCCGGTTCACCAGCAGCGTCATCTCGTAGGCGACCTGGCCGATGTCGGCTTCCGCCGCGCTCAGGACGCAGAGGCAGCTGCCCTCGCCCGCCGCCGTCACGAACAGCAGGGCCTCGTCGAACTCGACCATGGTCTGCCGGGGCCGGCCGGCCTTGAAGTGGCGGCCAGAGCCGCGCGCCAGGCTGTGCAGGCCCGAGGAGACGGCGGCCAGATGCTCGGCGTCCTCGCGCTCGAGTCCGCTGCTCGCGCCCGTCACCAGGCCGTCGTTCGACAGCACGAGCGCGTGCCGTATCGAGCCGACCCGTCGGGTCAGGTCGTCCAGAAGCCAGTCGAGTCCTCTGTCCAGCGCCATGCGTGGTCCTCCCCCATGTGTGGTGCGTCCCCGTCGCCCCGTGGTCCCCGTGGTTCCCCGTGGTGCCCGCGGCCCGGGGGTCGCGTGTCCGCGGCCGGTCACGCGGGTACCGGCCGACCGTCTTCCGTTCCGGTCAGCCTTACGCACTGTCGTGAGCAGGGCAAGCATCCGTGGCCATTCGCGTGCCGCCCGGCGGCCGCCGCAGACCACAACAGGCCACCGGGCCCCGCCCAACCCGCCTAGCCCATCGGGCGGGACGAGCCCGTCGCGTCCGCCGCGTCCGCCGTCGCGTCCACCGAGTCGAGCAGCCGGGCGGTGTGCATGCGGCCCGCGTACTCCACGAGGCGGATCAGCACCTCCTTGCCCGAGTCCCGGTCGCGGGCGTCGCACAGCACCACCGGGGTGCCCCGGTCCAGGTCCAGGGCGCGTGAGACGTCGTGCGCGCCGTACGTGCGGGCGCCCGCGAAGCAGTTGACGGCGACGACGAAGGGAACACCGCGGTGCTCGAAGTAGTCGACGGCGGGGAAGCAGTCCTCCAGGCGGCGGGTGTCGGCGAGGACGACGGCGCCGAGCGCGCCCTGCGACAGGTCGTCCCAGAGGAACCAGAAGCGGTCCTGGCCGGGTGTCCCGAAGAGGTAGAGCGAGAGCCCCGCGCGGATGGTGATGCGGCCGAAGTCCATGGCCACGGTGGTGGTGCTCTTCTGGTCGACCCCTCCCGTGTCGTCCACGCCCTCGCCCACCCGGCTGAGGCGTTCCTCGGTGCGCAGCGGGCGGATCTCGCTGACCGCGCCGACGAGGGTGGTCTTGCCGACGCCGAAGCCGCCGGCGACCAGGATCTTCAGGGCGAGGGCGGTGGTGTCCGGGCCGCCCGCCCGGGTGCTCTCAGAGCGCTCGTAGGCCATCGATTACTTCCCTCAGGATCCGTTCGTCGGGCAGCTGCGCGGGCGGGACGGGTCTGCTGACCTTCACGAAGCCCGCTTCGAGGAGGTCGCCCAGGAGGACCCGGACCACCCCGACGGGGAGGTCGGCGTCGGCGGCGAGTTCGGCCACGGACTGGGTCTCGGCCCGGCACTGGGCGAGCAGGGCGCGGTGTTCGGGGCCGAGCAGGGCCTCTTCGGCCCCGTCCGGCGGGTCGTCGTCGACGACGACCAGGGCGATGAGGTCGAACCGTACGTTGCTCGGTCCGGGCTTGGTCCGGCCGCCGGTCATGGCGTACGGGCGGACCAGCGGTCCGGCCTCGGCGTCGTACCACTGACTGCCCGGCAGGGGCGGTCCGCCGCCGGTGCTGTCCTTGTTCATGAGGTCTCCGTGGTCCGGGGGTCCGGCGCGCCGTGGGGCACGCGCGCGTGAGGCACGGGCGCGCGCTGTGCGGGGCCCGGGGCGCGGTCAGCCCGCGGCCGGCGGAGTGACCGTGAGCCGGGGCGGGGTGTAGAGGTGCTCGCCGACGCGTTTGACCAGGCGGGCCATCTCGTAGGCGATGAGGCCGATGTCGGCGTGGATACCGCTGAGAACGGCGAGACAGGAGCCGTCCCCGGCGGCGGCGACGAAGAGGAAGCCGTCGTCCATCTCGACCATGGTCTGGCGCACGCCGCCGGTGTGGAACTGCCGTCCGGCGCCCTTGGCGAGGCTGTGGAAGCCGGACGCGATGGCGGCCAGGTGCTCGGCGTCCTCGCGGCTGAGTCCGCTGGAGGCGCCGACGGCGAGGCCGTCGCTGGAGAGGACCACGGTGTGGCGGACCTCGCGGACGCGCGTGACCAGGTCGTCCAGGAGCCAGTCCAGTTCGCCGGAGCGGTGGTGGGAAATCCTCTCGTGGTCGATCATTCGTCGTCTCCTTCGCTGCCGGGTTCGCTGGATGCGGGGCGCTCGCCGGGGGCGTGGCCCCGGCTGTGGACCTGACCCTGGCCCTGCCCCTGGGCGGGGTCGGTCTCCGGGTCGGGACTCGGTCCGTGGCCAGGGGTCGCGCCGTGGCCTGTGCTCATGGCGTGGCCGGGGCCGAGCGGGCGTCGGACCGGGGGTACGGCGGCGCCGGGGTCGGGGCCGCCGCCCCGGCGCCAGCCGTCGCGGTATGCGGACATGCGGTCGCGGACCTGTTCCGGTGTCCGCTCGTCCGCGCCGCTGCCCGCACCGGCGGCGCCACCGGCACCGGCCGGAGCCGTCCCGGGACCGGCGGGCGGCGCGGGCGGTGCCTCGCGAAGCTGCGGTACGAGGCTGGCCTGCCGTACGCGCCGGGGCAGGTCGGCGCCCGGGTCCTCGCCCGGCCCTCCGGTCGCGGACACGGCGCCCGTGGTGGGCGGCCCGGCCGGGAGCTGGGGGCGCTGCGGTACGGACGGAGATGCCGTACGGGACGGGGCCGGGGCGAGGTTCCGGCCGCGGTGGCGCAGGGCGGTGACGGCGGCCGGGGGCCGCTCCGGCTCGGCGCTCGCGGCGGGCACCTGCGGCGCGCGGGGCCCCGGCACGGACGGCGCCGCCGCCGGCACGGGGGCCGGAGCCGGGACGGCGGGCGGCGCGGGCGTGCTGAACTCCTCCTGCGGCGCAGTGTTCTGGAGCAGGTCGGTGGGGAGCAGAACGACGGCGGTGGTGCCGCCGTACGGGGAGGTGCGGAGGTGCACCTTGACGGCATGCCGGGAGGCGAGGCGGCTCACCACGAACAGGCCGAGGCGGTCGCTGTCGAAGAGGTCGAGCGCCTCGGAGCGGTCGATCCGGGCGTTGGCCTCGGCGAGGGAGTCCCGGCCCATGCCGAGTCCGCGGTCCTCGATCTCCAGGGCATAGCCGTTGCCGACGGGTTCGCCGCTGATCCGCACCTTGGTGTGCGGCGGGGAGAACTGGGCGGCGTTCTCGATGAGTTCGGCGAGCAGGTGGGTGAGGTCAGCGACGGCGCCGCCGACGACGGCGGTCTCGGGGAGTCTGCGCATCTCCACGCGCGCGTAGTCCTCGATTTCGGAGACGGCGGCCCGTACGACGTTGGTGAGGGGGACGGGCAGGCGCCAGGCGCGGCCGGGGGCGGCGCCGGAGAGGATGATCAGGCTCTCGGCATGGCGCCGCATGCGGGTGGTGAGGTGGTCGAGCTTGAAGAGGTCGCCGAGTTCGTTCGGGTCGTCGGCGCGCCGTTCCATGCTGTCGAGCAGGTTGAGCTGGCGGTGCACCAGGACCTGGCTGCGCCGGGCGAGGTTGACGAAGACCCCGGAGATGCCGCTGGCGAGTTCGGCACGCTCGACGGCGGCGGACAGGGCCGCGCGGTGGACGGTGGTGAGGGCCTCGCCGACCTGGCCGATCTCGTCCTGCGGGGCGGGCCCGGGCGGGGCCTCGGCCAGGACGTCGATCTCCTCTCCGGCCCGCAGCCGGCGCATGGCGCCGGGGAGTTTGCGGCGGGCGATCTCCAGAGCGCCGTTGCGGAGGCTGATGAGCTCCACGACGAGGCCGCGGCCGATGCGTACGGAGATGACGAGGGAGGCGGCGACGGCGGCGAGGCCGAGGAGTACGGCGGCACCGCCGGCGCTGAACGCGCCGCCGCCGAAAGGATCGTGGCGCGCGGCCGCGTCCGTGTGCGCGGCCCGCTCGATGCCGGCGGTGCCCTCGCGGACGAAGGCGTGGACGGTGTCCCACTCCCCCGAGGTGACGGCCTGGGCGGCGCGCCGGCCGGGTGCGGCGGCACGGACCCGGTCCTCGGCGGCAAGCAGCCGGCGGTAGTCCGGCTGGGCGGTGAGGTTGCGCCAGGCGGTGCGCTGGGCCGGGGGCAGATCGGCGGTGGCGGAATCGGTCAGGGCGCGGCGGGCCTCGACGGCGCCGCCGAAGGCGCGCAGCCGGTCGGCGTCGAGTGAACCGGTGAGGTGGGCGGCGCCGAGAAGGGTGTCCTCCCGGGCCAGCTGTTCGCCGGCGCGGGCGAGTTCGAGCAGGACCCGGGCCTCGGCGCCGGCGTCGGTGCCGTCGGCCACGGCGAGGGCTCCGCCGATGCCGAGTCCCGTGGTGATGGCCGCCGTGTACGCGTCGTAGAGGCGGCCGGCGTCGGCGCGCCCCTCGGCGGCCTCGGTGCGCAGTGCGCTGAGCGCCTCGGCCTGGCCGACGAAGGACGCGACGCGGGTCGCGACGTCGTCGGGGAGGCTTCCGTTGTCGCCGATGGTGTGCCGCTCGTCGAGGCGGAGGCGGGCGACGGCGGCGGCACTGGCCCGGGCGCGGTTCTCGAGTTCGGCGGCACGGGTGGTGCCGGGGGCGGCCGCCTGACGTACGGCGGCGCGGCGCTCGTCCTGGAGGGCGGCGACCGCGACGGTGACCGGCCCTCGCACCTCGGTGTCCACGGACTGCAGGTGGCGGAGGCGGGCGATGTCCTGCGCGGTGGAGACGGTGGCGAAGCCCCACAGGGCGAGCAGTGAGACGACCGGCACCATGAGCAGCGACACGATCTTCGCGCGGACGGTACGGGGGCGGATGCCCCGACCTCCGCGGCGCGCCGCGGGCGGGGCGGGGGCCGGGGTGGAGGCCGGTGTCGGGGTCGGTGCGGATGCCCCGGTGGCCCCCGCGGCGGGAGCGGGTGCGGGTACGGGCAGGGGGGCGGTCGCTGCGACCGCCGGGCCGTCGGGGCCGGGGACGCCCGGGCCTGCGGAGGCGGGGGCCGCGGGTCCGCCTGGGGCCGTCTCGTCGGCGGGCGGCCCGGCGTGCGCGCGGCGCCCGCGGGCCGCCGTGGGCGGCTGGGCGGGGGCCCCGGGGGCCGGGGGCCTGCGGGGAGTTCGCATGGCCTCCTCGTTCCTTCGTTCACGGCCCCGGTGGGGCGGCGGGACCGCTGGTGCTGGGGATCGGGCGGGCTGGCAGGGGTGACGGGGCTGTGGGACGGGCCGTGGGGACGGGCGGCCCGTCGGGTGCGGCAGAGGGAGCGGCGTGCCGGGCGCCGTGGGGAGGCGGTGTCAGTGCGCCCTGGCATCGTGGGGATCGGTCGGGCTGTGCACCGGCCCCGACGGGTGGGCGTAAGCGGGGCCGGGGGCGGTCGGGCGGGGCGACCGGGTGTCCGGGTCCGGGTCCGAGCGGAAGCCCGGGGGTGCGACGTCCACGGCGCGTTCGTCGGGTTCGGTCAGGCGCCCGGCGGAGGCGTAGGCGGCGCGTTCGCCCGCCGTCGGGGAGAGAGCGACGAAGGCGGAGGTGATGAAGAGGTAGGAGCCGAGGCCCACGGCGAGCGGGAAGATGAACTGCATGACGGAAGCGCCGGGAAGGGGTGCGGCGGAGGGGGTGACGGTGACGTCGACGGCGAACATGCCGGTGTAGTGCATGCTGCTGACGGCGGCGCCCATGACGAGGGAGGCGAGGGCCACGGCCGCCGGGGCGTGGATGTTGAGGGCGGCCCAGAGGGCGGCGGTGGCGGCGACCACGGCGATGACGACGGAGAGGGCGACGAGCAGCGGGTCGTAGCGCACGTGGCCGTGCAGGTTGAGGGCGGCCATGCCCATGTAGTGCATGCTCGCGACGCCGACGCCCGTGGTCAGTCCACCGATCAGGAGCGATCGGATCCGGTCGCGGCCGTATCCGACGGCGAAGACCCCGACGCCCGTGACGCCCATGGCGATGAGCAGGCTGAGCAGGGTGAGGGGGACGTCGTAGCGGATGTCGGTTCCGGTGACGCCGAAGCCGAGCATCGCGACGAAGTGCATCGTCCAGATGCCGGTGCCGATCGCGGAGGCGGCGGTGAGCAGCCAGTTGCGGCGCGAGCGGCCGGTCGTGTCGAGGGCGCGCACGGTGCAGCGCAGTCCGAGGGCGGCGCCGGTGCAGGCCATCGCGTACGACAGCACAGGTGTCAGCCAGCCGTAGGTGGCGTGGTCCAGGTGTCCCATGGCTCCGGGACGCTAGTGCGCATCCGGGGGCGCACCGGGGGCGCATTTCGAAAGCTGATGGAATATGACACAGAGATGTTCCCGAACGATCGCCACAACCTCGAACATGCGCGCAGTTCGTTCACTCGCCCGGGCGATGTCGGAGGCGCCCCGTACGAGGAACTCACCCCTATGGGTGACCCGTGCCTGAGGGATCATGGATCGCATGAGCGATGACCCCACACAGGTACGCGAGTTCTTCGGCGCGCGCGCCGCTCGCTGGGACACGAGGTTCCCCGACGACGGTCCGGCCTACGCCGCCGCCGTGGCGGACCTCGGACTGCGGCCCGGCGACGCCGTGCTCGACGCCGGCTGCGGCACCGGCCGCGCGCTGCCGCCGCTGCGCGAAGCGGTCGGGCCCGGCGGCACGGTCCTGGGCGCGGACCTGACTCCCGAGATGCTCGCGGAGGCGGCGAAGGCGGGCCGGAACGCGGCGGGCACGCTGCTGCTCGCGGACGTCTCCCGGCTGCCGCTGCGCGACGACGGGCTCGACGCCGTGTTCGGCGCGGGGCTGATCTCCCACCTCGCCGACCCCGAGCGGGACCTGCGCGAACTGGCCCGGGTGGTCCGGCCCGGCGGGCGGCTCGCGCTGTTCCACCCGATCGGGCGCGCGGCCCTCGCCGCCCGGCACGGCCGGCAGATCACCGACGCCGACCTACGGGCAGAGCCCAACCTGCGGCCGCTCCTTGCCCGTTCCGGCTGGGAGCTGGTCTCGTACACGGACGAGGACGAGCGCTATCTGGCGCTCGCCGTGCGCCGTACGGGGTGATCGTTCCGGCGAATCGCGAACCCGCGGACCGCGAACCGGTGCGCACGCTCGTGCCGCGACGACGGGGCTCCTGTCGGCGGTCCGGCGGTGCGGGCGACGGGACGGAACCGAGGGGCGGTCCGCCGCGGGCGGTCACCGGGTGGCGGTCCGGTGGGGCGGTACGGGGGCCGTGACCGCGGCGCACTCGGTCGCGGTCCCGCCGCGCGGCGCGCCACGGGCCGGGCGTCCGGTCCCCGCGCCAGGCGGCCGGAGGCCAAGGCCGCCCCGCCGGCCGGGAAGGACGCGAAGCAGGGCTTCGGCACGGAGCACCGGCGCCACCGGGTCGCTCGGGTCGCCCAGGTCGCCCGGGCCGGCCCCGGCCGCGCACGGCTCCCGAGGGTCCCGGGCTCTCGACGGGCGGGTTACTCACTGGTTAGGGTGCGCCGACGACCAGATGGGGAGGCTGACGTGGCCGAAACGGAATCCGCCGTGACCGGTGCGGAGGACGTCGTCGCGAACGGGGACGCCGAGAGCGACGAGGACGCGCTGTACGTGCTGACGGCGGCGCTGCTCACGCCCGCGCAGTTCCCCAGCGTGCTCGGCGACGACTATCCGGCGGCCTGCGCGGCGCTGCGCCTCGAACCGTACGCGGAGGGCTACGGCCTGGTGCTCGGGCAGGACGGCACCGGCGCGCGGTGGACGGTGGTCGTCGACGACGTGTCGCTGGTCGCGGTCGCCATCGCCTCCTGGGACTGCGGCATGGAGTACGACCTCTCCCCCGACGACCGCTCGGTGGTGTCCGCGCTGCCCGGCTGGCCGCTCGCGGTCGCGACCTCCGCGTCCGGGCTGCCCGAACCCCACGACCCGGTCCCGGAGGCCGGCGCCCCGGAGCCGCTCGCCCCGCCCGCCGGCGACCGGTGGGGGCCGGCCCAGCGGCGCCTCGGCGCCGACATGGTGGCCCTGCAGTGGGCCGAGTGGCGCGCCAAGATCAGCGACGTGAGCCCCGGGAGCCCCGCGAACCCGGGGAACACCGCTGAGGCCGCCGCCGGCGAGGATCAGGCCGACCCGGCCGCCGACCCAGCGGCCGACGACGCCGATCCGTACACCCGCGTGCGGCGCGTCCTCGCGGAACTCGGCGAGTACGTCGAGCAGGCGCCCCCGGTCGGCCGGGTGCGGTCCAGCTTCGCCGGCGGCGAGGCCCGGATGCTGCGGGCCGACGGCCCCGGCTGGTCGCTGGTGGCACGCACCGACGACATGGCCTTCGTGCTCCTCGACGACGAGCCGCACCAGGTGCTCCCGGTGACGCCCGGCCCCAGGCTGCCGGATCTGCTGCGGTCCCTCGACGCGATGGCGGTACGCCCGAGCTGACGGCGCCGCGCGGCGGCGCGCTCCGGGGGTTGCGGCGGCTCAGACCCGGTCGAGCGGGACGTGCGGCTCCGGCGGCAGTTCCACCCGGATCGTGTCGCCCGGACGCACCTCCCCGCCGGTCAGGACGACCGACATGATGCCCGCCTTGCGGACGAGCCGGCCCTCCTCGTCGCGGCCGACGACCTGCTTGAGCAGTCCGTGCCGGAAGTCGTCGATCTGGGCGCAGGGGTTGCGCAGGCCGGTGACCTCGACGACGGCCTCGGGGCCGAGGTGGAGCCGGGTGCCGGTGGGCAGGCCGAGCAGGTCGATGCCGCGGGTGGTGACGTTCTCGCCGAGGTCGCCGGGGGCGACCTCGAAGCCGGCCTCCGCCACCTCGTCGAAGAGCTCCGCGTGGATCAGGTGGACCTGGCGCAGGTTGGGCGCGGTCGGGTCCTTGGCCACCCGCGAGCGGTGCTTGACGGTGACGCCGGAGTGCACGTCGCCCTCCACGCCCAGGCCGGCGAGGAGCGTGATGCCCTCCCGGTTGGGCTTGGTGAACGAGTAGACGCCGTTGCTGCTGACCGTCGTGACAGTGCCTTGGCTCATCGGACAGAGCTCCCCTCTCTGTTGTCGTGTCGCGCCCTCCGACCCTACGCGGCATCCGCCTCGCGCAGCGGGGCGCCCACTTCGTGCAGGTGGCCGAGGGCCTGGCGGTAGGAGTCGACGAAGCCGGTCTCGGTGTAGGGGATGCCGAGTTCACGGCAGTGGGCGCGGACGGCGGGCTGGGCGAGACGCAGGTGCGGGCGCGGCATGCTGGGGAAGAGGTGGTGCTCGATCTGGTAGTTGAGCCCGCCGAGGAACCAGCCGGTGAGGCGGCTGCCACGGATGTTGCGGGAGGTGAGGACCTGTCGGCGCAGATGACCCCACGAGTCGCCGTCGGGGTGGGCGTCGGGCATCTCCATGCCCTTGTGGTTGGGGGCGAAGGCCATGCCGAGGTGGACGCCGAGCAGCATCTGGTGGAGGAGCGCGAAGACGAGGGCCTGGAGCGGGGTGAGCAGGGTCAGCAGCAGGGCTGCGTAGCCGGCGAGGTGGGCGAGGAGGAGGGCGCCCTCCAGAAGGCGTTCGCGCCGGGTGCGGTACGGCCCCTCCGAAGAGAGCAGGGCCTGGACGCCGTACACCTTGAGCGCGATGCCCTCCAGGGTGGTCAGCGGGAAGAAGAGCCAGGCCTGGTGGCGGGTGAGCCAGCGGCGCAGGCCGGTGCGGTCGGTGGTCTGGTGGGCGGCGAAGACGAGGATGTCGGCGGCGACGTCCGGGTCCCTGTCGAGGTGGTTGGGGTGGGCGTGGTGGCGGTTGTGCTTGTCGTTCCACCATTCGCGGCTCATGCCGAGGAGCAGGTTGGCGTGCACGAGCTGGACGGCGCGGCCGAGCCGCCGGTTGCCGGTGACCTGGGCGTGGCCGGCGTCGTGGCCGATGAAGGCGGCGCGGGCGGAGAGCAGGGCGAGCGGCAGCGCGAGGAGCAGCGCCCACCAGGAGGGGCCGAGGAGGACGAGGCCGGTGACGACGGCGCCGATGCCGAGGAGGTTGACCGCCATGTCGCGGGCGTACCAGCCGGGCCGGCGGTCGAGCAGCCCCTGTTCCTTGACGGTGCGCAGGAGCGGCGCGAACTCGCTGCCGCCGCCGCGGCGCGGGGGGCGGGAGGCGCGTGCGGAGGGTGGCGCGGAGGGCGCGGCGAGGGTCGCGGCGGCCTGGGACATGGCGGTCTCCGGGGTCCGTTGAAGTCCGTTGGGAGGCCGTCGCGTAGGCCGCGCCGGCTACCGAAAACGTACGGATCGGTGATCGTCCGCGACCATGGCGTCACCACCCGGACCTGTTCGGGGGCGGTCCCGGGGGCGAGGGTGGGGTCTTCCCCACCCGAGCGTGTGGACGTGATACGGATCACTCGCTGGAGCCGCACGCGGAGGCACTTCGGTGAGGTACCATCGGCGGCTCGGCATCAGTAGTCAAATTTGAGGAATTCGTTGTCGCAGTCTCCGTCGCAGTCACTGTCGTCCTCGATCCCGCACACCCCCACGGGTGAACTCGCCCGCTGCTCCACCCTGTTCCTGCCCGCCGAGCCGCCCCGCGCCGGCCGGATCGCCTTCTGGTCCCCCGACGGGCCGCCCGACGCCCCTGGCGAGGCCCCCGAACCGGCCGTCCTCGACATCGTCGACCTCGTCGACGGCGAGGTGCGGCCGCTGACCGTGCCCGCGCTCGTCCTCCCCGTACGGGAGGCGCTGCCGCTCCTCGTCCGGGCGCGATCCGCCGCGGACGCCTCGCCGTCGGCGGCGTTCTGGGGCGCGGCCGCGCTGTTCTCGCTCGACCTGGTGGCCCGGGGCCTGCTCCTGCCCGGCCTCACCGCCGGTGACCTGGACGCCTGGCGGGTCGGACCGCTGGGTGCCGAGGAGGTGGCCGCGCTGCGCGACCTCGCCGCTTCGATGCCGCCGTCGGCCCACGCCGTACCGCTCCCCGCGGAGGACGCCGAGGACGCCGAGGACATCGACGGCTCCGGGGACACCGATGACACCGTCGCGGAGCTGATGCTCCCTCACCCCGAGGAGCTGCTGCGGGCGTTCGCCGACGCCGTCGCCGACGTACTGCCGCGCACCCCCGCCGCCCCGCTGGTGGCGGGCGGTCCCGGCTTCGCCGCCGAGGAGAGCCGGGCGGAGCCCGTACCGCTGCCGGAGCAGCGCGCCTGGGCGGCGGACGTGGCCGCCGGGCACGACGCGGGCGTACGGCTTTCGCTGCGCGTCGAGTTGGTGACGGGCGGGGCGCCGGCGGACGCCGCCGACGAGGCGCCGTCGTTCCGTGCCGTGCTGCAGATGCACGCGGTGGCCGATCCCGCCCTTGTCGCGGACGCGGCGGACGTGTGGGCGGGTACGGCCCCGGCGGGCCCGAGCGGTCAGGGCGGCACCGCGTTCGGGCCGCGGGCCCGGATGGACGCGCTGCTCGCGCTGCGCCGGGCCGCCCGCGCCTGGCCCCCGCTCTCGCCGCTGCTCACGGCGGCGGTGCCGGACGCCGTCGACCTCGCCGACGAGGAGATCGCCGAACTCCTCGGCCCGGCCGCCCGCGCGCTCGCCGCCACCGGCGTACGGGTGCACTGGCCGCGCGAACTCGCCCACCGGCTCACCGCGCGCGCCGTGATCGGCCTGCCGGACGGCACCGAAGGCCCCGCGGGCCGGGGCGGGCGGGGCGGCGACGCGCTCCCCTCCTTCCTGTCCGCCGACAGCCTGCTCGCCTTCAACTGGCGTTACGCGATCGGCGACCGCGAGCTCACGCGTGCCGAGCTCGACCGGCTCGCCGAGGCCGGCCGGCCCCTGGTGCGACTGCGCGACCAGTGGGTGCTCGTCGACCCGGAGGAGCTGCGGCACGCGCGGGCGGGCCAGGACCACAAGCTGACCCCGGTCGACGCGCTCGGCGCCGTACTCACCGGCAGCACCGAGATCGACGGCCGCCGCGTCGAGGTCCGGGCGGCGGGCGCCCTGGAGCGGCTGCGGGAACGGCTCGCCGACCCCGAGGGTGACGCGGGCGACGAACGGGAACTCGCCCAGCCCGCCGCGCTGGCCGCGACGCTGCGCGACTACCAGCTGCGCGGCCTGCGCTGGCTGGACCGGATGACCTCGCTCGGGCTCGGCGGCTGCCTCGCCGACGACATGGGCCTGGGCAAGACCATCACCCTGATCGCGCTCCATCTGCACCGTCAGGCCGAACCGGCCACGGCCGGCCCCACCCTGGTGGTCTGCCCGACCTCGCTGATGGGCAACTGGCAGCGCGAGATCGAGAAGTTCGCGCCCGGCACGCCCGTGCGGCGCTTCCACGGCGCGACCCGGTCCCTGGACGGACTCACGGGCGAGGGGCCTGCGGGCGACGGACTCATCGGCGACGGGCCCGCGGGCGACGGGCTCCCCGACAGCGGCTTCGTCCTCACCACGTACGGCACGATGCGGCTCGACGCGGCCCGGCTCGCCGGACAGCCGTGGGGTCTGGTCGTCGCGGACGAGGCGCAGCACGTCAAGAACCCGTACTCGGCGACCGCGCGGGCCCTGCGCACGGTCGGTTCGAAGGCGCGGGTGGCGTTGTCCGGCACGCCGGTCGAGAACAACCTCTCCGAGCTGTGGGCGATCCTCGACTGGACGACGCCGGGACTGCTGGGCGGGCTCGGACCGTTCCGCAGGCGGTACGCCTCCGCCGTGGAGGGCGGCGCGGACCCGGCCGCGGCGGCCCGGCTCGCCGCGCTGGTGCGTCCGTTCCTGCTGCGGCGGCGCAAGTCCGACCCGGGCATCGCGCCCGAGCTGCCGCCGAAGACGGAGACCGACCACGCCGTGGCGCTCACCACCGAACAGGCGGGGCTCTACGAGGCGGTGGTGCGGGAGATTCTCGCCACGATCGCCGACGCCGACGGCATGGAGCGGCGCGGGCTCGTGGTGAAGCTGCTCACCGGGCTCAAGCAGATCTGCAACCACCCGGCGCAGTACCTGAAGGAGGAACAGCCGCGCATCGAGGGGCGCTCGGGCAAGCTGGAGCTGCTCGACGAGCTGCTCGACACGATCCTGGCGGAGCGGGCGAGCGTGCTCGTCTTCACGCAGTACGTGTCGATGGCGCGGCTCCTGGAGGCCCACCTGGCGGCGCGGGGCGTGCCGACCCAGTTCCTGCACGGCGGTACGCCAGTCGCCGAGCGGGAGGCGATGGTCGCCCGCTTCCAGGAAGGCGAGGTTCCGGTCTTCCTGCTGTCCCTGAAGGCGGCGGGCACCGGCCTCAACCTGACCCGGGCGGAGCACGTCGTGCACTACGACCGCTGGTGGAACCCGGCGGTGGAGGCGCAGGCGACCGACCGCGCGTACCGGATCGGGCAGACCCGGCCGGTGCAGGTGCACCGGCTGATCGCCGAGGGCACGGTGGAGGACCGGATCGCGGCCATGCTGGAGCGCAAGCAGGCCCTCGCCGATGCCGTCCTCGGCGCGGGCGAGGCGGCGCTCACCGAACTGACCGACGGCGAGCTGGCCGAACTGGTGCGGCTGCGGGGCGAGGAGGACGCCCGATGAGCGCCCGGGACACGGACCAGCACGGGCACGAGCACGGGCACGGGCACGAGTACGAGAACGAGAACGAGAACGAGAACGAAAACGAGCACGGCGGCGGGAAGGGGCACATGAGCGGGGACGCGGGTCGGGGCGGCGAGGAACGGACCTTCGGGGCGTTGCCGCGGGCCGGGAGCGGGGCGTTCGCCCGCACCTGGTGGGGCCGGGCTTGGCTGCAGGCGCTTGAGGACACGGCGCTCGACAATCAGCAGCTGAAGCAGGGCCGGCGGCACGCGCGGGCCGGGGCGGTCGGCGCGGTGTCGGTGCGCCCCGGCCGGATCACGGCGGTGGTGCAGGACCGGGATGGCACGGCGTACCGCAGCGACGTGCTGTTGCAGGAGCTCTCGGAGACGGAGTGGGACACGCTGATCGACCTGGCCGTGGACAGCGCCGGGCACATCGCGGCGCTGCTCGACCGCGAGATGCCGCCGCACCTGGTGGAGGACGCGGCGGCGGCCGGGCTCGACCTGCTGCCGGGCATCGGCGACCTGGAGCCGGAGTGCGGCTGCGAGGCCTGGGACCACTGCCCGCACACCGTGGCGCTGTGCTACCAGGTGGCGCGGCTGCTCGACGAGGACCCGTTCGTGCTGCTGCTCATGCGGGGGCGGGGCGAGCGGGCGGTGATCGAGGCGCTGCAGGAGCGGAGCGCGGCGCGGCTCGCGGATCCGGCGGGCGAGCGCGGCGCGACGGACGGGTCTCCGGCGGGCCGGGCGAGCGGCGGGGGTGTGCCGGCGGCGGAGGCCTTCGCCGAGGGCGACATCCTGCCGCCGCTGCCCGCCCCGCCGGTGCCGGCGGCGGCGCCGGGCGAGCCGCCGTCCCTGGACACCGAGACCGAGCCGGCACCGGGTCTGGACCCGGCGGCCCTGGAGTTTCTGGCGGCGGACGCGGCGGCCCGCGCCCATCGGCTCCTCACGGGGGCCGGCACGTTCGACGAGCCGCCGCTGACGCCCGCTCAGGACGCGGTCCGGCTCGCCGCCGGCTCCCCCGTCTCCTGGCTCGCCACCCGCCTGGCGACCGGTTCGGGCCGCACCCGCGCCGAGCTCGACCTCGCGGTGCGGGCCTGGCGCACCGGCGGCCCGGCCGGCCTCGCGGTCCTGACCGAGGACTGGACCCCGGGCCCGGAGGCCCTGCGACGCGCCGAGACCCGGCTCGCCGAGGCCTGGGACGACGACGAGCGCCCCGCCCTGCACGCGTCCGCCCCGGCCCGCTGGACCGTGGGCGACGCCGGGCTTCAGCTCCGCCTCGGCGAGGACGGCCGCTGGTGGCCGTACCGCGAGGAGCCCGCCGGCTGGGCCCCGGCAGGCCCGCCGGACGCAGACCCGGCGGCGGCGCTGGCGGGTGCGGCGAGCGACTAGGGGGTGCCCGGCCGATCAGGGTCGGACAGGGCTGCGGGTCCCCCGGTGCGGTATCTCGCACCGGGGCGCAACGACATCGGCCCCCCCGGCCCGCCAGGGCCTGGGGAAAGCGGCCTGTGGGTACGACCCCAGGGCTTCGCCAGCGGGCGTGCCGTGCCAGGCATCCCGGACCGGGCCATGATCCGCCGGACGGGCCCCAGCGCGGGTCCGGGCCGGGTGCGTACCCCTGGCCCGGGGACTCGCCCGGCGTCGGAGACGTGGATAGCGGCGCTATCCACGGCTTCGGTCCGGGGGCTCCCCGCTCACGCGCCCCGCGTCACCGCAGCGGCGCGGTCAGCTTGCGTTCGCTGCCCGACGGGACGGCGAGGCTGCAGGCCACGGTGGTCTCGCCGAGCAGGTAGCTGGTGAGGTACGGGTACTGGACGAAGGTGGTCCAGCGGGTGCCGAGCGGCTGGAGGGCGGCCTTGGCGCGCAGCGGGGCGCGGCACAGTTCGGCCGCCGCGTCCCGTACGGCGTCGTCGTCCGCGTACCGGCCGGTGAGGGTGATCCGGGCGACGAGTTCGGCGTCGTGCGCCGTGTGGCAGTCGCGCGGGACGACGGTCCCGGGGGCGTCGCGGTCGATGTCGAAGCAGTCGCCGACGCGCAGCACATCGTACGGGCGGGGCGCGGGGCCGGCCGGGGTGCGGCGGGCGGCGGTGGTACGGGGACGGGGGCCGGCGGTGCCGGTGGCGCGCGCGGTGGGGGCGGGCGTGCCGGTCGCGGCCGGGTGCCCGGGGCGGGCGTGGTCCGCGCCGGGCGTGGCGGTGGGCCGGGCGCCGCGGGTGGGCCGCGTCGAGGGCGTGCCGGTGCGCGCGGCGGGCCGTTGCCCGGACGCGCCGGAGGCCGTACCGGACGGCCGGACGGACATGCCGGAGGTGTTGCTGGGGACGGCCGGCGCCGGGGTGGCCGCGGCGGCGCGCGCGTGGCCGTCGGCGGCTCCGCCGCGCGCGGTGACGGCGACGGAGAGCGCCAGGACCGCGGCGAGAGCCGCGACCGGCAGGACGACGACGCCCGGCCGTCTCGGTGGCCGGGCGTCGCGGGACGGGGTTTCCGTCGGCGGGTGGAGCATGGGATCCAGGGTCACCCGGCCGCGCCCATGTGGCGACCGATACCGGCGAGTTGGGCGGCGCTCGTACAGAACCGTGACAATTGCGCGGCGCGGCCGGGAACCGCGCCGTGCCTCCGTGCTGCCTGCCGTCGCAGTCGCCGTCCCATGCGCGCGCGTCCGGTCTAGCGGGCGGCCAGGCCGAGCTGTCGCTCGGCGGCGTCGGCGGTCTGGGCGAGGAGGACGGCGATGGTCATGGGGCCGACGCCGCCGGGGACGGGGGTGATGAGGGAGGCGCGCTCGGCGGCGCCGGCGAAGTCGACGTCGCCGACGTTGCCGGGGTTGTAGCCGGCGTCGATGACGACGGCGCCGGGCTTGATGTCCTCGCCCTTGATGAAGTTGGGCTTGCCGACGGCGGCGACGAGGATGTCGGCCTCGCGGACGGCGGCGGAGAGGTCGGTGGTGCGGGAGTGGCAGTAGGTGACGGTGGCGTCGCGGCCGAGGAGCAGCAGTCCGGCGGGCTTGCCGAGGATGGCGCTGCGGCCGACGACCACGGCCCGCTTGCCGCTGAGCTCGACGTCGTACGCGTCGAGCAGCCGCATGATGCCGCCGGGGGTGCAGGAGACGAAGCCGGGCAGGCCGAAGCCCATGGCGGCGAAGGAGGCCATGGTGACGCCGTCGACGTCCTTCTCGGGAGCGATGGCCTCGAAGGCGGCGCGCTCGTCGATGTGCGGGCCGACCGGGTGCTGGAGCAGGATGCCGTGGACGTCGGGGTCCTCGGACAGCGCGGTGATCGCGGCGACGAGCTCCTCGGTGGTGGTCTCGGCGGGCAGCTCGACGTGCTTGGAGCGGATTCCGGCCTTCGCGCAGCGGTTCTGCTTCATCTTCACGTACGTGACGGAGGCCGGGTCGGCGCCGACGAGGACGGTGGCGAGGCAGGGGGTGGTGCCGGTGCGGCGGGTGATCTCGGCGGCGCGGGCGGCGGTCTCCTCGACCGTGCGGCGGGCGAGCGCGGTGCCGTCCATGAGGCGTGCGGTGCTGGTGGACATGGGAGCTCCTGAGCGTCGTCGTTGACCGGTTGATCGCCCAGGCGCACGGCAGCGGCACGGAGGCACGGAATGCGCGCGTCCGCCGGGCCGCTCCCCGGTGGTGATCCACCTCAAGCGCCAGTCACGGCCCGCGCACCACTCTACGTGACGCCCAGGTGAGAGGTACCGGCCCGGTATCGGTCAGGGCGCATATGCGGTCCGGTCCGGACGCTTGTCGGCGGCGCGTGTGCGCATGACGATGACGTCCACGGTGCGGACGACCTCGACGGGGAGGCCGAGTTGATCGGGACGACATCGGCGGCGGGCACGGACGGCGCGGCGGTACGGCGGGCGCACGAGGCGTTCACGGCCGGCACCGCTCCCGGGGCGCCGCCGGGCACCCCGTCCGTGCGGCCGCTGGTCGCGGATTCCTGGCGGCGTTCGGCACGCGCGCGCGTGAGCCCGGACGGCGCGGCACGGGTGGAGCTGGACGAGGAGGAGCTCGCCGGGCACCGGGACGGGCATCCGCTGGCGGCGGTGATGCCGGTGGTGCGGGAGCTGATGGGGGCGTACGCCCGGGACGGCGAGCATCTGCTCGCCGTGTGCGACGCGGCGGGCCGGATGCTGTGGGTGGAGGGGCATCCGAGGACGCTGCGGCTTGCGCAGGGGATGAACTTCGTCGCGGGGGCGCGCTGGTCGGAGTCGGCGGCGGGGACGAACGCCCCGGGGACGGCCATGGCGGTGGACCGGCCGGTGCAGGTGTGCGCGGCGGAGCACTTCCGGCGGCCGGTGCAGGCCTGGACGTGCGCCGCGGCGCCGGTGCACGATCCGCACAGCGGGCGGCTGCTCGGGGCGGTGGACATCACCGGCGGGGCGGGGCTCGCGCATCCGCACAGCCTGGCGTTCGTGCAGGCGGTGGCGCGGGCGGCGGAGTCGCAGCTCGCCCTGGTCTCCCCCGCCCCGGCGGCCGGCGGCCGGCCCCGGCTCACGGCGCTCGGCAGGGACGAGGCGCTGCTGCACATCGCGGGGCGGCGGCTGCGGCTGAGCCGCCGGCACAGCGAGCTCCTGGTGATCCTGGCGCAGCGCCCGGAGGGGGTGTCCGGGGAGGAGCTGCTCACGCTCCTGTACGAGGACGAGTCGGTCACCCCGGTCACCCTGCGGGCGGAGCTGTCCCGGCTGCGGGGCCTGCTCGGCCCGGAGCTCCTCGCCTCGCGTCCGTACCGTCTGACGGCGGACGTCGACGCGGACTTCGCCGCGGTGGACCGCCGGCTGTCCTCGGGGGCGGTGGCGACGGCGCTGGGCGGGTACGCGGGGCCGCTGCTGCCGTCCTCGTGCGCGCCGGGTGTCGTACGGCTGCGGGAACGGCTCGCCGGGCGGCTGCGGGCGGCGCTGGTGGACCGGGGCGATCCGGGGCTGCTGGCGGACTGGGCGTACAGCGCGTGGGGCGAGGACGACGTGACGGTGTGGCGGGCGCTCGCCTCGGCCGTACCCGCCGCCCAGGCACCGGCGGTACGGGCCAGACTGGCCGCTCTGGACGCGGAACTGTGCGCCGGTGCAACGGGGTTGCAACGTCGGGGCGCGCACCATCGGCCGTGAACGCCGGCCGAGGGCGGCCGGCGCGGTCCGAGGGAGGTCCTGCCCATGACCCGTTTCGCCGCACCCGGCACCGAGGGTTCGCTCATGTCGTACGCGAGCCGTTACGACCACTGGATCGGCGGGGAGTACGTGGCCCCGGCGGGCGGCCGGTACTTCGAGAACCCGAGCCCGGTCGACGGCCGATCGTTCACGGAGGTGGCCCGCGGCACCGCCGAGGACGTGGAGCGCGCCCTGGACGCGGCGCACGCGGCGGCTCCGGCCTGGGGGCGCACGGCGCCGGCCGAGCGGGCGCAGGTGCTGCTGCGGATCGCCGACCGGATGGAGGCCTCGCTGGAGGCGCTGGCGGTCGCCGAGAGCTGGGAGAACGGCAAGCCGGTACGGGAGACGCTGGCCGCCGACATCCCGCTGGCCATCGACCACTTCCGCTACTTCGCGGGGGCGCTGCGCGCGCAGGAGGGCGCGCTCAGCCAGATCGACGAGGACACCGTGGCGTACCACTTCCACGAGCCGCTGGGCGTGGTCGCGCAGATCATCCCGTGGAACTTCCCGATCCTGATGGCGGTGTGGAAGCTGGCGCCGGCGCTCGCCGCGGGCAACGCGGTCGTCCTCAAGCCGGCCGAACAGACCCCGGTCTCCGTGCACTTCTGGATGAGCCTGGTGGCGGATCTGCTGCCGCCGGGCGTGGTCAACATCGTCAACGGCTTCGGCGAGGAGGCCGGCAAGCCGCTCGCCTCCTCACCGCGGGTCGCGAAGATCGCCTTCACCGGCGAGACGACCACGGGCCGCCTGATCATGGAGTACGCGGCGCGGAACCTGAAGCCGGTCACCCTGGAGCTGGGCGGCAAGTCGCCGAACATCTTCTTCGACGACGTGTCGGCGGCGGACGACGACTTCCGCGACAAGGCGCTTGAAGGCTTCACCATGTTCGCCCTCAACCAGGGCGAGGTCTGCACCTGCCCCTCCCGCGCCCTCGTCCAGCGCGGCCACTACCACGACTTCCTGCAGGCGGCGATCGCCCGCACGGAGGCCATCGTCCCCGGCCACCCCCTGGACACCGACACCATGATCGGCGCCCAGGCCTCCGCCGACCAGCTCGCCAAGATCCTCTCCTACCTGGAGATCGGCCAGCAGGAGGGCGCCAAGATCCTGACGGGCGGTCAGCGCGTCGAGCACGGCGGCGACCTGGCGGGCGGCTTCTACGTCCAGCCCACCATCTTCGAGGGCGACAACCGCATGCGCGTCTTCCAGGAGGAGATCTTCGGCCCCGTCGTCGCCGTCACCTCCTTCACCGACCTCGACGACGCCGTCCACACCGCCAACGACACCCTCTACGGCCTCGGCGCCGGCGTCTGGACCCGCGACGCCACCACCGCCTACCGCGCCGGCCGCGCCATCCAGGCGGGCCGCGTCTGGACCAACTGCTACCACGCGTACCCGGCGCACGCCGCTTTCGGCGGGTACAAGCAGTCGGGGGTCGGACGGGAGACCCACAAGATGATGCTGGAGCACTACCAGCAGACGAAGAACCTGCTGGTGAGCTATTCGCCGAAGGCGGTGGGGTTCTTCTAGCGCGCCAAGTCTGTCCACCTGTCTGAAAATGCGCTTCCCCTTCCGCATAACGGTGCGGAGGGGATCGCCAGTGGGGCGGACGATGGTCGTGTCCCGCCTGACCTCGATGTCCTCCTCCACCTCGGGCTTCCTGTTGAGCCACTAGCGAGAGCGTCCACCTCGCTCACCGCTGCGCCGAGCGGCAGGGTGGGGCTGTCCGCGGGCGGAGCCCATCGACAGTTCGTACAGAGCCGCACGGCGCCCTCGACCGAAATCACTGCCCACGGTTGGGTCCATCGATCTGCCGGCCTTCGACTCCGGCACCGGGTAGATCGCCTGGCGGCAGAGCTAGAGACGACACTCCGGGGGAACAGATCGAGGAGTGGCCCGTCAACGAGAACTCGTCAGCACGCTCGGACGCGGGTGGTAGTGCCGGAGCTGGCGCTTTGACGTCCAGGACCGTGTCAGGCAGGTGTCCTGCCGAGTCCGTCCCTGGCGTCGGTGACGCCGTCTCCACCGAACGGCCACAGGTGATCGGCGCCGGTCTCTCCCGGTCAGCCGGCGGAGCCGGCCGCCGCGAGGCCGAGGGCGATGTCCGTGATCATGTCCTCCTGGCCGCCGACCATCTTGCGCCGGCCGACCTCGACGAGGATCGCGCGGGTGTCGAGGCCGTGCCGGCAAGCGGCGGCTTCGGCGTGGCGCAGGAAGCTGGAGTACACGCCCGCGTAGCCGAGGGTGAGGGTCTCGCGGTCGACGCGGATCTCACGATCCTGCAGGGGGCGCACGACGTCGTCGGCGGCGGCGAGATTCCGCAGCCGCTGGCACGCGCCGTAGTGCTTGTGCTCGGCCTTCTTCACGTCTTCGCCGCCACAGGCGAAGACCGTCTTCGGGGCGGTGACGACGTAGCAGGGCACGTACGCGTTCGACAGGGCGACAGGTTCACCGCCGGCGGAGGCGGGCGATGCCCAGGAGGGGCGCCCGGATCCGGGCCCGGATCTCCTGGCGGCGCCTTCGGGCCGGGGTGCGGGGTCGATGAGATGCGGGCGTCGTGCCCGCCGGGCAGAGTGGGGAAGGACCTGTTCGTACCGAGGTGGTCCCCCTTGGTCCCGCGTGCTGGAGACGGGACGGAGTGACGCGAGGATTGTCGTGACGTCGGAGTGATCGATGTTCCGCAGACGGCCGGCCGACAACAGCGAGGACCTTCTGGCCCGGCTCGGGTCGCTGACCGCCAGGGCCCGGGAGTTGGCCGAGACGCAGCGTTCCCGTGTCGAGCTCGCCGTGGCCCTGCAGCGCGGCATGCTGCCCTCGGACCTGCCCAGCTTTCCGGGCGCCCGGCTGGCCGTCCGCTATGAGCCCGCCAACCACGGTCTCAACGTCGGCGGTGACTGGTACGACGCCTTCTCCCTGCCCGGCGGGCAGATCGGCATGTCCATCGGTGACGTGCAGGGGCACAACATCGAGGCCGCCGCCTTCATGGGACAGGTCCGCGTGGCACTGCGCGCGCTGGCCTCCGTCACCGGAGACCCGGGAGAGCTGCTCGGTCGCACCAACGACCTGCTGATCTCTCTGGGCGCCGACCTCTTCGCCACCTGCACCTTCCTGCGGCTCGACCCCGCTGCCGGCACCCTGGAGTGCGCCCGGGCCGGTCACATCCCCCACATCTGGGCCACCACCGACGGCCGCTCCGGCATCGACGACAGCGAGGGCGGGCCTCCGCTCGGGGTGCTCCGCGACGTCGACTACCCATCCACGCGCCACCTGCTCACCGCCGACGGTGTCTTCGTCCTCCTGACCGACGGGGTGGTGGAGGGACCCTCGCTCCACGTCGACGAGGGTCTGGACCGGGTGACGCGGCTCGCCGGGATCACCGCCGTCGCCGGGCTGGACGTCGACGCGCTCGCCACCGCCGTCATGAAGCTGGCGGCCACGGTGGGGCACGAGGACGACGCAGCCGTCCTGGTCGTCGGCCATGACGGCGGTCCGGCCCGGTCGACAGTCGAGGGGTGAAGGGGGCTCGCCCCGGGTCGGGCCAGACCTCGGGCCGGTCCGGACTCCACCAGCGGGTGCGGACTCGTGCCGGTCCGGACTCGTGCCGGTCCGGACTCGTGCCGGACGGCGGCGCCCGACACGCAGGGGTCCTTTCCCGGTCGTGGCGGCCCGGCCGGTGTCTGATGGCTGGCGTGTTGGTTATTCGGCAGTTCCGGCCCTTTACCGAGGCGGCGCTGATTTCGCTGGCTGTGGCGGTCTGCTACTACGCGGCCGGACGGCTCGGCCTGCTGGGCCGCCTCGTCGTCGACGGCGTGGTGGCCACCCCCATCTGGCCGCCCACCGGCGTCGCAGTCGCCGCCCTGCTGCTGTTCGGCGCGCGGGTCTGGCCCGGGATCGCACTCGGCTCCTTCCTCGTCATCGCCTCCCTCACCACCCCTGGGCCCACCACAGTGGTCACCGTGGTGAGCAACACCGTCGCGCCGCTCTGCGCCTTTCTGCTGCTGAGACGGGTCGGCTTCCGGCTGGACATGGCGCGGCTGCGGGACGGACTCTCGCTGGTCTTCCTCGGCGGGTTCGGCGCCATGCTGATCAGCGCGACCGCGGGGGTCGGACTGCAGGTGGTGACAGGCTCCCTGGACAAGGGCGAGTTCTGGGCCGTGTGGCTGGCCTGGTGGGCGGGCGACACGATGGGGGTTCTGCTCGTCGCTCCGCTCCTGCTCGTACTCAGGGGACCGGCCGGACGGTTCCGGGTACGGCGCTGGAAGGAGGCGGCCTTTCTGGGGCTGACGACCCTGGTTCTCGTCCCCCTGGCCGTGCTCAGTCCGATGGGCCTGCTCTTCCTCGTCTTCCCCCTGCTGGTCTGGGCAGCGCTCCGCTTCCAGCTCGCCGGCAGCGTGCTGTGCGCGCTCTTCGCGTCCGTACTCGCCACCGTCGTGGCAACCTCCGACCAGGGTGCGTTCTTCCGCCTGTCGGACGTCGAGATCATGGTCAAGCTCCAGACGTTCAACGGTTCGGCCGCCCTGACCGCACTGCTCCTCGCCTCCGTCATCACCGAGCAGCGTGCGACCCGCCGTTCGGTGCGCCGCGCCTGCGAGGAACTGGCGGAGGTCCTGGAGCACCTCGCGGCGGGCCAGCCCTCGCCGGGTCCGCCCGCCGGGCCCCCGCCCGAGCCCACCGAGAGCCGGGCAGCCCCACCCGGCGGACACCGGGATCCGTGACCCTCCGCGTCCGCGACAGATCCGTTCGACGGTGGCTGCGGCGCTCAGGGTCGGTCGTACGTGCTCCTGGCCACGGCATAGTGGGCGGGACGCGGGCACTGCTTCGAACAGTTCGACATCACCCCTCTAGGGCCCGGCGCCCGGCACCCTACGTCTACAGATTCGGTACCAGGTCGCCTCCCTCGTCCTCTTCCCCATGGGCATCGGGCTCTCACCGGCACCATGCTCGGCAGCTTCCTCGCCGGCTGGAGGGTCCGCCGCAACCCGTACAACGGTCTCGTGGCCATATCTCCCGCCCCGACCAGGACCACAGGACAGTCACGGACAGCAGGACCGCCCCGCAGGTGATCGACCACCAGATCAGGCGGCGGCGGTGCCGGGCCGCCCAGGGCAGGAACCTTCGGGGCGTACAAAGAACAGATGGGCGCGGAGCGATGAGTTTCCGGTGCCCCGGCGGTCCGCCCTGCATGGACAACACATCACGCATGACACCGATCGACCTGGGGGCGGCCGCGGAGCGCGTCGCCCGGCTCGCCGAGGGCATCGACGACGAGCGGCTCGACGACCCGACGCCCTGCCCCGAGTACGCGGTGCGGGAGCTACTCGCTCATGTCGCCGGGCTGAGCGTCGCCTTCCGCGACGCGGCCCGCAAACAGTTCGGGCCGACGACCGGCACACCGCCCGGCTCATCCCGTCCGGTACTGGCGGACGACTGGCGGACGGCCCTGCCGAAGGCGCTGAACGAGCTGGCGGCCGCCTGGCGGGAGCCGGACGCATGGGTGGGGAACACGCAGGCGGGCGGCATCGACCTGCCGGCCGCCGTCATGGGCCGGGTCGCGCTCGACGAACTGCTGATCCACGGCTGGGACCTGGCGCGGGCGAGCGGCCAGAGCTACGAGGTGAGTGAGGAGGAGCTCCGGGTCTCCGAGGGTCTGCTGACTCCGGCTGATGACGCTTCCGGCGAGGGGTTCTTCGGGCCGGTCGTCGCGGTACCGGACGGCGCGCCCCTGCTGGACCGCGTGATCGGCCTCAGCGGCCGCCGTCCTGACTGGTCCCCGGCCCAGGGGCACTGACCCGCAGGGTTGCTGACGCGACTGGGCCCTGATCACGCGAAGACCTCCGGTGGGGTGGAGGCGTCCAGGACCACACCGCACGGAGGTCTTCGTATCTCACCGTGATGCGCGCCCACTCCTCCACGGCAGGCGGCCACTGGTGGAACGGGGCCGCTCCGGCCGCCCCCGACGCACACGTCGCCCCGAGCTTGGCCGCGACGCCGGCAGCCGCGCGGGTCCACCGCCTCCGTGCGCAGCGCCGGGTGTGCACCTCGGGTCAGCGCACACGCTGACCCGAGGTGCCGGTCGGGCGGGCGTCAGCCCCGGCAGACGCCGCGCGTGTAGTCGTACGTCGCCGTCGCCTGCGAGTACCGCCACTGCGGCGCGAGCAACCCGTCCGCCAGCTGACGCGCGGCGACGGGGCTTTCGATCACGTAGCCGAAGTCCTGGAGCCAGGAGGGGTACAGGTTCTTCGAGCCGATGTAGAAGGCCGAGTCGTCCACCGAGACCAGCTTGTGGTGCTGGGCGTACGGCTTGCCGTCCGCCCACGTCGGCTTGTCCGAGGCGCGGAAGGTCGCGAGCTGCAGGTTCCGGCACATCGCGGCCCTTGCCTTCGGCACGTCACCGGTCAGGGCCGTGAGGCGGCCGCGCAGGGCGTCGCTCACCTCGGACAGCGACTTGATCTGCGAGTAGCCGCCGCTGCCGATGGTGCCCCGGTTGGCCGGGTCGCTGACGACGATGCGCACCTTCACACCGGCGGCGAGTTTCGCGGCGAGTGTGTCGTAGAGCCGGACGTCGTAGCGGGGCAGCGGCGGGCAGGTCGCGTTCAGGTCCTGCTGCGAGATCTCGACGTGCTCGGTCGCGCTCGCGACCAGTGCCCGCAGGGCGCTCTCCTCCGGGTTGACCGTGTCGTAGTCGCGGTCGGAGTTGGTGTGGTCACGCACACCGAATCCACAGGTGGTGTCGGCGGCCTTCGGTAGGACGGGCTGGAACGACGAGGACGGGTCGCTCTGCCTGATCCCGACGCCGAGGCCGCCCACCGCGAGGGCGGGAATGTCACCGTCGGCGGACGGGGCGGCAGACCGGGGCAGGGTGGGCAGGCAGCCCGCACCGTTGGAGGAGGCGAACCAGACGGCGGTCCAGTTGCTCTTGTTGCGACAGGTCCAGTCCCACAGCGTGTCGAGGTAGCGACCGGCGGAGCCCGCCGCCGGGCCGGACAGCGCGAGGTCGACGTCGTTCACCGGGTGGGTGGTGTCGAGGTAGTCGTCCTTCCAGCTGTTGATGCCGCCGGTGATCACCGAGTTCCCGTCCACAACGACCAGCTTGGAGTGGTTCCAGGAGAAGGCGGTCTTCGACGTCGTCGTCGAGGCCACGTTGAGGGTGACGCTCGCGGCCGCCGAGCCGAGCCTGTTCACCAGCTCGTCGCGGTAGGAGGACGGGATGACGTTGGCGTGGTAGACCGGCGCGGCGCCGACGAGGATGCGGACCTGGAGGCGGTTGCCCTTCTCCGTCGCCTCCTTCAGGCCGGCCACGATCGCGTCCTGGAAGCCGCCGTTGGGGAACGGGGCCAGCGTGGATATGTCCACGCTCTGCCGGGCGTTCGCAATGTCCTCGCGCACCTTCTCCAGCAGGCGTCGGGAGCCGGCACGGTCGCCGCAGGTGGGATCGCCCCAGCAGCCGGGGGTCTGGAGCAGCCAGTCGGAGGCGCCGGGGGCGGAGGCACCCAGCTGGTTCCCCGACGTGCGCTCCCACACGGAGCCCTCCAGGCCGGGAGAGACCTGGCGCAGGGACTGCTCCACCGCGTCCAGGTGCGGGGTCGGCGCGTCGGCGAACGCTGGGGCGGCGGACAGCAGAAGGGTGGAGAGGGCGAGCGGAAGGGCCGTCGTACGGATGGTGCGGGCCAATGTGGTTCCTTGCTTGGGGGGGGGCGGCTCGGGGCCAACGGCTCCGTGAACGGGGCGTCGACCTTGATCAACTCCCGTAAGTTACCAACGCGTATCTCCTGGTTCACCCCAACCACGCTGCTTTCAGCCGTAATCGCGCCCTGCACCGTCGTAGAGGCTTCCCCACCATGGCCCGCTCGTGGCCCGACCGGTGCGTGGCCGTCGAAGCCGGTCTCAGGGGCGCCCGTGGTCCGGCAAGGCGCAGACGAACTTCTCCTCGGTCACCCGCAGCCGGGTGACCAGGGCCGGGTCGAGCCGGACCTGGCTGGTCACGGAAGCCGTGACGGTGCGGCGGGCGTCGGGGGTGGCTGTGGCGGACCGGGTACAGCCGGCGTGTTGCCGGTGTTGCCGGTGTTGCCAGTGTTGCCGGTGTGGCCGAGGACGAGGCCGCACTGGGTGGCGCAAAGGCCGAGCGGCCGGTACACCAGGTCGCAGCAGCGACTCTCGTCTCAGCGCGTTCTTCGGCTGAACGCCGGGGGCTCGCCAGTCTGACCACGACTGTTCAGGCGGGCAAGGGCCGCACACCTTGTCATGGATCTGCTGCCAGCGGAGGCCGACCTGCCGTACCCGGCCTGAACCCGACAGTCGGGGTGGGGTCCCTGCGGGGCCCCACCCTGGGCACGGTTCGTCTTCCCGGCGGCGGAGTGCCGACACCCGAACTGCTTTACGTGGGAATGGAGTTCATCGTCCTCTCGAAGCGTCGAGTGCACCGCGTGGGACAAGGCCGCAGACGAAGGGAGCCAGGCTCGCATCACCGGACACAGCGACCACGAACGAGCGTTCTGGGACAACCCGGCCGCCGAACTGGTCCCGCTCGCCATCGGCGGCGACGCCGGCCCGGACAGCGACCTCATCGCCGGCTGCACCGAGGCGGGCGGAAGCCTCGACTTCGGCCCAGCCTTCCCACACCGGCCGGCCCTCTACCGGCTCTGCCTGAGCCTGTTGCTGGTGGTCGTCGAGGGCGGGCCCCGCGGCTTTCGTCCCGCGCCCCTCGCCTCCAGCCGCCGCATGCTCGCCGACGCCGTCACCCGGCTGAGCACCGCTGCTCGGACGGCTCGGTAACGACCCCCGCCGGTGACGTGTCCAGCAAACCTATGAGCGGGCGCAGGGCGGCGAGCAGTACGACGGCCGCGGCGACGGCAGGCAAGGGGCCGGGGGCCGTCGCTGCATCCGCCGAGCTGCCCGCCGCCGTGGACGGCGACCTCGCGGAAGACCACCGCGCGGGAGCGGGCGAGAGCGTACGACATGGCGGCACCGCAGCTGAATCCCAGGGCGAAGCGCTGTGTCGTGTCGACCCCCAGATCCGCCTTGCCTCACCTGATCACGTCGTCGACAAAGGTCACGTCCTCCCCGCCGGCATGGGACCAGCCGTTGTTGAGGTCAGACTGGGGGGCCGCGCCGCAACCGGGGCTCGCGGCCGCGGCGCTGACGGGTGCGGAAGCCGCGCCGGAGGTCTTGAGCGGGGTCTCCTCGCCCTGGCCGCGGCCCGGCGCCGTGCTCCCCATGGTCAGGACGGTCAGCACCGCGACCACGGCGGGATGAGAGCGATCTCGTTCCGCGGCCCCTCAGGCCCGGGTCCACTTCTGGTTGGTCTGGCCGTTGCACATCCACAGGACCAGCGGGGTCCCGTTGGCGGTGCCGGCCCCGTTGACGTCGAGACACAGCCCGGCGTGGACGTTTCGGATCGACCCGTCGGAGCCGACTGTCCATTTCTGGTTGGCCTGGCCGTTGCACGGCCAGGTGATGACGCGGGTGCCGTTGGTGCTGCCCTGGTTGTAGGCGTCCAGGCACTTGTCGCCGAAGACGCGGACCTCGCCGCCCGCCCATGTGGTCCACAGCTGGTTGGCGGCCGTGTGGCAGTCCCAGATCAGTACCGTGGCCCCAGCGGCGGTGGAGGCGTTGTCCACGTCCAGGCAGCGGGCGGATGCGTTGCCCCGCAGGCGCGAGGTGGTGGCCGCCTGCGGGCTGCCACCGGTCACCCGGAACACGGCCACGCCGTGGGCGGGGACGCTCGCCGAGATCTGCCCGGTCGTGCTCGCCGTGCCACCCGTCCACAGGTCGGCGAGGGTGAACGTCCCACCAGACAGGCCGACTTGTGCGGCCGTCGTGGTGACCGTCGCGGTGCCGCCTCCACGGTTGAACAGACCCACCGCGACCGAGCCGTCGGACAGGGGCTTGGCGAACACCTCCGTGCTGCCGTCGTCACGCACTCTGCGTCCGCCCGCGCCCAGCTGATCCTGGTTCACCGCCAGCAGACGCGGGTTGCGCAGGATGGCGCTGACGTCGGCGGACATGGTTCGGATGTCGTTGCCGGCCATGAGCGGGGCGCCCATCAGCGCCCACAGGGCGAAGTGGGTGCGGGACTCGGTCAGTGACAGGCCGGGACGGCCGACGACCAGCATGTCGGGGTCGTTCCAGTGCCCGGGCCCCGACTGTGCCGCCAGCGGCGCGGTGACATCCAGGACGTTGCCGACGCCCATCGGATAGCTGTTGGTGTTGCCGTTCTGCCAGATGTCCAGCAGGTCCTCGGTCGTCCGCCACAGGTCGGCGACCTCGCCCCAGTTGTACGTGGCACCAGTGATGGCGTGCAGGCTGTTGGGGTTGATGCTGTAGACGATCGACCGCCCGGTGGCACGCAGGGCGTCGCGCATGAGCGTGAACCGCGCGACCTGCTCGTCGCGGGTGCCGCTGGACGAGCACCAGTCGTACTTGAGGTAGTCGACGCCCCACGAGGCGAACATGGCGGCGTCCTGAGCCTCGTGCCCCTTACTGCCCGTGGACCCCGGGTAGCCGCCCGTGGCCTGCGCACAGGTGCGCTCACCCGGCACCTGGTAGATGCCGAACTTCAGCCCCTTGTCGTGGATGTAGTCCCCGAGCGCCTTCATCCCGCTCGGGAACTTGGCCGGATTTGCCCGCAGGTTGCCTGCCGCGTCGCGCTGCGGGTCGAACCAGCAGTCGTCGACCACCACGTACTGGTAGCCGGCGTCGCGCATGCCCGAGGACACCATCGCGTCGGCGGCCTGGCGAACCTGGGCCTCGGTGATCCCGCACCCGAAACTGTTCCAGCTGTTCCAGCCCAGGGGCGGCGTGAGCGCCGGGCTGCCGGGCGCGGCCGAGGCGGTGGAGTGGGAAGAGGCCGTCACGGACGCGGTGACCGTCAGCACAGCGGTCGCGAGGAGGCGGAGCAGTCGTCCGCTTAATCGTCTGGGCACCAGGAACTCCTTATACGGAAAGGCGACACGAGGTGGGGTGGATGACCCTTCCTGATGTCACGTACATGACACTTCAAGAAGGGAGAGGAATGTTTGAAATTTCGAATGCCATTTCGAGACTTCGGCGTCCCCCGAATAGTAGAGAGATGAACGAACATGTCAACGCCACCCGATGGCCCAGCCCCGCCACGCGACCTGCCAGGGCCGGAAAGGGTCCGAAACTCCCAGACCCTACGAGATCGCGAGAAGACCGATGCTCACGCCGTAGGCGTGGTCGCTCTGGCGCCTCGCCATGCTGCTGCCTGGCCACCTCGCTGAATGCAGCCCGAATTCCTTGACGAACCCCGTACAGGCAAACCCATACGCCCAGCCCGCAGGAGCCCTTAACCCGGGGTGCGCCGACAGGCCGGCCGCCGCGTCACCCCATCGTCCACTGCTGGTTCGCGCCTCCGCTGCAGGACCACAGCTGGACAGGCGTGCCGTCGGTGGTTCCCAGGCCGGCCACGTCCAGGCAGAGCCCCGACTGCACCCCGGTGACGGTACCGTTCGGGCTGACCTGCCACTGCTGGTTGGGCTGGCCGTTGCAGGACCAGACGATCACCTTGGTGCCGTTGGTGGTCCCCTTGGCGCTGGCGTCCAGGCATAGCGTGCCGCCACCGACGGTGACGGTCAGCTGGTTCGACGCCGTACGCGTCCAGGTCTGGTTCGCGCCTCCGCTGCAGGCGAAGATCTGCTGCTGCATGCCCGGCGCCGCGTTCGTGTCGGTCAGGCACTTACCTGCGGCCACCGCACGCAGCGCACCTGTCGTGCCGCCGGAGGAGGCCGCGTCCAGTCCCATGAAGTGGACCGCGTTGGCGGCCATCCCCGAGCCCTGGACCGGCAGTTGGTGTCCGGCCCCAGCGATGCTGTACGCCTCGACCTGGGTGGCGCCGGCGCTGTTGTTGTACCGGGTCCGGGTCCAGTTGGTCGCGGGGGTGTCGGTGGCCGACGGCGTCTGGCTCACGCCGAGGACGTTGGTCCACTGCTTGATCTCTTCGCCGAGGTTGTTGTGGTTCAGGATGGTGTCGGCGGTCCCGTGCCACAGCTGCACACGCGGCCGCGGGCCGGTGTAGCCGGGGTATCCGGTGTTCCGCACCAGGCCGCCCCACTGCTGCGGGGTCATGGACACCCGGCCCTGGGCGCAGGCCGAGTTCCAGCCGCGCACCGAGCCGGTGGCGAAGCAGTGGTAGGGCACTCCCATGAACGCCGCGCCCGCCTTGAAGACATCGGGGTAGTCGGCGAGCATCACGTTCGTCATCATGCCGCCCGAGGACTCCCCGGTCACGTACACGGCGTTGGGATTGCCGCCGTGGTGCTGCTCCGCGTAGGTGATCATCGACATGAGCCCGACCGGGTCGCTGCCGCCGTTGCGGGTCAGCGCCTGGTCCGAGGAGACGTCCCAGCAGCTTCCGCTCGGGTTCGTCGAGGGGTAGATGACGAGGAACCCGTACTTGTCGGCCTGGGAGGCGAAGTCGGTGCTCGAGTACATGTAGGGGCCCGTTCCCTGGCAGCCGTGCAGGGCGAGCAGGATCGGCGGGTTGGGTTTGACGCTGTTCGGCACGTACAGGTGCATCAGCAGACCGGTCGGGTTGGTGCCGAAGTTCGTGATCTGCGTCAGCGAGGCGGCAGCGGCCCGTGAGGCCGCCTGCAGGCTCAGGCCGACCGCGAGGCCGAGCACCGTGATGATGCCGAGCAGCCGGAACGCGAGCGAGCGGGATCGGGACATGGGACCTCTCCGTCGGGACGGCCAAGAGCGTGAGGAGGTCCGGCGCCACCGCGGAGTAACGCCACCGATACTCGTGCCCGTCCGCCGCTTCCGTCAACAACCGCGCCGCGACCTTACGGTGGCCGGACGGGCCCGCTCCGCCCGCCTGTGGATTCGCCGACGGCCGGACCAGGAAGTCCCGCCGTACGCGGTGAAAGCCGTACACGGCCGGCCACCGAGAGCGGAGGACGCGCCCCGGCCGCCGCCCCGGGGCGACCCGTGCGCGGAGTTCTGACAACACGCAGCGCCCGACAGAGGTTTCAACGGGGCAATCTTGCAGAGGCTTGCCTCGCAGAGAATGTTAGCGCTAACATTCTCTGCGAGGAGCCCGGCGTCCCCCCATTCCCAGCGACCCGTCATGCCATGACTCAACGGGAAACCCCGTCTCGTCTCCGCAAGGTCCGAACAACGGTCGGGCGCACGGCCGTCGGCATGATCACAGTCGCCATCACAAGCCCCGCGGCTCACGCCGGGGCGAGCGCGCTCGGCGCGGCAGCAGCCGCTGCTCCGGCACCTCGGTACCCGCGGCCAAGCTCGGCGACTCGACGTACTCCACCGTTCTCGACCGGGAATTCACCGTGATCACCCCGGAGAACGAGACGGAGTGGGACACCATCGAGCCGTTCCGGGGGTCGTTCAACTTCGCCCCGGGCGACCCGATCGTCAACCACGCCCCACAGACGGCCACCACGAGGCCCGTTTCCGCCCTGTTCACGCGCGACCTTCAGCAGCCGCTCGAACTGCCGCATCCGCAGACCCGTGAAGGTCTCCATCCACAACGACTCAGCCCTCAGCACCCCCGCCAAAGGGAAAACCCCGAACCGAAGCCTTCCGCAACACGCTTCAGTACTCCAGCCCTGTTTCGCGGTCTTGCCACGGGGGCCGGCTGGGAACGAGCACGACAACCACTCCGCGATCACCGGGGGTTGTATGGACTCCTGAAGATCGTGCGGTGGCCGCAGTGGCGCAGACCCCGCCCGCCGGCGGGCGATGTCCGACCAGGCCATGGCCCGGATCGCGGGACGATTCGGCCGTGTTGAGCCCCGGGCGACTGCCCGCGCCCACCTACTCGGGCTGCCGTCCGAAGCCAAGCGGAAGAACTGCTGGCGGCTGACCGAACGGGCCGGTCACGCCCGACCCGGCCGATGCGGCGCCGGCTGCGCTACGCCCGCTGGGACGCCGACGCCGTCCGCGACGACATCACGACATCCGCTCCTACGTCGCCGACCGCCTTGGCGCCGACGGCGGAGTGCCGATCGTGGACGAGCCCGGCTTTGTGAAGAGATTCCAGTCCGGCGTCCACATCACCCACCGAATCAGCGGGCGTCAGAAAGTCCGGAAAGTAAGCGGCCCTTGGAAACAAGGGCACGAAGACGCTCCGCATAACACGCCCCGGCCCCCTCTCCCGCGTCCACTGCCTTGCCATGCAGTACCACCCGGCGTAGGCCCACCGCCCTCTGCGCGACTGCAGTCGGTGCAGATTCGCGGCGACTTCCCGGAGCGGATCAGGCGCGGCGGCAATAGGCGATAAACGGGGTTCAACAGACATGAGACGCCTGCTTAAGAACGGTCCCGTAACTGGTCAGAGTGACCAAAAGTCCCAAGGCAACGGGGTCGGCTCAGGTTCCGAGGCGTCCCAGTCACCTGGCTGATCTCCGAACGGTTTCCCGCCACTCGGCCATTACATCTTGGGACTCGTCCATGGCGGGATCGCGACTTCCGCGGGGTGCGTAGGCCGTGGACCGGTCTGCGCGGAGCGGCACATGGGCGCAGCACCAGGCCCACTTGGCGCCTGCGAGAAGCACAACCGCTCCCACAAACAGGTCCGCGCCCGCGTCGAGCACACCTTCGCCCGGATGAAGGGCTGGAAGATCCTCCGCGACTGCCGCCTCAAAGGCGATGGCGTGCACCACGCCATGCTCGGCATCGCCCGACTGCACAACCTCACCCTCGTCGGGTAGCCGAACAGCCCGCACACCGACCACCCGCACCCGGGCTGCGCCAAAGATCGTTTACGGGACAGCCCTTAGTTCCGCCTGCGCTGCGAAGGAGGAGGCATGAGCGCACAGACGGACGCAGAACTTGTGCCTTCGCGCACGAAGTGCCGTACGAGGAGACCGACCGTCGAGCACCGACGCCGCGCCCACCGCCGACCCCACGGACTGCGTGCACCGATGCCACGGCAAACAGCAGCCACGACCGCCCGGTTACCGCACTGGCAGCGCGTGGCCGCCCCGCACCACCCTCACCGTGCGGGGTCTCACCACAACCTCGTAATGACAACGATTTTCATTCTGCTAAAGTCTGGACCCTTACCCCTGCACCTTTGAGGAATCCCCGTGCCCCGCCTTCCCCGAAGCACGACCCATCGTGTCCGCCGCGGCATACTCGCCGCCGTCGCCGTCTCCACCGCCTCGGCCCTGCTCGGGGGGTGCTTCGCCGGCAGCGCGGCGGACGCGGACGACAACTCCGAAGACGGCGGGCGCATACGGGTCGCGATGATGCAGCCACCACGGTCGGGGCTCTCCCCTCTCTCCGACGACGCCTTCAAGCTGTCGCGCTGGTCCACCGCCGAGACCCTGGTCCGCCTTGACCGCGACGGCGACGCCCTCCCCTCGCTCGCCACGAGCTGGCGACAGCAGGGCCGGACCTGGACCTTCACCCTGCGCGAAGGCGTCACCTTCCACGACGGCAGCCCGCTCACTCCCGCCTCCGTCGTCCGCTCCCTCACCGCCGCCGCTGCGTCCTCTCCCAAGCCACGGATCCTCGACGGCGTCGACCTCACCGTCCGGGCGGACAGCTCCCGTTCCGTTCGCGTGACCACCGCGCAGGCCGATCCCCTCGTACCGCAGCGGCTCAGCTCTCCGCAGCTGTCGATCCTGGCCGCCAAGGCGTACCGGGGCAGGACCGTCGACCCGGTCGGCGCCGGAACCGGGCCGTTCGTCCTCGTGCGCGCCGACGGCACCTCGTCGGCGACGCTCGACCGGTACGACCGCTACTGGGGCGGCCGTGCCAAGGCCCCGGGAATCGACGTGCGCTATGTGCCCGACGGAACCGCCCGGGCCGCGGCGTTGCGCAGCGACGAGGCCGACATCGTCGAGGCGGTGCCCGTCTCCCAGGCCGCGTTGCTGGACCGGAAGCTCATCACCGAGGTCCCCATGCCCCGGACGAACACCCTGTATCTGAACACCGAGCGCGGCGCCTTCCGTGATCCGGCGCTGCGGGCCGCTGCCCGTGAGGCCGTCGATGCCCGGGCTCTCGTCTCAGGCGTCTACGAGGGCCGGGCGGATCGCGCCGGTGGACTCCTTGGCCCGGCACTGCCCTGGGCTGCGAAGCTGCGCACCGCGGTCCGGCGCACCCCGGCAGCCGACCCGAAGGGCGCGACGATCACGATCGGTACCTTCACGGACCGCGCCGAACTGCCCGAAGTCGCTCAGCTTCTCCAGCAGCAGCTGCGCGAGGCGGGGTTCAAGGTCGAGCTGGACGTGCGGGAGTACACGCACATCGAGGCGGACGCCCTGGCGGGGAAGTTCGACGCCTTCGTCCTGTCGCGGGCCACCGTGCTCGACTCCGGTGACCCGGCCGCCTACCTGTACAGCGACTTCGCGGGCGACGGGTCCTTCAACATCTCCCAACTCTCCGACTCCGCCGTCGACTCCGCGCTCGCCACCGCAGCGGCCACGGCAACGGGCGAGGCCCGCAGGAAGGCCGTCGTCACGGCCGAGGCCGCCGTGCTCGCCACCGACGCGGCCGTGCCGCTGCTGCACGAGCGGGTGATCCAGGGTGACGCCGAGAACGTCGTGGGCGCCGCGCACGACCCTCGCGAGCGTGAGCTGATCACCGTCGACACCTACGTACAGTGAGGCCGCCCGTCTTCCGCGGCATGGCCGGACGCACCACCTCGCTCCCGTCCCTGTCCTCGGCGATCCGCTCGACCGTAGGGGCTGGGGCCACCCGAGTACTCGCCGTGGCCGCGGTGGTGACCGTGGTCGGATTGCTGCCGTGGCTCTCCGGCAAGGACCCGGCACTCGCACTCCTGCGCGGCAGGTCCGCCGAGCAGGCCCCGACCCCTGAGGCGCTCTCCGCCATTCGCACCGATCTCGGCCTGGGCGCGGGCCCCGCGGGCCTGCTCGGCAGCTGGCTGATCCGGCTGGTCCACGGCGACCTGGGAGTCTCGTGGGTGTCGGGCACCGAGGTGCTGCCGGCCGTCGTCAGGGGGCTCGGTGTATCCCTGACCCTGATGGGAGCGGCTCTGGGGGTCGCTCTCGTCGTCGGTACGCTGCTCGCCGGCCCGGCCCTCCTACGGGGCCGTGCCACGGGCGGGACGGTGGCGGCAGTGCTCGCGGCGATACCCGAGTTCCTGCTCGCTCTGGTCCTCCTGCTCTCCGTCGGTGTGTGGCTGGGGTGGCTGCCCACCTCCGGCTGGGCGGGCTCGTCCCATCTGGTGCTGCCGGCCCTGGCGCTCGGCGTCCCGGCCGGTGCGCTGCTCGGCCGGCTGGTCGCCGACGCGCTTCCGGCCGTCCTCGACGAGCGGTGGGTGGAGTTGTGGCGGGGCGCGGGCGTCGGCCGGTGGTGCGTCACCGGCGCGGCGCTGCGCCGGGCACTGCCCGCGCTCGCCGGGCAGTTCGGCATGGTGGCCGTCGGCCTCACCGGCGGCGCGGTCGCCGTCGAGACGGTGTTCGCCGTGCCGGGCATCGGCCGTACGGCTCTGGGCGCGGCGACGTCCCAGGACCTGCCGTTGCTGCAAGGGTGCGTGCTCGCCCTGCTCGGTCTCGGGCTCCTCGCCGGGGCCGCCGCCTCGCTGGTCCGGCGCCGGCTGCTCGGGCCCGCGTCGCGGGAGGCCGGGCTCGGCCTGCCCGTGCCGCGTGCCCGGCGGATTCCGCTCGCCCTTCCGCTGGGACTGGCGGTGGTCCTGGCGGTGGCGATCGGCTCGGGACTGCTGCGGGATCCGTACGCGGTGGATGTGGCGGCCCGGCTCGCCGCGCCGTCGGGATCGCATCCGCTCGGCGCGGACGCGCTCGGCCGGGACGTACTCGCCCGGCTCGGACACGGCGCGGCCGCCACGGTGGGCACAGCCGCGGCCGTGACGGTGGCGAGCTGGCTGATCGCGCTCGTGCTCGGTTTCGTCCCCGAAGCGGCGGCCGGGCTCGCGGATGTCGCCAACGCACTGCCGCCGGTGCTCACGGGTTTGCTGGTCGCGGCGGTGACCGGTCCGGGGAGCGGGGCGGCCGCGCTCGCCGTGACGCTGGTGTCCTGGCCGCCGCTCGCCGCACACGCGTCGGCGCTGGTCCAGGAGACGCGGGCGTCCCGCTTCCTGCTGGCGCAGCGGGCCATCGGCGCGGGTCCCCTGTGGATCTGGACCCGGCACGTCCTCCCCTCGGTCGCCGGACCGGTCGCCCGGCACGCCGTGCTGCGGTTGCCCGGCATCGCACTCGCCCTGGCGTCGCTCGGCTTCCTGGGGCTCGGTGCACAGCCCCCGTCGCCCGAGTGGGGACTGCTGCTCGACGAGTCGGCCGACTACGTGGAGCGGGCGCCGGTCGCCGCCCTCGCACCGGCCGTGGCGCTCGCGCTGCTGGCTGCCCTCGCGGTGTGCCTGTCGTCCCTCGGCGGGTCGGTCCGCCGGGGCCCCGCACGCCGCCGCCCTGGAGCCCGCTCCCGTCTCCGTTCCCTGTTCGCCTCGAGGAAAGTCCGGTCTCTTGTCTCTCCCCCTGCCTGACTCCCCCGCTCCGCTGCTCCGGGTGGACGGTCTGCGGATCGGTTTCGCCGACGGCGAGGCCGTCCGTGGCGTCTCCTTCGACCTGTCCGCCGGTGAAGTACTCGCCCTGGTGGGCGAGTCCGGGGCCGGAAAGTCCCTCACCGCGCGGACGCTGCTCGGGATGGTCCCGCGCGGGGCCGTCGTCCACGGCCGGGTGCGGCTGGAAGGCGGCCCCGTCACCTCGGCCCATCTCGGCCGCCGCCTCGCGTGGATTCCCCAGGACGCGATGTCGGCCCTGTCGCCCGTACACCGTGTCGAGGACCAACTGGCCTTCGCCGTACGGGCTGTGGCGCGCGCGGGGCGCCGCGAGGCGCTGACCGTCGCTCGCCGGGCCCTCGCCGAGGTCGGTCTCGGACCGGAGCCGGCCGGCGCGTTCCCGCACACCCTGTCAGGTGGCATGCGCCAGCGTGCGGTGATCGCGATGGCCCTGGTCAACGAGCCGGCGCTGGTCGTGGCCGACGAACCGACCACGGCACTCGATCCGGAGCGCCAGGAACACGTGCTCACGATGCTGCGGGAGCGCTGCGCCGCGACGGGGGCGGCGCTGCTGCTGGTCAGCCACGACCTGGCGGCGGTACGGCGACACGCCGACCGGGTGGCCGTGATGTACGCCGGCCGGATCATCGAACGCGGCCCGGCGGAGCTGGTGCTGGGGCGACCGGTCGCCCCGTACACGCGAGGGCTGCTCGCCTCGCTGCCCAAGGCCGGGCTGCCCCACCGCTCGCGACTGCCCGTCCTCGCCGACGCTCCACCCGCCCCGGGATCGGCAGGTGGGGGCTGTCCCTTCGCCCCTCGCTGCCGGTGCGCCGCGGACCTCTGCCGACAGCAGGAACCGACGCTCCGGGCGGTCGACGGGCGGGCCGTCGCCTGTCACCACCCCCTCGGGGAGGCGGTGTGAAACGGCTCCTGGAAGTACGCGACCTGGTCGTACGGTACGGGGCGCGGCAAGTCGTCGACAGGGTGTCCTTCACGGTCGGCGCCGGGGAGGCGGTCGGCCTGGTCGGTCCCTCGGGCTGCGGCAAGTCGACGACGGCCCAAGCGGTACTGCAGTTGCTGCGACCGTGTTCCGGGTCGGTGCGCTTCGCCGGGGTCGAGCTGACCGGCCTACGGGAACACGAACTCCGGCCGCTGCGTCCCCGGTTCCAGCCGGTCTTCCAGGATCCGTACGGAGCGCTGAGCCCGCGCCGCCGGGTTCGCCGGCAGATCGCGGAGCCCCTGCGCGTCCACGGGCGCAGGTCGGCCGTGGACAGTCGGGGCCGGGTCGACGAGCTGTTGGAGCTCGTCGGCCTCGCGCCCGCTCACGGGGAACGCCTCCCGCACGAGCTGTCCGGCGGGCAGTGCCAGCGTGTCGCCATCGCCCGCGCTCTGGCGACCCGGCCGGATCTGCTCGTGCTCGACGAGCCGACCTCCGCACTCGACCCTTCGCTGCGCGCGGGGATCCTCAACCTGCTGATGGATCTCCAGGACGCTCTGGGAATCGGCTTCCTGCTCATCTCTCACGATCACGAGGCGGTGCGACACGTCAGCCACCGCATCCTGACCATGCGCGACGGAAGAATCATGCCGTGACGCCGCTCGCCCGCCTCCTGATCGGCAGCCAGTTCGCCTTCCACGTGGGCTTCTTCGCCGTCCTGCCGTATTTCGCCGATCACCTGGCCGGGACACTCTGCCTGGGCGGGGCGATGGTCGCACTCGTGCTCGGACTGCGAACCTTCAGCCAGCAGGGACTGTTCGTCGTCGGAGGCCTGCTCACCGACCGGTAGGGGCCGCGGCCCCTGGTCCTCGTCGGCTGCGCGCTGCGCGTCACCGGATTCTGCCGGCTCGCCGGTGCGTCGAGCGCCGGCGCCGTCATCGGAGCCGTCGTCCTCGTCGGCTTCGCCACCGCGTTGTTCTCCCCAGCCGTCGAGTCCGAGATCACCCGTGAGGCGCTGCGCATCGAGCACGCGGGCGGCCGGCCCCGTACACGTACCCTCGCCCGGTTCTCCGCCGGCGGCCAGACCGGCGCCCTGTTCGGCCCGAAAAGAGCGATGGAAAGGGGCGGCGGGACAAGAGAGGCGCGGACGCGCGCGATCCCGGCAGACGACGTCGACGCCGGGCCGCTGGGCGAGACACGCGGCCAGACTCGACGCTTCCCGATCAGGCCCAGTAGGACGATCCCGATCCAGTAGTGGCCGTCACAGGACAGCGGTACGACTGGAGACGGCAGTCCCCCATCCTCCACCAGGTACGGCGTGTCAAACAGCCACAAGCCGTGTCCGCCGGTGCCGAGCCCCATCAACTCGGCAAAGAGGATGTGGTCCTCGCTCCACGAAGTTGGCTGATTGGTCGGAAATGCATCCCGGTCAGCCGTGACACCGCCGCCGTTTCGCACGCGCAGAGTCGAGCAGTGATTCGGGGAGTCGCGGCCCGAGGACTTGCTCCGCGTCGGCGGCGGTCGCCTGGGTCAAGGCGGACTGGACACCGTAGGTGTGTCCGCGCCAGGAAGACGCCCTGACTTCATCAAACGTCATCGGCCACTCCACTCGGGCCATCGCCGCGAACCAGCTGGTCAATCTCTGCGGCGGAGTCGGCGGCGAGGCGGTAGATACCTTGGAGGCTCGTTGAACGGATCAGGCGTCCGTCCTCGACGTGCTTGAGCAGTCGCTCGCCCCGGCGGGATGTGTACGTCAGCCGCTCCAGGAGGTCCCCGGGGACAACAGTGTCGAACCTGAGCGGGGCACCTGGCGGCCCGATGAGCACTTCGGTGACACATCCGGTCTTGAGCGGGCGCCAGTCCAGCAACTTCACGTAATCGTCATCGGGAAGCGCCGAGCCGGCGTTCTCGTAGGGGACGATCTGCGCTACCTCCAGCGCTCCCAGCACATAGAGACAGGTGCGGTTGGCTCGCACTGGATAGATGCGGTCGCCAGGCTGCACTCCCGCACGCAGGAAGCTCGGCAGTGATTGGTGCGGCCCGCCGAACAGCATCGTAAGCCGCTGCCCGGTCCGGCCCAACCGTTCCAGCTCCCGGCACAAGCCGTTGGTCCACAACGTCGTATAGGAGTTCGCCACGTCGGCACGGTAGCCGCGTCCCCTGACAGCCCTGTCCCTGGCGGTCGATGTCAGTGCGTGGTGGCATGCTCGCGGCCATGAACAGGCAGCAGTTCTGGGTATTGGTCGAGGAAGCCCGCGAGCAGGTGCTCGACACCAGGGACGCCTCCGGCATCGCCTGCCGTACCTCCGAGCTGCTTGCCGGCCGCTCATCACCAGAGATCACCGCAGCAGAGCAGATCCTCTGGGATCTCATGGCCGACTCCTACCGAAATCCGCTGTGGGCCGCCGCCTACGTTCTCAACGGCGGGTGCTCGGACGATGGCTTCGACTACTTCCGCGGCTGGCTGATCGCGCAAGGCCGCACGGTATTCGAGCGCGCCGTTGCTGACCCCGACACACTTGCCGTACTCCCTGATGTCCGTGCTGCCGCGCCTGAAGGGGTCTTCGACTGTGAAGAGATGCTGAGCATCGCCTGGAACGCCCACCAGAAGGCCACCGGCCAGGAACTTCCCGCCGACGTCTTCACCATCCGGTACCCGGGCCTGGACCCAGCCTGGGACTTCGATTTTGACGATCGTGAAGAGATGGCTCGCAGGCTCCCCGCCTTGACCGCGCTGTATTCGTACTCACAGCAGGCGGCAACATCCCGTGTTCCCGACAGAGCCCGGCCTGAGCTGCCCCACCGTAACCGCCCTCAAGTCCTGTCCGGAAGGCCACCATGAGCTGGGACGTGATCCTCCTACGCCTGCCCGACGACGTCACCTCGGTGCAGGAGATCCCTGCCGACTACGCCCCGGACCCGCTCGGCCGGCGAGACGACGTACTCGCGGCTGTCGCCCAGGCCGTTCCCGATGCTGATCTCTCGGACCCCGCGTGGGGTGAGATGTCCAGCCCCACGTCGTCCATCGAACTCAACGTCGGCTCAGAAGACCCGGTGGACACAGTCATGCTCCACATCCGGGGCTCCGGCGACCGCGTGCTGACGCCCGTCCTCCGTCTCGCCGCGGCTCTGCGATGCGAGGCGCTCGACTGCGCCGAAGGGGAGCTGATCACTCCGGGTCAGACCTCGGGCTGGCACGTTTTCCAGCAGTTCCGCGATCGAGTGATGGGACCCTGTCGGTGATACCTCCCGGTCACAGCGCCAGCAGCCGCCCCCTGCGCTCCGAAACCCGATGGGGGCTTCCGCCCGGTCGGATGGTCACGTCCGATGAGGGCGACGGAGATGTACAACCCCTGTGGCTCAGCGACGAGCCGGCCACGGTCGAGCTGTGGACGCGGATGCACGCCGAGCACACGCGCTCCGGACTGTGGCCGCTGCTACTCGACTCGCTGGATCCGAGCAATGGCGAGTTCCGCCCATGGGGATCCGGAGAGATCTTCCCCGAGCAGATGTCGTCCCCGGCGAGCCACGACTCTGCCGGCCTCCTCGCGCAGTGGTGGGCGACCTACACAGCCGTCGGCGAAGACGACGACATGCTCGACACCGACAGGCGCCTCGCCGTCACGGCCCCCTTCGGACAGACCTGGCCCGGCCCCACGCCCAGCCGGGAGACGGCAACGAACCCCGACCATCTGGCCGCCGAGTACGCGCAGGCATTCCTCGCCGACCACCCACAGACACGTCTGGGGCTGGTCGCCGCAGCATCCGGTGCGGAGGCGTTGGCCGCTGTCGGCTGGTCCGGGCCCTGCAACTACGACAACGACACCGCGAAGTTCTCCGCGGTCGTCCGTGACTGGGAACACCGCTTCGGCGCCCGGGTCATCGTGGTCGGGTTCTCCACGCTGCGCCTCAGCGTCGCCGCGCCACCTGTGGACGAGCACGAGGCTCTCCTGGTCGCAGCCGAGCACTTCGCCTTCTGCCCGGACAACATCTGGCAGGGCAGAAGGCCGTACACACTGGCCGCATACGCCGAGCGGATCGCCGGCGCCCATCAATGGGACTTCTGGTGGGACTGATCCACTCCGCGGAAGACGCTCAACCGGGAACCGGCCTTCAGGGATGCGGTGCTGGTTCAAGCGACGGCGGACAGTCTGTGCCACCAGTGACCGCAGCCTTCGGAGCAAAAGCGCTCGCGGCGCCGCGCGTCGGCAACGGTGAGCACCGCGATCAGCAGCCTGAACGACTTCCGGCGCTCGTCCAAGGGTGTGAGGCGGGCGATCTTTCTCAGTTGCTCGTCGATCCGGCCTCGTGAGAGCAGCACTGCGGGCGTATGCGTCGGGCGCAGCCCGGAACGGCGGATGCTCTCTGGTGCGTCCTCGGCGACGGCGCGCGCCTGGATGCAGTGATGGCGCAGGAGCAGCAGCACTTCGGACTGCTCTTCCTGGCTGAGGCCGTCGAACCATTCGACGCCGTCTGACATCGGGCGCATCTCCTGCGCGAGCTCGTTGAGCAGGACATCGCGTTCGTTCATGACTGCCTCCCGTGGGACGGACGCTGTTCCGCGGCGGTGATCAGCATTCCGAGCAGCACCGCCAGGTCGGCCGCGCCTTCGGCGTCGTCGGCCCAGCGGGTGGTCTGCAGTGGGTGAACCTGGTCGAGGAGGACGCCTTCGCGGGCCAGGACGAAGGCCAACGCCAGCATGGCCGCACGGGCGTTGCCGTTTTCGAACGGATGGAAGAAGAGGATATCGAGGTAGGTCCGGGCAGCGCGTGACGGGAGGGGCAGATCAGATTGAGAGCTCTCTGACAGGCATTGCTCGAACAGCGCCTCCATATTGGGGGCAAGACCGTAGCGCTCCCGTCCGCCCTTCGCGAAGGCCGGCATCGTACGGAAACCGACGACGTCATGGCCCAGCACGGTTCGCTGCCACTTTGACATGAGGGCGAAGGTCAACGGCCTGTCTTGCTCCGCGTCGGCGAAGGTCACGCCGAGGGCGGTCAAGACCCGCGCGGTTCCCTCGCTGTCGCGTTTGCCGCGCGTTGCCACGAAGAAGTTCCGGAAGCCGTCGCGGGCCGGTGGTCCGTAGACAAGGCATGCGCCGCGCCAGGATGGCCAGACGATCTCCGTCCGGATGCGCAGCCAATCGGCAAGGCTGTCCTTCGGTCGGCCGGGCCCGGAAGTCATCTGATTCCGCCCAAGCCTCTGGCGAACCGCGAGCTCACCGCGTCGACCACCAGGACGTCAGGTGCGATCCAACTGCCGAAACGGCCGCCGACCGCGTTCTCGACGACCTCCTCGGCCCGGCCCTCGTCCACGCCGTTGGAGGCGAGGAACCACCGGAGAACTTGCATGCAATGCCCGTACCAGCCGCTCTCGGCCTGGGTACGGTCGGCCACCACGGTGACCAGGCGCGTGCACGCCCGCTCCCAGTACCAGAGGTCCGCCGAAAGCACCGGCCTGTTACGCGGTGGAGCAACGGCCGCGAACCGCCCCGTCAGGTCCTCCAGCCAGCCACGCCATTCCCGAAGGGCCTCAACAACCAGCGGGGCAGTCGCTTCCGGGGTCGTCACGGAGTCGGATGAACAGCACCAGGCCTCGACGACACCTCCGTCGATGTCACCCTCACCGACCGACCAGTTCCATCCGCAGGCCCATCGGCCGTACCGGCCCACCAGGAACTCGGTAACGGGATCCAACGAACGCCGGCGATCCTCAAGGGCGACTTCAGCACTGGGCAGCAAGGGCGCGACAAGGCTCGCCAACTCCTCCGCCACATCGTCGTCCATCTCGAACGGATGTCGAGCCGGATCCACTTCTGCCCATGTCAAAGTATGCGCCCACAGTTCACTCACCGCCCCACTCTGCCTTGCGTAGCAACCTTGACTCCACCCCATATCGCGTGGCCGCCCATGAGCAGGAAACGAGCTTCGGTCATCTGGGAAGCGATCTTCAACCGTTTCGGACAGGTCTGGATGGCGGCGCTCGTGAACACCCCTGTCAGTGGCGTCACTTACGCTTCCCTCAGCACAGCGTGTTGCACGTAAGGGGATCCTCTTGAGGACCGAGCTGACAGCGCGGCCGACCGTGCCGCAGCAGCCATTGCTCCCAGGCGTGGAGACCGACGTCGAGACTCTGCATGGGCGCCTGGAGGCGCTGCGAACCAATCTGTCGCGCTCCGCCGACCTGTTGCCGGAACATTCAGTGAGGCTCCATCATCCACGGACCGATGCGTTTGAACCTGGCCGCATACGTTCAGACTTCGCCGTCTTCCAGGATGTCGCGAAATGCGACGCGGCACTCGATGACATTCATCGAGCCCTCGTCGGTCTCCTGCGGGAGGTCATCGCGCTAGACCTCAAAGCCGTGGACATCGCCCATCACTCCGATTTCGAACAGCTCGTCGCCGACCTCCTGGACCGCGACGGCTACCGAATCGGGCGCTCGGGCGGAGGGGCCGGCGACATGGGCGCCGACGTCCTGGCGGTCGACGAGGTCGGTAGACGCATCATGATCCAGTGCAAGCACTTCCGGGACGGCAACGGACCGGTGGGGCAACCGGTCGTACAGCACCTGTACGGCGGGGCCATGGCGGACCATCCCTCGACGCTCCCGATCGTGGTCACGAACGGCCGGTTCACGGGCGGGGCGCAGATGTGGGCGGAGGAGCGTGACCGGGTCCGGCTCGTAGACCCTGAGCCCTCAGCCCATGTCGAGCGCGTTGCGCAGGCCGAGGCGGTAGCGCAGACGGTCGTGGCGCTTGAGCCCCTCCAGCTCCGGGGCCCGGAAGAGCGGGCGGACCTCGCAGCGCGCGGCGGGCGAGCCGGTGCTGTCGAGGAGGGCGTTGACGGCCTGGCGGGCGGAGGCGTTGGCGCCTTCCATCGTGGCGAGGTCGATGTCGACCGCCACGTAGTCGCCGGCCAGGAAGAAGTTGGGGATCTTGGTGGCGGCCTGCGGGCGATGGTGGAAGGTGCCGACCGGGTGGATGAGGAGCTGGTCCTCGTTGGTGGGGTTCGGCGTGCCGAGGCCGTCGACTCCCGGGTCCAGGAACCAGGAGTGCAGCGCGCTGTCCTTCAGGACCGTACGGCCGGTGTCGTTGAACGCGGCTTTCAACTGCGCCCAGACCTCCCGGGCGACCTCGGCGCGGGTGCACTGTTTGGCTGTCTTGCCGTAGAGGATGCCGGGTCGGTCCCATTCCGAGATGTCCACGGAGAGACAGTCGACAGCGGCTCCGTCGCCGTAGTCGGCGGGGAAGTCGCGGGACGGCCAGTGGCGCGCCTGCTGAATGGCCGTCAAGGACCAGGGGGAGTCGATGCAGTTGGCGTGTCCGGCGAGGAGCGGCGCGTGTTCGGTGAGATAGAACTGGATGCCCGTCATCCAGTCCGTCTCCAGCTTGTCGCACCGTGCCAGCTGCGGATCCGCCGCCCGCAGGGCCGCGCCCCAGGTCCGCCGGGCGTGCTCCACCGGCATCGCGGAGACGTAGTGATCGGCGGTCACCGAGCGGCGGACACCCTGCGGATCCTCGACGACGGCCGCGCCGATCCGCCCGGAACCGGCGTCGTATTCCAGCTCCCGTACCGTCCAGCCGATGCGGAACTCCACCCCGAGGCCCGTCAGATGAGCCGCCCAGGGATCGATCCAGGCCTCGTTGGTGGGCAGGTTCAGGATCCGGTCGAGGGGCCCGTCGGCGCCGCGCCCCAAGGCGTTGAAGGCGAAGGCCTCCAGGAGGGTGGCGACCGTACGGGTGCTGGCCTCCTCGGCCTTCGTCGCGACGATGTTGCGGGTCAGCCCGACGGCCAGGATGCGCTGGTAGTCGTAGCTCATCCGCTCGGCCCGCAGGAACTCCCACCAGGGTGTCCGTTCCCACGCCTCGTCACGCCGCTCGTCGCAGCTGGTCAGGAAGACGAGGAAGCGGTTGACGAAGTACGCGGCCTCGTGGAGCGGGATGGAACGGGCGGTGTCGAGGAGAGCCGTCAGGGCGCGGCTGATCTCGTCGAGGGTGAGCTCGGCGGGCCTGTGCCCCGGCCAGTGGAGCGGGATGCGCAGGTCCTCGCGGCCGGTGCGGGCGAAGGACATCTCGGCCGGAGCGACGAGGTTGTCCCAGACTCCATTGGCGTTCCCCGGGAAGGGGATGCGCCGCATCGTGTCGGGGAGATTGTGGTAGATGCCGGGGATGAACCGGAAGCCGTGCTCGGCGGGGAGCGGGCGCCGGCTGCCGTGCGCGCTGTCCGGCACGTCCATGGAGCGGGCCTTGCCGCCCAGCGCCCGGCGCTCGTAGACGGTGACCAGAAAGCCGCGCTCGGCCAGCTCGTGGGCCGCGGTCAGGCCCGCGACGCCACCGCCGAGCACGGCCACGGACTGCGGCGTGGACGGCTCCGCGGCAACGGCCGGTACGGCGCCGGGCGCGACCACCCCGACGGCGGCCGCTCCGGTCGTGGCGGCCACACCGGCCACGCCGGCCACGAAGGTGCGTCGTGAGGTTCCCGTACGATCCATACCCCAACCCCTTTACCGGCGGTAACCCGATGTCCGACGCAGGAGCATAGGGGCGTCCCACCGGTCCCGGAAGTTGCGTGCGGGTCCCGTTCACAGTTGGCGCGATCCCGCCCCTCGCACGGCGTGCCATGGGGAGCGGTCCGGTCTCACCTGCGCCTTTGGCGTAGTGATGCCGGGCACATCCGACCGGAGAACGCGTCTCCCGCGTGTAACCTCCGGCCGTGACTTCCCCGGCCCTGGAGGCGTTCCCACCCGGCACCGGAGCAGCCCGGGGCCGCTCCGCGGTCGATCCCGCGTTCTCCGGGACTCCCGATCCGCTCGGTCTGCTCGACCTGCTCGACGTGTTCGGCGAGCCCTTCGTCCGGGACCCGCACCCCTGGCTGGAACTCCTGCGGACCGAGTCCCCCGTCCACCACGACCCCGGCACCGGACTGTGGCTGGTCAGCCGGCACGAGGACATACGGCGGGTCCTGTTGAACCCGGAGGACTTCCTGCCGGACAACGCCCAGCACGCCGTCACCCCGCTGCCCGTCTCCGTGCTCAGGATCCTTGCCCGCGCGGGCTTCATGCTTCCGCCCGCGCTCGCCAACAACGGCACCGAGAGCCACGCGGGACTGCGCCGCCTGGTCACACGGTTCTTCCACGCGCGGCGCGTCGAAGCAGCCGTGCCCGTGATCGAGCGGATCGCCGGGGAGCTGCTCGCGCGGGTGCGGTCCACGCTGGACGCCGCCGGCTCCTGCGATCTGTTCGCCCCGTACGCGCAGATCCTTCCGTGCCGGGTCCTGATGGAGCTGCTCGGCATCGAGGACATCGAGCCGACGACGCTGATCCGCTGGAGCGACGCCTCGCTGGAGCTGTTCTACGGCAGGCCGTCTCCGGAACGGCAGCCGGAGCTGGCGGAACTCGTCGCGGACTTCCACCGATGGCTCACCGCGACCGTCCGGAGCGGCACGGTTCCCGAGGACTCCTTCATCGGGGCGCTCCGCCGCCATCGGCTGCCCGGCGGTGAGCCTCTGGACGTGCGGACGGCAGTCGCCGCCTGCTTCTTCGTCTTCATCGCCGGTCAGTCCACCACCGGGCAGCTCATCGCCACGGTGCTCCGCCGCGTGTCCTCGGAACCGGGCCTGTGGACACGGGTGGCCGGCGAAGCCGGGCTCGCCGAGGCGTGGGTCGAGGAGGTCCTGCGCCGGGAACCGCCGGTGACGACATGGCGCCGACTCACCGCGCGGGCCGTCTCGCTGGGCGGGGTACGCCTGCCGGCCGGCGCCCCGTTGCTCCTCATGCTGATGGGCAGCGGGTCTGATCCGGAGGTGTTCGCGGAACCCGCGACGATGTGTCCGTACCGGCCCGAGATCCGCCATCACCTGGCCTTCGGTGCCGGCCGTCACCGGTGCCCGGGCGCCTCCCTGGCGCGCACGGAGGCGACCGTGGCCCTGCGGGCGGCGGCACGTGCCCTTCCCGGCATCCTGCCGGCCGACGGGCCGGCAGAGCCTCCCATGCTCGGCCTGCTGTCGTTCCGGGCGCCGCTGGAAGTGCCGGTGAGAGTGCCGTAGGCCGCCACCCGGTCAGGCGGCAGAGCACTGACAGGCGTGGTAGCACGGTGGAGCGGAAGGTGCGGGTTCTGCGGCATGGGTGCCGTCGACACGCCCGCCCCATCTTCCGAGCGCAGGACGACGCCAACCGCTCGCACTCGACCGTAAGGGCCCGCCACCGTGACCGGACGCATCCCCGAGCCGCCCGAGACTCCGAGTGCGCACGGGCCCGTCGGTGAGAGCCGGTGGCCGATGGCCACCGCTGTCGTCGCCACCATGGTGCTGACCATCCTGCTCCCCGACGACCTCCGCCTCGCGCCTCGCTGGGTGCTCCCGGCCGTCGAGGGACTGCTCCTGCTCGCGCTCATCGCCGGCGACCCGGGCCGGATCGACCGGCGATCGACGGTGCTGCGCACCATGTCGATCGCCCTGGTGTGCGTGCTCGCGCTCAGCGCCGTCTGGTCCACCGCCCAGCTGGTCGACGACATCCTCCAGGGCGGCAAGGAGACCAGCTCCGCCACCAGCCTGCTGCAGAGCGGCACCACGGTGTGGGCCTGCACGGTTCTGGCCTTCTCCCTGCTGTACTTCGAGCTCGACTGCGGTGGGGCGGCGGCCCGTCTCCATCACATGCCCGCCACGCCCGCGCTCGCCTTCCCGCAGCAGCTCAACCCCGAAGTGGCAGAGGCCGACTGGCGGCCCCGCTTCGTCGACTACCTCTACCTCGCGCTGACCAACGCCACCGCGTTCAGCCCCACCGACGTGATGCCCCTGGCTCCCTGGGCCAAGATCGCCATGGGCATTCAGTCCCTGGTCTCCCTGCTCATCCTCGGGCTGGTGGTCGCCCGCGCCGTCAACGTCCTCGCCTGATCGTCGATGCCTGATCGTCGATGCCTGATCCCCGATCAGGTTCCCGAGGGCTCCACCCAGCCGGCTCGCACGGCGTGGGCGCCCAGCTGCATCCGGGTCCGCACCCCGGCCAGGTCCATGAGATGGCGCAGCCGCCGGTGCAGCGTACGCGCCGACAGACCGAGCTGGGTCGCGGCCGACAGGTCCGTCAGACCGGCCAGGAGCAGCGCGAGGATCCTGCGGTCGAGCTCGGTCGGGCCCTCGGGGCCGACCTCGGTGATCGCTTCGGACGCGCCCTCCGTGCCCGACAACCGGAGCGGCTGGGCCGTGCGCCACACCGTCTCGAACAGGGCGTCCAGCGCGTCCAGCAGGCCGCTGCGGTGCAGCAGCACAGCGCCGGGCTCACCCGCCGGGGTGACCGCGAGCGGGACCAGGCCCAGATCGGCGTCGGCGAGCACGAGCTTCATCGGCACCTGGTCCGCGACCCGCAGTTCCACACCGTTGCGCAGGGATTCGATGGCGTCCTGGACGATGCCCGGCTCGGCCAGGACCTCGCGGTCCAGTACGGCGCGGAAGTGCACCCCGCGGCCGAGGGCCATGGGCTCGGCCGTGTTCTCGTCCGGCGGCAGGGCGACGAACGGTGCGGTGATGAAGGAGCGGACCTGTGTCCGGGCCGCCTGCTGCACCTGGAGGAAGCGGTGCCGGATGGCGTCGACGCCGGTGACGACCTCGATCAGATCGGTGATGCTGCTGCCGGTCATCGCGGCCCGGTGTTCCTCGGCGAAGGTGACCAGCGCCTGCTCGGCCGTGCGCAGTTCGTCCCGGCGCCGGCCGATGAGGGCGCCGAGGGCCATGGCCGGCGGCGCGGCGGTGAAGCGGGCGTCCGCCGACCGGGTCGCCAGGCCGCACTCGACCAGGCGCGACAGGGCCTGGTCGACGGGGGCGTGGGACAGCGCGAGCTGGTCCGAGAGAAGGGCCACGGTGGTGTCGGGCCGTCCGATCAGCGCCCGGTAGACGCGCTCCTCGTCGGGTTCGAGGCCCAGAACATCCAGCATCGGCGATCGACTCTCTTCCGCTTGCCGCAGCGGGGAGAGTATGCGCCACGGTGGCAGACCGTGAAAAGACCCTGCTGGGAGCGGGTGCGCGGGGAAGGGCCCCGGGGCGTCGCCGCCCCGGGGCCCGATGGTGGGGCTCATCGCAGGCCGTACGCCCGGATGATCTCGCTCTTGACGCCGAAGCCCCGGTCCGTCCCGGCGCCCGCGCGGAGCGAGACGAAGCCGCCCGGCTTCTTGGCCGTCCTGAAGGATCCGGTCCAGGAGCCGTCGTTGCCCTTGGCCAGGGTCACCTTCTGCCAGGTGGCGCCGTCGTCGTACGAGACGTCGAGCGTCACCGTGGTGACCTTGCCCGGCACGGCGCCCAGGTCCGTCGACACCGGCTTGAGCGCGATCTCCTGGGTCGCGTTGGCCCTGACGTCACCGTGCAGGTCCGTCTCCAGCCGGTAGTCCAGGTTCAGCACTGAGAACGGCTCGAAGAACTCCGAGTCGACGGTGCCGGACCTGAAGGTCCACTCGGTGTGGGTGCGCGTCGACAGCCGGAAGAGGTCGGCGGGCCGCTCCGCATCGAGGACGGCACGGTAGGGCAGCTCACCGGCCGGCACCTCCACCCACTGCATGTCCGAGCTGTTCGGGTTGTCGTGGATGAGCGTGTCGCCCTGGAAGATCTGCAGGTGGGTCGGCGTCTCGCCCCACGGCAGGTAGCCGCCGAGGCGCATGGCGTCGCTGGCCGAGGCCCACGGCTGCACGTTCCAGGTCATGTAGTTCTGCCAGCGGGAGTTGTAGACGCCGAAGGACTCGCTCTGGCCCGGCCGGGTCGCCGGAGCGAACCAGTCGAGACGGGTCGTGCTGCCCTTGGCGTACCTGTTGTCCCCCGACACCATCGACCACGGCAGGGCGGTGTCCATGCCCTGGGTGTGGAACTCCCGCCAGACCTGACCGGGGGTCACCCACTCGGTGCGGGTGCCCGGGTGCCACTCTGCCTCGGGGAAGTTGAACGACGGGCTGAGGGTGAAGTCCGACCGGTAGCCCTCGGCGAGGCGGCCGCCCGCGGCCGCATAGTAGCGGGCGTCGATCCGGGCGAGGTCGGCTTTGGTGGGCTGGTAGACCAGGGCCCGGTCCGGCACCTGGCCGGGGTAGTCGCGGGTCAGGTCGTAGACGAACGGCGTGTACTCGGTCTGCCGCACGGTCAGCTTGAGGTTGCCGGCCCTGGCCTTCGCCACGAGGGCCCGGCCCGCGTCGCGGTGCACGGTGGCGACCGGAATGGCCGACTCGCCGACGTACTCCAGCAGTCCGCCGACGCCGTCGTTGACCACGATCAGGGCCTTCGCCCCGGCCGCGGCCGCGGCGGCGACGCGCTCCTCCGGCGCGACCTCGTCGCTGCGCTCGACGACGGCGACCTTGCCCTTCGCGCCCAGCCGCTCGTAGTCGGCTGCGGCGCCCTTGCCCGCGTAGACCGCGGTCAGCCGGTCCGTGGCGGTGCCCAGGGCGCTGCCGCCCTGCACCAGGGTCTCGAGGTCGAGCCGGCCGTCGGCCGTGCTCAGGCCGAGCTGCGGCTCGCCCTTGCGCCAGCGGGTGATCAGCGTGAACTCGCCCTGCGTCATCGGCTCCGTCGGGGAGACGTAGACGTCGTCGTAGGTCGGCGGCAGCACGTACGCGCCGCGGTAGTCCCACCACGGGTCGAAGCCGGTGTAGTGGACGTTGAAGTCGACCTTGCGCTGGCGGTCCTGGGTGCGCTGCGGCGCCTCGGTCCGCAGCAGGTGTGCCTTGCTCGCGTCGAGGACCACGTCCGCGGAGGCGTCCTTGAGCACGGTCTCCGGGTCGACGAGGACGGCCAGGCCCGAGCGGTCCGCCCGCTCGCCGGTCACGTCGAGGTAGGCGGCGACGGTGTACCGGCCGGGGGCCATGCGCATGGTGGCGGAGCCGTCGACGTAGAGCGACCAGGGCCAGCCGTCGCCCGCCAGGTTGACCGAGACCCAGCCGGCGGCGGGCTTGCCGTCCCGGCCGACCAGCTTGATGTTCAGGTCGTAGCGCTCCTCCTCCTTGAGCAGCGCCACGGAGGTGCGGGTCACCGGCCGTCCGGTGGCCGCGTCGGTGCCGATCACGTAGCCGGCGTGCCGTCCGGCCGAGGCGGCCTGCGGGTCGCCGGTCACCGGGACGGTCGCCTTGCCGCCCGCCGGGACCGTCACCGTGGCGGCGCCCAGCGAGAACGGGCCGTCCGTGTCGGTCAGCGCCAGGTTCAGCGTGACGTCGGCGGAACCGGAGTTGGTGAAGGTCAGGTCCTTCGTGACGGCGGTGTCGCTCGGCTCGTGGGGCCAGGTGTGGTTGCCGAAGAAGAGCGATCCGGTGCCGCGGACCGCGGTGCGCACGGCGGCGGTCACGTCGAGACGGCCGGTGCCGATCTCGTACGGCGAGTAGGCGGCGTCGAGGCCCTTCGCGGTGCTCATCAGGTGTTCCTTGAGCTGCGCGCCGGTCCAGTCGGGGTGCTGCTGTGCCAGGAGCGCCGCCGCGCCGACGACGTGCGGGGTGGCCATCGAGGTGCCGCTGAGGGTGCGGTAGAGGCCCTCGCCGCCGTCGGTCATCTCCTGCGAGCGGGCGGCGGTGATGTCCACGCCCGGCGCGGCGATGTCCGGCTTCATGCCGCCGGAGTACGCCAGCGGGCCGGTGCTGGAGAAGGACGCGAGCCGGTCCTGCTTGTCCGTGGCCGCCACGGTCAGCGCCGCGGCGGCCGCGCCCGGGGCGGAGATGGTCTCGGGGCCCGCGTTGCCGGCGGCTATGACGAACAGCGTGCCGTACTGCGCGGAGAGCGTGTCGACCAGCTGCGACATCGGGTCGCTGCCGTCCGTGGGGTAGGAGTCGCCGAGGCTCATGTTGACGACGTCTGCGCCGGACTCGGCGGCCCACTGCATGCCGGCCATGACCCAGGAGTCCTGGCCGGAACCCTCGGCGCCGCCGAGCACCTTGCCGACGTAGAGGTCGGCCCCGGGCGCGACGCCCTTGTTCTCGCCCCCGGACGCGGCGCCCGAGCCGACGATCGTGCCGGCCACATGCGTGCCGTGCCCGTTGACGTCGGTGACGCCCTCACCGGGCACGAAGCTGGTCGTGCCGTCGATCAGCCCGGCGAAGTCGGGGTGGTTGACGTCGATGCCGGTGTCGAGCACCGCGACCTTGACGCCCTTGCCGGTGTAGCCGGCGGCCCAGGCCTCGGGCGCGCCGATCAGCGGCACGCTCTCCTTCAGGGCGGGCTTCACCCGGCCGTCGAGCCACAGCTTCTCCACACCCGCGCCCAAGCGCGTGCCGCCCCGCGGCGCGACGGTGTTCCAGAAGGTGCGGGCCTGGCGCTTCTCGGTGCTGAGCGCGGCGGCGCCGATGCCCTTGAGCTTGCGGGTCAGCCTGCTTCCCCGGGGGGCGGTCGGTTCGACGGCCGCGCGGGACTTCGGCGGGGTGTACGTCGCGATCAGCGGCACCGCGCCCGACTTCGCGTCGTCGTACCCCATCTCGATCAGGTCGGTGACGTTGAACAGCCGCCGGTCCAGCGTGCCGGCTCCGAGCAGCGGCCCGGCCTCGTCCGGGATGACGAACAGGTCGCCCTTGATCTCCTGGAGTCTGACACCGCCGAAGGCGTCGTCCGGTCGGTCGACGTCGGCCATCTGCTTGCCGTCGGCGGTCGTGGTGACCGTGACGATGTCGCCGGTGACCAGGGTGACCCGATGGGTCGCCGAGGGCTTGGCGGGGACGGCCGGCTTGCTCGGAGCGGCCTGGGCCGGTGCCTGCGCGACGGCGAGACCCGAGGCGAGGAGGGGCACCGCGACGGCTGCGGAGAGCAGCTGCCGGCGCCTGCGCCGGACGGCGGAAGGATGCGAGGGGAAGGACATGCCATGGGTCTATCGACCGGTGAACACCGTCGTGAAGGCCCCGTGACGGCAAGTCCTCGCCATGGCAAGGGTTTGCCAGCCGCGAACCGTGCGATGACGGGTGGAAACCGCCGTACGGCCGACACGCGCCGAAACCCGCCGACACCCGCCGAGGTGCGTCGGCGGGCGTCGGGCGTCAGATTGGAGGTATCCGACCGACCGGACGGAGACGTCTCGGTGGGCAGAGGTTCGAGGAGCGTGTCATGACGACTGATACGAGCGCACGCGGTCGGCAAGGCGAAGCGCACACCAGCGGTTGGCTGGTGTTCGCCGCCGTCATCATGATCTTCAGCGGCATCATGACGCTGCTCGGAGGCATTTCGGCCATCGCCAAGGACGATGTGTTCGTGGCCACGCGCGACTACGTCTACCAGTTCAGCCTCACCGGCTGGGGATGGGTCCATCTCATCCTGGGCATCCTGATCGCGCTCACCGGCGCCGCCCTGTTCAGCGGTGCCACGTGGGCCCGGGTCGTCGGCGTGGCGCTGGCCGGTCTCAGCATGATCGCCAACTTCATGTGGCTTCCCTACACGCCGTGGTGGGCACTGCTGATCATCGCCATCGACGCGCTCGTCATCTGGGGGCTGTGCGTCGCGCCACGGCCGGTGAGGGACTGACGTCCCGGAGCGGCACCCGTGGCACTCGGAGCGGCGACCGGAGGGCTGCCGCGCATCGTGCTCGTCATCGGCGTCGCCGGCTCGGGCAAGTCGACCGTGGGGCGTCTCCTCGCCGAGCGGCTGGACTGGGCGTACCGGGACGCGGACGAGTTCCACTCCGAGGCCGACCGCGCCAAGATGGCCGCCGGCCGTCCGCTCACGGACAGCGACCGGCGGCCGTGGCTGGAGGCGATCGGGGCCTGGATGGACCGGACGATCGCAGCCGGCGGGCAGGCCGTCGTCACCTGCTCGGCGCTCAAGCGCGACTACCGGAACGGGCTCCTTGCAGGGCGGCCCGAGGTTCTTCTGGTGTACCTGCACGGCTCGCGCGAGCTGCTGGAGTCCCGGCTGGCCGCGCGGGACGGTCACTTCTTCCCGGCGGACCTGCTGGACAGCCAGCTCGCGGTGCTCCAGGAACCGGAGCCCGACGAGCACCCGTTGGTGGTGGAGATCGACCAGCCTCCGGAGGCCGTCGTCGCGGCGGTGCTGTCGCTGATGCCCGGGGAGTCCGCTGTCGGGACACCGCCGGCCGAGTCCCCGGGCCCCACAGGCGCCACGTGGCGGTTGGTCCGGGGAGAGCAGAGCGCGGTCGTGGTCCAACTGGGTGGCGCCCTGCGCGAGTACGTCGTGAACGGCCGACCGCTGCTTGACGGGTTCTCCGCGGGGTCCGCGATCACCGGCGGGCGGGGGCAACTGCTCGTCCCCTGGCCGAACCGGGTCGGCGACGGACGCTACCGCTTCGACGGCAGGAGCCTGCAACTCCCGCTGACCGAAGTGGAGAAGAGCAACGCGATCCACGGACTGCTGCGCTGGACCCTGTGGAGGCTGCTGGCCCGCACCGAGGACTCGGTGCTGCTCGGTACGACGCTCTGCCCCCAGCCGGGCTATCCGTTCCTCCTCGACGTCCGTGTCGAGTACCGGCTGGGCCCGGACGGGCTCAGTACCGCCGTCCACGCCACCAACACCGGTACGGAGCCCGCACCGTACGGCGTGGGGCAGCATCCCTATCTGACGATCGGCACCGACCTCGTCGACAGCGCCGTGCTGACGGTCCCCGCGCGGTACCTGCTGCGTACCGACGACCGGGGCCTGCCCGACGGCTGGGAGGCCGTCGACGGCACGCCGTACGACTTCCGTACCGCCCGGCCCATCGTCGAGCTCCGCCTGGACACCGCCTTCACCGGGCTCGACCGAAGTCCTGACGGGCGGGCGACCGTACGGCTCGCGCACCCCTCCGGACGGCACGGCGTCGATCTCTGGCTCGGCGAGGGGACCCGCTGGGTGCAGGTGTACACGGGTGACACGCTGCCCGAGGCCGCCGAGCGGCGGCGAGCCGTCGCCGTGGAGCCCATGTCCTGTCCGCCGGACGCCTTCCGCAGCGGCACGGACCTCACCGTCCTGCGGCCGGGCGCGACGCATGTGCTGCGGTGGGGGCTGAGCCCCTGGGGGTACTCATGACCCCGGACGAGTTCCGGGAGCTCTACGAGCGCCTGCGACGACAGGCGCCCGGAGAGGCGGCCCGGCCGGCGGTGGACGACCGGTGCGGCGCGCTCCGCCATCTGACTCCCGAGCGGGTGGCGGCGGCCGCCGCCGAAGTCCGCCTCGGACGCTCGGTGTCGCTGGCGGCTCCGATCGACACCGTGCGCGGGCCTGACGATCCCGAGCCGGCGGTGCACCGGATGACCGGGCCGAGCCCGGGCGATGTCGCCTCCGGCGCACTGTGCTTCGCCACGGACCGCTTCGCCATGAACGTGCACGGCGACGCGGACAGCCATCTCGACGCCCTCTGTCATGTCGTGTTCGACGGGGAGCTCTACGGCGGGGTGCCCGCCGGCACCGTGACGGCCGAGGGCGCCCGCAGTCTCTCCGTGTCCCTGGTCGAGAACGGCATCGTCGGCCGGGGCGTCCTCCTCGACATCCCGCGGCTCCGCGGCGTGCGCTGGCTGGAGCCGGGCGACCAGGTGACCCCGGACGATCTGACGGCTGCCGAGGCCGCGCAGGGGGTCCGCGTCGGACCGGGCGACCTGCTGTTCGTCAGGGTGGGGCACCGTCTCCGGCGCACCGAACTCGGGCCGTGGAACGCGGCGGAGGCACGGGCGGGTCTGCACCCGGCGGCCGTGGAGTTCCTGGCCGAGCGCGAGGTCGCGGCCCTGGGCGGAGACGGCAACAACGACACCGCGCCCAGTGCGGTGGCGGACGTCGCCTTCCCCGTACACGTCCTGGCCATCCACGCCCTGGGCATCCACCTCATGGACTACCTGCAGTTCGAGGATCTCGTCCCGGTCTGCGCGCGGGCCGGGCGCTGGAGCTTCCTGTGCGCCGTGGCTCCCCTGCGGCTGACCGGAGCCACCGGGTCGCCCGTGAACCCGATCGCGGTCCTGTGAGCCGGGCCTCGCTCCTGGGACGCGCGCTCCGGTCGCCGTCCCGCGGCAAGGCGGATACGTTCGATGCAGGTGGGACCGCTGGACCCTCGCCCAGCGGGGCGCCAGGCGCCTGACAGCAGGTCGGGGCCCTGATCCCAAGGACGGTGGTCGCCGTGGGCGACGCCCCTCACTACGACGTCATCATCATCGGCACCGGCGCCGGCGGAGGGACTCTCGCCCATCGCCTCGCCCCGTCGGGCAAACGGGTCCTGCTCGTCGAACGCGGCGGCTATCTGCCCCGCGAGCGGGACAACTGGGACTCGACGGCCGTGTTCGTGAAGGGCAAGTACCGGGCCCCGGAGTTCTGGCTCGACAAGCACGGCACCGAGTTCCCGCCCGAGGTCAACTACTACGTCGGCGGAAACACCAAGTTCTACGGGGCCGCCCTCTTCCGGCTGCGGCCCGAGGACTTCGGCGAGCTCCGCCATCACGGCGGCCTCTCCCCCGCCTGGCCGATCCGGTACGAGGACCTGGAGCCGTACTACACCCAGGCCGAGCACCTGTACCTGGTCCACGGACGGCACGGCGAGGACCCCGGCGAGGGTCCGGTCAGCGCGCAGTACGCGTATCCGCCCGTGGAGCACGAGCCGCGCATCCAGCAGCTGAGCGACGACCTGGAGAAGCGCGGCCTGCACCCGTTCCACCTGCCGATCGGCGTCAATCTGAGCCAGGAGGACGGGGGTCGGCCCACCCACTCCAGCGTCTGCATCCGGTGCAACCGGGTCGACGGGTTCCCCTGTCTGGTGCGCGCCAAGTCCGACGCCCAGGTGATCTGCGTCGAGCCCGCCCTGGAGCACCCCAACGTCGAGCTGGTCACGGACACCCAGGTGGTGCGTCTGGAGACGGACGACCGGGGGCGCACGGTCAGCGCTGTCGTCGGCCGGCTCCCCGACGGTTCGGAGGTCCGGTTCACGGCGGACGTGGTGGTCGTCTCCTGCGGGGCGGTCAACTCCGCGGCACTGCTGCTGGCCTCGGCGAACGAGCACCATCCCCACGGCCTTGCGAACAGCTCCGACGTGGTCGGCCGCCACTACATGCGGCACAACAACATGGCCCTGATGGCCGTGTCGAAGGAACCCAACGACACCCAGTTCCAGAAGACCCTGGCCCTGCACGACTGGTACCTCGGCGCGGACGACTGGGACTTCCCGCTGGGCGGCATCCAGATGCTGGGCAAGTCGGACGCCGAGCAGATCCACGGCGAGGCGCCCCGGTGGGCCGGTGCGGTGGCGCCCGACATGCCGTTCGAGGTACTGGCCCATCACGCCGTGGACTTCTGGCTGTGCGGTGAGGACCTGCCGATGCCGGACAACCGGGTCACCCTCGACGATGACGGGCGCATCCGGCTCGCTCTGGACGAGAAGAACAACATCGAGGGCCTGAAGCGGCTGCGGCACAAACTGCAGGGGATGCTCGGCCACTTGGGCATGCACGAGCACCATCTGCTGTCCCACAGCATCTATCTGCACAAGGGCATGCCGATCGGGGCGACCGCGCACCAGGCGGGCACGGTGCGCTTCGGCACCGATCCCGCCGACTCCGCGCTCGACGTGAACTGCAAGGCCCACGACGTCGACAATCTGTATGTCGTGGACACGAGCTTCTTCCCGAGCATCGGCGCGGTGAACCCGTCCCTGACGGCCATCGCCAACGCGTTGCGGGTCGGCGACCACCTGCTCGCCCGGCTCGGCTGACGGCGGGCACGGGGCAGGGGGCAGGGGGCAGGGGGCACGGAGGGGGCCGGCCGGTGGTCCGTACGGACGAAGCCGCCGCTCCCAACGGCCCAACAGCCCTTCCGAGAAGATGCCGACCACCTCATCGGGTGATTGCGTGGCGGAGTCCGGCCCGACCGGCCGGGATCGGCGCATCCGCGCAGCGAGGAGGCAGGACGGCATGGATTCCACGGTGGGAGCACCGCAGGGCGTGATCCCGGCGCGTTTGCTGCACGGCCAGAAGGCTCTGGTCACCGGGGCCAACTCGGGCATCGGCAAGGCCACGGCCATCGCCCTCGGCCGGGCCGGCGCCGATGTGGTGGTGAACTACGTGGCGGGCCGCGACGCCGCCGAGGAGGTGGCCGAGGAGATCGCCTCGTTCGGGGTGCGCTCGGCGGCCTACGAGGCCGACGTGTCCCAGGAGGACCAGGTCGTCGCCATGACGGACCGGATGGTGAAGGAGTTCGGCACCGTCGACATCCTCGTGGCGAACGCGGGACTGCAGCGTGATGCCTCGGTCATGGAGATGACCCTCGCCCAGTGGCAGAAGGTCATCGACGTCAATCTCACCGGCCAGTTCCTGTGCGCGCGCGAGGCGGCCAAGGAGTTCCGGCGCCGTGGCGTGGTCCCCGAGGTGTCCAAGGCCGCCGGGAAGATCATCTGCATGAGTTCCGTGCACCAGATCATCCCCTGGGCGGGGCACGTGAACTACGCGTCCTCCAAGGGCGGTGTGCAGATGATGATGCAGACCCTGGCCCAGGAGCTCGCGCCGGAGAAGATCCGGGTGAACGCGGTGGCCCCGGGGGCGATCAAGACCCCGATCAACCGCGCGGCCTGGGAGACGCCCGAGGCGCAGAAGGACCTGCTGCGGCTCATCCCGTACGACCGGATCGGCGACCCGGACGACATCGCGCACGCCGTCGTCGGGCTCGCCTCCGATCTCATGGACTACGTGGTGGGGACCACCCTGTACGTCGACGGCGGCATGACGCTCTTCCCCGGATTCGCCACCGGCGGCTGACCCGCTCCCGGCCCTTCACCCACCGATCCGACGAAGGCGGTCATGCCCCTCTCGCTCCATCTGCTGGCGGCGGACGCCCCGGCCCAGCTCCTGCCGGCCCGGGAGCTCATGGCCTTCACGCTGGCCGCCCACATCATCCTGGTCCCCCTCGGCGTGGCGTTTCCCCTCATCACCCTGGTGATGCACTACCGCGGGCTGCGCAGGAACGACGCCACGGCCCTGCTCCTGGCCCGGCGCTGGTCGGCCGTCATGGCGGTGCAGTTCGCGCTCGGCATCGTCACCGGCACGGTGCTTTCCTTCGAGTTCGGTCTGCTGTGGCCCGGCCTGATGGGACGGTGGGGTGATGTCTTCGGCGTCGGATTCGGCGTCGAGGCCTGGGCCTTCTTCCTGGAGGCCGTGCTCATCGCCATCTATCTGTACGGGTGGCGGAGGCTGAAGCCGCGCACGCACTTCCTCCTCGGGCTGCCGCTGCCGTTGGCCGCGCTGCTCGGGGCGTTCGGCATCCTGGCCGCCAACTCGTGGATGAACACGCCCCAGGGCTTCTCGCTCGACGCGGCGGGCAACCCGGTCGACGTGAACGTCTGGAAGGCGATCTTCACGCCGATGTTCGGCCCGCAGTACTGGCACTTCGTCGTGGGGATGATCCTCACGGCGGGCTTCGTGGTGGCCGGTGTCTACGCCACGGGCTGGCTGCGCGGCCGCCGGGACCGCTACCACCGGCTCGGGTTCGCCGTGCCGTTCACCATCGCCGCCGTCGCCGCCCCGGTGCAGTTCGTCCTCGGCGACTCCATCGCCCGGTCGGTGTTCCACAAGCAGCCGGTGAAGTTCGCCGCGATGGAGATCGTCTGGAAGACCGACACGCGGGTCCCGGAGTATCTCTTCGGGCGCCTGCAGGAGGACGGCAGCGTCAAGGGCGGCCTCAAGATCCCGCTGCTCGACTCCTTCCTGGCCGGGTTCAGCCCGAACACCGAGGTGGTCGGGCTGACCTCCGTTCCGGCCGATCAGCGCCCGACGGCCACTCAGGCGACCATCGCCCACTGGGCCTTCGACCTCATGGTCCTCATCGGGTCCGCGCTCGTCCTGCTCGCCCTCTGGTACGGGCTCGTCTGGCTGCGGCACCGCCGGCTGCCCGCCTCCCGCTGGTTCTACGGCGCCGCGGCCTGCGCCGGTGTCGGTTCCGTCGTGGCCGTCGAGTGCGGCTGGATCGCCGCCGAGGTGGGACGCCAGCCCTGGATCGTCTACGAGAACATGCGGGTCGCCGAGGCCGTGACGGCGACCCGGTCCACCAGCCTGTGGATCATGTTCGGGGTGGTGGCGGCGGTGTACGTGTTCCTGTTCGGCTCGTTCCTCGTCGTCCTGCTGAAGATGCGCACCCGCTGGCGGCTCGCCGACGAGCAACAGGCCGCGGCGGGCGCCCACACGCCGGAGGACGACATCCCCTACGGTCCGCGCGCGTCGATTCCCGCGGGCGACCTGCCCGCCGGCGGCCCCGGAGCCGGCCGGTCCGGGGGTGAGGACCGGTGACCGCCGACCTCATCGCCGTGGTGCTGCTCCTGGCCGTGACCGCGTACGCCTGCGCGGGCGGCACGGACTACGGGGCCGGCTTCTGGGACCTGACGGCCGGCGGGACGGAACGCGGCCGGCGTCCCCGCCGGCTCATCGACCAGGCCATGGCTCCCGTGTGGGAGGTCAACAACGTCTGGCTGATCTTCCTTCTGGTCATCATGTGGACCGGCTTCCCCGTCCTCTTCCAGACCGTGTTCTCCGCGATGTGGCTCCCGCTCGCCCTGGCCGCCGTGGGCATGGTGCTGCGGGGCGGCGGTTTCGCACTCCGCAAACCCACGCAGCGACTCGCCGGCCGCCGCCTGTACGGTGCCGTGTTCGCGTGCGCCTCGCTCGTCACGCCGTTCTTCCTGGGGGCCGCCGTCGGCGGGGTCGCGTCGGAACGGGTGGCTCCCGGCACCGAGGCCTCGGCCGATGTCTGGGCCGGCCCGACCTCGGTGGTGTTCGGCCTGGTAGCCGTCGCGACCACGGCGTTCCTCGGCGCGGTGTTCCTCACCGGGGACGCCCGCAGGTTCGACGCGCCCGATCTGGTCGGCTACTTCAGACGGCGGGCGCTTGCCAGTCTCGCCGTGCTCACCGTCCTCGCCGTGGTCACCGGGTTCGTCACCCACGAGGACGCCCCCTACGTGTGGCACGGACTCACCCATGGCCTGGGGCTGTTCTTCGTCGTCGTGTCCGGAGCGGCCGCCCTCGCGACGGCCTGGCTGCTGCTGCGTACGCCGGGCACCTGGGTGCGCGTCACGGCGGTCGGCGTCGTCGCGTGCGTGATCGTCGCCTGGGGCATGGCCCAGCGCCCGTATCTGCTCCCCACCTCGCTGACGGTCTCCGACGCCGCGGGCGCGCCCGCCACGCTGACCTGGCTGGCGATCGTCACCCTGGTGGCCCTGCTCGTGGTCATGCCGGCCGTCGTCCTCCTCTACCGGCTGGACGCCCGCGGTGAGCTGGAGGAGCTCTCCGACTCCGAACTGCGGAAGCCGGAATGAGCGAGAACGACATCCTGCTCGGCCTCGCCCTGACGGTGGTGCTCGCCACCGCCTCGCAGATCCTGGCGAACAAGCTGCGCGTCCCGGCCCTCGTCGTGCTGCTGCCCGTCGGGTTCGCCGCCGGCGCGCTGACGGACGTCATCCACCCCGACAATCTCCTCGGGTCGGCCTTCTCGGACCTGGTGTCCCTGTCGGTCGCGGTGATCCTCTACGACGCGGGGCTCGGACTCGACCTGCGCAAACTCGCCGGGCACACCCGGCGCGTCGTGGGCCGGCTGCTCGTGTACGGCGTGCTGCTCACCTTCCTCGTCGTCGGTTCGGTGTCGCCGGCGATGTTCGGCATGGACCTGCGCGTGGCCGCGATGCTCGGCGTGATCCTCGTCGTCTCGGGTCCCACGGTCGTGGGACCGCTGCTCGACTTCGTGCGGCCGACCGACAAGGCGCGGCGCATCCTGATCTGGGAGGGGACGCTGACCGACCCGATCGGTGGCATCCTCGGCGCGCTGACCTTCCACGCGGTGGCCACTTCCAGCCAGGTCGACCTCGGCCGCGGTTACCAGGTGGGCCAGTTCTTCATCAGCCTGGCCGTCGGTCTGGTCGGCGGGGTCGTGGGCATCGCGCTGCTCTGGTTCACCCTGCGCGTCCTGCGGCTCGGCGAGATCCTGGGGACGCTGGCGCAGCTCGCCGTCGTGATCGGCATCTCGGCGGGCTGCGACATCGTGCGCGACGACACGGGGCTGATCGCCGCGATCGTGGCGGGCCTCGCCGTCGCCAACATCCGCGGCTTCGACATGCCGGCGCGCCGGCCCTTCTTCGAGACGCTCGTCCAGCTGATCATCGGACTGCTCTTCGTCTCCATCTCCTCCACCGTCACCCCGGCGTCGGTGGTGCCGGTGCTCCTTCCCGCGCTCGGCCTGATCGCGATCCTCGTCCTGGTCGTGCGCCCCCTCGTGGCCTTCGGCTCGACCGTGCGCACGGATCTGTCACGGGGCGAGCGCGGCTTCATCGGCTGGATGGACCCACGCGGCATCGTCGCGGCCTCCACGGCCTCGGCCTTCTCCGCCGGTCTGGTCGAACGGGGGGTGACCGGGGCGTCGAAGATCCTTCCGGTGACCTTCCTGGTGATCGTGGGGACCGTGCTGCTCTACGCGCTGACGGCGGCGCCGGTGGCCCGGCGCCTCGGGGTCGTCAAGGACACGGGTACCCGGGTGCTGCTCGTGGGCGGCGAGCCCTGGGTGGTCGACCTCGGCAGGGCACTGCGCTCCGCGGGCCTCGACGTGCTGATGTGGGCCGGTCTCGACGAGGAGCGGGAGAGGATCAGGGACACGGGGATCGAACTGGCCAAGGGCGAACTCCTCGCCACGGCCATCAACCCCGGGGCCCGGCTCGAGGGCGTGACGGCGGTCTTCCTGGCCACGGACGACGACGACTTCAACGCGCTCGCCTCGATCGTGATGCAGGACAACGTCGACGGGCCGGTCTACCGGGTGGGCCCGCCGCAGGACAGCCACGGCGTGGTCGCCCCGTACACGGGCGCCCACATCCTCTTCGGGCGCTCCCTGGTGCGCCATGTCCTCGCGGAGCGCTATCGGCGCGGCGCCCGGTTCGTGGTGCTGCCGGCCGGCGAGCCGCTGCCGCCCGGGCACGACACGCTGTTCGTGGTGCGGGCCGACCACCAGCTGGATCCGGTCACGGAGCGGAGCGAGAGCGTCCCACGGGACGGGGACGCTCTCGTCCTCCTCGGGCCTGCGGCTACCGGTGCTCCCTGAGCATCGAGTCCAGGGTGATGGCCGCGTCGATCAGGGCCAGGTGGGTGAACGCCTGGGGGAAGTTGCCCAGTTGCCGGCCGGTCAGGTCGATCTCCTCGGAGTACAGGCCGAGATGGTTGGCGTACGTGAGCATCTTCTCCAGGACCAGTCGGGCCGTGTCGATGCGTCCGGCCCGGGCCAGGGCGTCGACGTACATGAAGGTGCACAGCGAGAAGGTGCCCTCGGAGCCGCGCAGCCCGTCCGGAGACGCCTCCGGGTTGTAGCGGTAGACGAGACTGTCGCTGACGAGTTCGTTCTCCATCGCGTCCAGGGTGGACTTCCACATCGGGTCGTCCGGCATGATGAAGCCGACCGTCGACATGCGCAGCAGCGCCGAGTCGAGCACGTCGTCGCCGTAGTGCTGGACGAAGGCCTGCTTCTTGGGGTCCCAGCCGCGGTCGAGCACCTGCGCGTAGATCTCGTCCCGCGCGTCCACCCAGCGTCCGCCGGCCGCGGGGCGGCCGTCGTCGTAGGCGATCCGCAGGGCCCGGTCGAAGGCCACCCAGGACATCACCCGGCCGTAGGTGAAGTCCTTGCGGCCGCCCCGGGTCTCCCAGAGCCCTTCGCCGGGCTGGTCCCAGTGGTCGACCAGCCAGTCGAGCAGGGTGTGCAGCGCGGTCCAGCCGCCGTGGTCGAGGTGCATGCCGTGCTCGTGCGCGAAGTAGATGCTGTCGAGCGCCTCGCCGTAGATGTCCAGCTGGAGCTGGGTCGCGGCCCCGTTGCCGATCCGGACGGGGGCGGAGCCGCGATACCCCTCCCAGTGGTCGAGGGTCTCCTCGACCAGGTCGGCGGTGCCGTCGACGCGGTACATGATGTTCAGTGGTCCGGAGCCGTTCCCCTGGCCGGCATCCTGCTTCACCCGGTCGTGCAGCCAGTCGATGAACGCGGCCGCCTCTTCCTTGAATCCCAGGCCGAGCAGGGCGTAGACGGAGAACGAGGCGTCACGGATCCAGGTGAACCGGTAGTCCCAGTTGCGCTCGCCGCCCAGCTGCTCGGGAAGTCCCGCCGTGGGAGCGGCGACCAGCGCACCGGTCGGCGCGTACGTCATGAGCTTCAGCGTCACGGCGGAACGTTCCACCGCCTCCCGCCAGCGGCCGGTGTAGGTGGACTGGCCCAGCCACGAACGCCAGAAGCCGACCGTCTCGTCGAAGAGCCGCTGGAACTCCTCCAGTCGGACCTCCTGCGGCGGCCCGTCCGGGGCCGATTCCATGACGATGCCGCGCTGCTGCCCGGCCCGCAGGGTGAGGGAGAAGCGCACGTCCTTGTCGTCGGCGGTGAGCGTGCTCGCCAGCCGTTCGTCCTGCGGCTCGCGGACGGCATGGACGGCGAGGGTCAGATCCTCCGAGGTGAACAGGGCCCCGTGCTCGGTGAGGTGAACCTGATGCGGCTTGCGGCCGTAGTCGAAGCGCGGGGCGATCTCTCCCTCGAACGTCATGCTGCCGCGTACACAGCGCAGCATGCGCACGATCCGGTGCCGGTCGGTCGCGGTCCGTCCGGTCACGGGCATGAAGTCGACGACCTCCCCCGCCCCGTCCTCGGTCATGAACCGGGTCACCAGAACGGCGGTGTCCGGGTGGTAGAGCTGCTTGGTGGTGTACGTGCCCACGGCCGGCCGTACGGTGCAGTGACCGCCCTTGCGCCGGTCGAGCAGAGCGCCGAAGACGCTGGGCGAATCGAACCGTGGACAACAGAACCAGTCGATCGTCGCCTCGGTCGTCACGAGGGCCGCCGTCTGCAGATCACCGATCAGGCCGTGGTCCTCGATCAGGGGATAGTCGTCCATCGTCGACCCCTTTCAGCCCCGGTCGACCGCACTCGGGGCACCGTCACACCTCGGTCGGAGCGGACCGGGCGCACCCGATCAGCTTAGGTCGCCGTCGCCGGTCCGTCCTGATGGCACGATTCGCCCGAGGTGACAGCGCTGCCGCTGCCCTGCGCCGGTGCGGGAATCGCCCTAGCGTGTTCGCATGACCTCCTGGGCCACCAGATTCCGGTTGCGGCAGTACGTCAAATCGAGCCTGTGGATCGTGCCCATGCTCGGTCTCGTCCTCGGCACGCTGCTCTCCGAGCTCGCGCTGGTCGCCGACGGCTCGAAGTGGCTGCCGGGCGACTGGAACTACTCCGCCACGACGGCGAGCGGTGTGCTCACCGCCATCGTGGGCGCGATGGTGGCGCTGCTCGGGTTCGTCGTCACCATCGGTGTCCTGGTGGTGCAGCAGGCCACGGGTACCCTCTCGCCCCGGTACATGCGCCTGTGGTACCGGGACCGGCTGCAGAAGGCCGTCCTCGCGACCTTCACGGGAACGTTCGCGTTCGCCTTCTCCCTGCTGCGCAGCGTCGAGTCCGACTCGGTGCCCGACGCCGGGGTCGCCCTGGCCGGCATGGCGGTGGCCGTCAGTCTCGTGCTGCTGCTCATCTACCTCAACCGGTTCACCCACAATCTGCGGCCGGTGGCCGTCGCGGAGCTGGTGGCGCGCATGGGTGAGGCCGTGTTCACCAGCGGCGCGGCGCAGATCCGGGGCGCGTCGGCCCGGGGCGCCGAAGCCCTGCCGTCGGACGGCCCGGTGCTGCGCATCCGTACGGTAAGGGGCGGCGCCCTCCAGGCCTTCGACGTGCCCGGGCTGGTCGCGGCGGCGGCCCGCCACGACTGCGTGTTCGTCGTGACGCGGCTGATCGGGGACTTCGTACCGCCGGACACCGTGCTCGTCGAGGTGCACCGGGCCGGAGGCGTGGCCGCACCCGCGTCCCGGCCGGACCCGGCACGGGTGGCCGGTCTCATCGCCCTGGGGCCCGAGCGCACCATCGACCAGGACCCCGCCTTCGCCCTGCGGGTCCTCGTCGACATCGCCATCCGGGCGCTGTCCCCGGCGGTGAACGATCCCACGACCGCCGTGCAGGTGATCAACTACATCGAGTGGCTGCTGCACACGGTGGGCAGGACGCGCCTTCCCGGCCGTTTCGTGCTGGCCGACCGCCACGGGGAGGCCCGGCTCGTGCTGCTCGGGCGCGACTGGGAGAGCTATCTTCAGCTCGCCACCTGCGAGATCATGGCCTACGGAAGTTCGTCCGTGCAGATCTGCCGGCGCCTGCGGGCCATGCTGGAGGGGCTGCTCGACACCCTGCCGCCGGAGCTGCACCCCTCGGTGCACGCCCAGTTGCGCCTGCTGCGGCAGTCGGTCGAGCGGGAGTTCACCGATCCGGACCGCCGTGCCGTGGCGGAGCAGGCGGACCACCAGGGCATCGGCGGGCAGTCCTCCTGAAGCCGCTCACCCCGCTCATGCCGCCGCCCGCGCGGTGTACGCGCGAGCGGCGGGGTGAGCAAGGTTCAGGAGCGGTCAGGAGCCGAGGATGCGGCTCTTCTGGGCCTCGAACTCGGCCTCGGTGAGCACCCCTTGCTCCTTGAGCTGACCGAGCTCCTTCAGCTGGGAGATCTTGGCGTCCATCGACGGCGCGGCCGGGGGCGGCGGAGCGCTGTACTCCTGCTGGGGCGGCGGCGCGGCGCTTCGCTCGTAGTCCTGCTGCGCCCACCGGCCCGCCTGCCGGCGGGAGACGCGGTTGGACACGGCGGTGGCGGTACCGGCGACGACCGCGGTGCGTGCGACACCGCGAAGAAGACCAGGCATGACAGTTTCCTTCTTGTCGGGCGGCCGTCGGCCGTCAGGAGGCGGACCCGGCCTCGACGGCCTCCAGGGTTTCGAGCAGGTCCTGGGCCGGGATCCTTCCGTTGGCCACCATGCGTGCTCCGCTGCGGCGCAGGGCGGCCGCCAGCGGCGCCGCCCACAGGTTCTCGTAGACGATGACCCCGGCGGAGTTGCCGGGTTCGAGGACGCCGGCGGCCTCCTGGAGGTCGTCCTCGCCGAGCAGGCCGGAGGAGGCACCCTCGAAGACGGCGAGGTCGAGTTCCCCGTCGCCGTCCAGGTCGGTGAGCTCGAGCGCGGTGACCGAGCCGTCCTCGTCCTTGCGGACGAAGGACAGGTCGAGGATGCGGATGATGCGCCGCTCGACGAGATCGAGCAGCAGGGGCAGGCCTTCTCCGGTCATGCGATTGCCCGGGAACTCCAGGACCAGGTAATCGACGGGTCCCATCTCGGAGAGTTCGTCGACGCTCATTCCGACTCCTCGCTGGCGGCTGACTTCGCTGGCGGCTGACTGCCTCCGACGGTGCGGCGCCCACGGCCCCCCGGCCGCACTCATTGCCGCCTCCCATTCCAACACCGGGCGACCGCCCACGCACCTTCGTGGCGGCCCCGGCGACCGCCTCGCCGCAGCGCGGTCAGGTGAGCTCGAAAATGCTTCGGCCGGTCAGCCACAGGCCCACGGCCAGGGAGAGGACGACGACGGCCTGGTCCTGGTGGGTCGTGATCGCCCGCATCAGGGCCTGCAGCCGCGCCTCGGCCCGCGCGGGGCGGAACGTCGCGTACAGCTCCATCGCCAGCAGGGTGGAGGTGGAAAGCAGGCAGTAGAACATCAGCGTCAGCCAGGTGAGGCCCTGCGACAGATCGGCGTTCACCACGGTCGCCGCGCCCGCCGCGACCATGCCCCAGGGCTGGAGGAGCACGGCCATGCCCGCCGCCGACCAGCCGGAGGCGTTGCGCAGTCTCCCCAGCCAGGCCGGTTCCTCCCTGGGGCGCTTCTCCTTGCGCTGCTTGTACGCGCCGTAAAGGATCAGTCCGACGCCGATGGCGAGCTTGAGGGCGACGGCGGCGGTCGACGGGGCGCTGTGCTTCTTGGGCGGGTCCCCGCCGGTGAGCAGCAGGACGCCGGCGATCACCAGGACCAGGCACGCCAGCCAGGCGAGCACGAAGACCAGCCCCTTGCGCACGCCCCGGTCGCCGGACAGCAGCAGGATCAGTGCCATGGCGGGCAGCGGGTGAAGGGTGATCGCCAGGCCGATGAGGATCATGTCGAGTGTCATCTGCGGGCGCTCTCGTCATCGGGGCCGCGGACGGGTCTGCCGAACCCAGTCAGCCACGAACCCGCGGTACGCGCGAGAGGTGGACGCCCAGCGGAGCGAGCCGCCCCGCAGGACCGGGCTCCGCGCGTTCGCGCCACCCGTCCGGCGGATTCGCCGCGCGGGTGCCGGGGGGCGCTCGTAGCGTCGGGCCCGGACGAGAACCGCCGTAGCACCTGGGAGAAACGATGACGGACGAGTCGATGGAGAAGACGGCCACGGAGGCTTGGCTCTACGGGTATCCGCTGGTCACGGCGGCCCTGACGGAGAGCGCCATGACGGCGGTCCCGGCCCGGGACGACGCGCGCCGGAAGGCCCCGGTCAACCAGTTCTGCTACATGCGGTCCACGCCGGACGCCTCCTTCACCGAGGTCGTCTCGCCGAACGCCGACACCCTGTACTCCAGCGCCTGGCTCGATCTGTCCGAGGAGCCGCTGGTCCTGGCGCTGCCCGACTTCGGTGACCGGTTCTGGATGGTCCCGATCCTGGACGCCTGGTCGAACGTCTGCGCCGTCGTCGGCCGGCGCAAGTACGGTTCGTCCGCGGGCCCCTTCCTGATCGCCGGGCCGTCCTGGTCGGGCCCGACCCCCGCCGGCCTGACGCTGCTGAAGTCGCCCACCGCCGTGAACTGGATCATCGCCCGGTACGCGACCAGCGGCCCCTCGGACTTCCCGGCCGTCAACCGGCTCCAGGACGGCACGCGGCTGATCCCGCTGTCGCAGTGGACCGGTGACCCCGACGCCTACTCCCCGCCCACCGACGTCCCCGTCCCGGCCGGTGCCGACACCGCGACGGCGCCCGTCGACAAGGTCCACGCGCTCAGCGGCCGCGCGTACTTCACGCTGCTCAACCGGATGATGGTCGACAACCCTCCAGACCCCGCCGACGCCCCGTTCCTGGGCACCCTCGCGAAGCTCGGCATCGCACCGGGCGCGAGCCTGGACGACCTGTCCCCCGATCAGCTCGACGCCCTGGACGCGGGCGCGCGGCGCGGTCCGGAGGTGCTGCGTGAACTGCTCGCCAAGGCGGAGTCCGCGGGCTCCGGCGGATGGACCGTGCACCGGGGTCTCGGTGCCTACGGGACCGACTACGCCAAGCGCGCGGTCATCACCCGGTTCGGGTACGGGGCCAACCTCGACGCCGACGCCCTCTACCCGCACGCCACGACCGACTCCGAGAGCCGGCCGCTCGACGGCGCCCACACCTACGTGCTGCACTTCGACGCCGGGCAGACCCCGCCCGTCGACGGCTTCTGGTCCCTCACGATGATGAACGAACGTCAGCTCTTCGCCGACAACCCGCTGAACCGCTACGCGATCGGCGACCGCAGCGGCATGCGGACCAACCCCGACGGCTCCCTGGACATCTACGTCCAGCACGCGAACCCCGGCCCGGAGCGCGAGGGCAACTGGCTCCCCGCCCCCGCGGGCAGCTTCAACGTCTTCCTGCGTCTGTACTGGCCCGAGGAGCCCGCCCTCACCGGCGGCTGGACCCCGCCGGCGCTGCGCCGGACCAGCTGACCCCCGCACGACCTGCCCTCAGTGGGGCAGGTCGTGTTCCGCCCAGACCACCTTGCCGGTCGCGGTGCGGCTGGAGCCCCAGCGGCGGCAGAGCATGTTGATGAGCTGGAGGCCACGGCCGCCCTCGTCGCCGAGGTCCGCGTGCTGGATCTGGGGGAGGTCGGGGCCTGTGTCGGAGACCTCGACGATGAGGCGGTCGCCGCGCAGCAGGCGGAGTCGGCCGGGGCCGTTGCCGTAGCGGAGGGCGTTGCCGACGAGTTCGGAGACGACGAGTTCGAAGACATCGGCGAGCTCGGTCAGGTCCCACACGGCGAGCTGGTCGGTGACCAGGCCCCGGGCGACGGATGCCGCGCGGCCTTCCTGCGGCAGCGGCCACTCGCGCAGGTCGGCCGGGGTGGCCGGGGCGTCGTCGGCTGCCGGCGCGGTCGTCGCCACGAGGAGCACGACCTCGTCGAAACGGGCGGCGTCGGCGGGAGCCCGCTCGAACAGGCCGCCGCTCTCGAGAGCCTCCGGGGAGAGGCCGCGCGCCGCCGAGCGGAGACCGTGCAGCTGGTGGTCCACGTCCTGGTGCCGGGACTTGACGAGACCGTCGGTGTACATGACCAGATGGGCGCCCGCCGGGACTTCGAGACGGATCCGGTCGTACGGGATCACTCCCGCGCCGAGCGGCGCGCCGACCGGCACGTCGACGAACTCGGCGGAGCCCTGCCCGTCGAGGAGCAGCGGTGGCAGGTGCCCGGCGCTGGCCAGCGTGTAGGTGGAGTCGGCCGGGTCGAACACGGCGCACAGGAAGGTGGCGACCTGTTCGTCCTCCAGGTCACGCGTGGCGAGGTCGAGCCGGGCCAGGACGCGCTCCGGGGACATGTCCAGGGTCATGAGGGTGCGGGCCACGGCCCGCAGGCGCCCCATGGTGGCGGCGGCGGGCAGCCCGTGGCCCATGACGTCGCCCACCATGAGGGCGGTACGTCCGCCGGGCAGGGCCATCACGTCGTACCAGTCCCCGCCCACGCCGTGGTGGCCCGTCGAGGGCGCGTACTCGGCCTGGACGCGCAGCCCGGGCGTCACCGGCGTCGCGCGGGGCAGCAGCGTCCGCTGCAGCGAGACGACGTGCTCGCGCTCGCGCCCGTACAGCCGGGCGTTGTCGATGTAGACGGCGGCCTGGGAGGCCAGCTGTTCCGCCAGTGCGAGGTCGGTGGTGGAGAACGGCGGTGTTCCGGGGCCGCGGACGAAGTCCACGCTGCCGAGCAGCAGCCCGCGGGCGATCAGCGGCACGGCGAGATAGCTGTGCACTCCTGCGGCGCGCATCTTCGCCGCGGCGCTCTCGGTCGGCGCGACCTTGATGAAGTCGTCGTTCCGCATCCGGCTCACCAGGACCGGCCTGCCCTGGCGCAGACAGTAGCGGTGGAGCAGCGTCTCGTGCGCCTTCTCGGTGCGGACGAAGGTCTCGCCCACCGGAGTGGGTTCCAGGGAGGACAGCGCCTCGACGGCGCACACGGCGATGGCCCGCATGAGCGGAATGCCCGTGCCGGTCCAGCGTGAGCCCTCCTCGCCCCGCAGGACGCTCTCCAGGATGTCGACGGCGGCTCCGTCGGCGAAGCCGGGCACGGTGAACTCGGCCAGTTCCTGGGCGGTGCGCTCCAGGTCGAGGCTGGTGCCGATCCTGGAGCCTGCGGAGTTCAGCCAGGCGAGCCGGCCGCGCGTGGTGAGCCGGTCCAGGGGGACCTCGCCGCCGGTCCGTCCGAGCCGCCTGCGGGCGGCGGCCGTACGGTGCGATCCGGCGCCCCTCCCGGCCGAGGCGCGGGCCGCCAGACGTCGTCTCCCCTTGCCGCCGTTCACCTTTTCGGCCTCCAGACTGGAAATCGACCGTGCTGGTGCCCAGCATGCACCTGTTCCCTGCCGATCGGGGTACTCACCGCCCACGAGATAATGCTGCAATGAGTGAACCGACGAAGCCCGAAGTCGCCGTTCCGGAGGGTGACGCTCCCACCGAGCTGACCGTCCGGGACCTGGTCGTCGGGGACGGGGCCGAGGTGAAGCCGGGCATGGTGGTCAGGGTGCACTATGTCGGGGTGACCTTCGAGTCCGGGAAGGAGTTCGACGCCTCCTGGGACCGCGGCGAGCCGTTCAAGTTCGCGCTCGGGGCCGGCCGGGTGATCAAGGGCTGGGACCGCGGGGTGCGGGGCATGCGGCTCGGCGGCCGGCGCGAGATCATCGTCCCGCCGCGTCTCGGTTACGGGAATCAGTCGCCCACGCCCTTGATCCCGGCCGGCTCGACGCTGGTCTTCGTGGTGGACCTGGTCGACGTGTACTCCCGCACCACCGGGTGGAGCAAGCCCTAGCGGGGGTGGTCGGGCGCCAGTACGCGGAGGGCCGCGGGCATCGCCCTGAGGGTGACCGGCAGGGTCGCGTCGACCTCGCCGTCCGCGCCGTACGGGAGGGGGCGGTCGGCTTCGATGCGGATCTCCTCGCCGCGCAGGATCTCGATCTGCGGACGCTTCACGTGCGCGCCCGTCTTCAGCTCGTTCATCATGGCGAAGAAGAGACGCTTGGGCGCCTCCTTGATCACCACGACGTCCAGGAGGCCGTCGTCGACCCGCGCGCCCGGTGCGACGTTCCGCCCGAATCCGTAGAAGCCGGAGTTGGCCGCGACGACGGTGTAGCCGGTGCGCTCGTGCCGGACGCCGTCGATCGTGATGCGGTACGCGGCGGGCTTCCAGGCGAGGACCGCCCGGAGGCCGCCGGCGTAGTAGGAGGCCGCGCCGCGCAGCAGCCGGGAGGCGTTGGCGTGGCGGTTGGCCACCGCGTCGACGCCCGCGTACACGCTGCCGAGGACGCAGATCCCGTGGTGCCGGGCGGACTCCACCCGGATGGTGTCGACGGCCCGCGGTACGGCGTCGAGCAGCACCTTCGCCAGGCCCGGGGCGTCGGTGGGAAGCCCCAGGGCGCGCGCGAAGTCGTTCCCGCGGCCCGCGGGAACCAGGCCGAAGACGGTGTCCGTGCCGCTGAGCGCGCCGCCGACGGTGCCGGCCATGCCGTCGCCCCCGACGGCAAGCACGATGTGGCCCTTCCCTCCGGCGTCCCGGGCGAGTTCCTGGGCGTGTTCCAGGCTGCGGCTGTAGACGGTGTCGAGCCGCGCGCCCGCCTCCCGCAGCAGCCGGGCCACCGGGAGCAGGCTCGCCGTGCCGCTGGAGCCCCCGGCGGTGGGGTTGACGACGGCGGTGAACTGTCGCATGGATCTGGCCTCCGGGCGGCAGAAGGAGAGTTCGGGAGGGAAGGGTTCGGGCGGGAAGGGTTCGGACCGAGCGGGATCAGCGGACGGGGATCAGGACCCCGGGGCTCAGCACTCCGGACGGGTCGACCTCGGCCTTGACCGCCTGGAGCATACGGATGCCGAGGGGGCCGACCTCGCGGGCGTACCAGTCGCGGTGGTCGGTGCCGACGCCGTGGTGGTGGCTGATGGTGCCGCCGGCCGCCAGGATCGCGTCGTTCGCCGCGCTCTTCACCGGCGCCCAGTGCGCGACGGCGTCCTCGCCCTGCGCGGAGACGACGGTGAAGTAGAGCGAGGCGCCGTTCTCGTACGTGTGCGAGATGTGGCACATGACCAGCGGCGGGGTCCCGGCCTCGGTGAGGGTGCTGGTCAGCGCGTCCCGTACGGCCGTGTACAGGCCGGGGATCGCGGACCAGAAGGCGGCCGTCTCCAGCGTCTCGGCGAACGCGCCGGCGTCGAGCAGCGCGTCCCGCAGGTAGGGCGCGTTGTAGCGGCCGTGCTCCCACTTGTCGCCGGGCTCCTCGCCGATGAACTCGCCGTCGCAGGCCAGGAGGACCTCACGGGCGGCGGCGCGGCGGGCGGCCGTGTCGGCCTCGGTGCCCTCGAAGCCGACGATGGCCATGCAGCCGGGGTTCTCCGGGAGTGCGGCGCTGCCGATGGCGTCCGGCTGTGCGAGGCCGATGAAGGTCTCGGACTCGTCCGACAGGCGCAGCACCGTGGGGCGCGGGCCGTCCTGGGCGAGGCGGCGCAGGGCCGCCGTGCCGGCCTCGAAGGAGGCGAAGCGCCAGCCTTCGTAGATCCGCTTCGGCGGCAGCGGCCGGATGCGTACGGTCACCGAGGTGATCACGCCGAGGGCGCCTTCGGAGCCGAGGATCAGCTGGCGCAGGTCGGGGCCGGCGGCGGAGCGCGGGGCCCGGCCGGTCGACAGGGTGCCCTCGGGGGTGGCGACCGTCAGGCCGAGGACCATCTCGTCGAAGCGGCCGTAGCCGGCCGAGGCCTGGCCGCTGGAGCGGGCCGCGGCGAAGCCGCCGACGGTCGCCCATTCGAAGGACTGCGGGAAGTGGCCGAGCGTCCAGCCCTGCTCGTTGAGCAGCTCCTCGGCCCGCGGGCCGCGCAGGCCGGGCTGCAGGGTGGCGGTGCGCGACACCTCGTCGACGGCGAGCAGCTGGTCGAGCCGCCGCAGGTCGAGCGCGACGACGGGCCGCTTCGTGGTGGGCGCGAGGCCGCCGACGACGGAGGTGCCGCCGCCGAACGGGACGGCGGACAGGCTGTGGTCCGCGCAGGCCCGCAGGACGGCGAGGACCTCGTCGTGGCTGCCGGGGAGCACGACGGCGGCGGGGATGTCGTCGACCTCGCCGGCGCGGATGCGCAGCAGGTCGGGGGTCGACTTGCCTCGGGTGTGCCGGATGCGGCTCTCCGCGTCGTCCCGCAGGCCGTCGGGTGCGGCGACGGCGGCGCTCAGCGCTCCCCTCGCCTCGCCGGTCAGCGCCGGGGCGGGCACGTCGATGTCGGCGAGGTCGGCGGGGCCGCTCTCACGCGGCGTGACGCCGAGCAGGTCCCGCAGCAGGCCGGTCACCGAGTCGGGCAGGGGCGCCGCCTTGGCCGGGTCGCCCCAGCCGCTCCACAACATGTCCACTTCGAGAGGTTCCTCACGGTCTGTTTCAGGGACGGCGCTGCCGCTCGGCCCGCACTGGCATTACACTGTGACAGATGACGCCCATTCGTCACAACCATGCGGACGCGGATCCCGTACTCGACGCGGCACGGGACTGCGTGCTCGCCGTCGGCGTACGCCGGACCACCCTCACCGACGTCGCCCGGCGGGCCGGCGTGTCCCGGATGACGCTGTACCGGCGCTGGCCCGACGTGCGGACCCTCGTCGGCGACCTGATGACCCGTGAATGGATCGCGGTCGCCGCCGGCGCCATGCCGCCCCCCGACGACGACCGGCCCGAACGGGCCCGGATCGTCGAGGGGTTGGTGGCGGGAGTCGCCGCGTTCCGGTCCCATCCGCTGTTCCGGAAGATCCTCGACGTCGACCCCGAGCTGCTGCTGCCGTACGTCCTCGACCGGCGCGGCGCCAGCCAGGACGCCCTGCTCGGACTCCTCCTCACCGCGCTTGAGGAAGGACACGAGGACGGTTCCGTACGCCGCGCCCACCCCGACCTGCAGGCCCGGTCCCTGCTGCTCGTCGTCCAGTCCTTCACGCTCTCGCTGCGCACCATGGCCGACGAGAGCGATCCCGAACTGAGCGAAGCCGCCTTCCTCGAAGAGCTGCGCACCCTCCTTGAGAGGACCCTCACGCCATGAACCCCGTGAACCCCACGAGCGGCACCGCCCTGCCCGGCTCCTCGCTGAACGCCGAGCGGCGGCGGCGCGAACTGGACCGGCTCGCCGACGGCGAGGTCGTCGACGTGCTCGTCGTCGGGCTCGGCGCCACCGGAGCCGGAGTCGCCCTCGACGCCGCCACC